>RDRZ01000010.1 GCA_003709165.1 Flavobacteriaceae bacterium PRS1
TAAAATATTTTGCGTTATTTTTTTTAGACTTTACGGCAATCTATTGATGCCTAAAACTAATTTACCTTAAAACCTAAAGCAATATATGGTTGTGCGAAATTACTGAAAGGACCAGTACCAGCTCCATCAAAATCTGACCTCAGAAAATCAACATTTCCCTGAATTATAGGATATGGTACATCTGAGGAATCCGAACGTCTTAAAATTCGCCCAAGAATTGCATTAGTATTTGAGAATGCTGGCACTATAGTTCGTCTGACAGTAATAATATCTCCACTAGATACAATTAGGAGTAATAGGTTGATAATCTAAATTAGGTCCCACAGTAAAAATATGATTTCCTGAATAAGAAGCACCAGATCTTTGGTTTATAACCTCCATAATGTATGTTCCTCCTACATAAGTACTTGGGTTTGGGTAACCTATACTACATATTTCTCCATCAGCATTGATTTTAATATCGTATTCTTGAATGCCTGCATCCATATATTCTGGCAAATCGTCATAGCCATTTGCAGTAGAAAAAGCACTTACAATAAAATTCTGGGCGTAAAAATCTTCACACACATTATTGGTTGGATCGTTATCATTATCACAACTTGTAAATAGTAATGCTGCCATTAAAAGTGATCCGAATAAATTTTTTAAAGTTTTCATAATTTTTGTTTTTAATAAATTGTTTTTTGTTATTATTTAATTTTTTGTGCAACTTTTTTGTTGCTACATCTTTATATAAATAGTGTGTAAAGATTATTACCCTGTTTTATTGTAAAAAATATATTTCTGTGGCAAACATAAAAAAAGTGATGCCATTATAGCATCACTTTTTTTAGACTTTACGGCAATCTATTGATGCCTAAAACTAATATACCTTGAATCCTAAACCTATATATGGAATTGCTTTATCTTCTATAGAATAAACATTGTTTCCAAAAACTGCTGCCCAACTACCGCTCTCTCCATAAAGTCTAGAACTTAAAAAAGTTACATTTCCTACTGTTATTGGGAATAGAAATTCTAACCTATCTGACCTTACTAAAACTCTCCCTACAGTTTCACTTATTGAATTTAATGCCACTGTTTTTCTACTAACTTTAATTATATCTCCGCTTGACACACCAATTACTGCTCCAAAATTTAGTGGTTGATACGAAAAACTTTGAGAAAACATATGAACTCCATCATAAACAAGAAAACCATTTTTACTTATTCTCATTTCATACTCTCCTGATGGATATGCTGATGGAGCTTCATATCCTATACTACATATTTCTCCATTGGCATTGATTTTAATTTCATACTCTTGTATTTCAACATCCATTAAATCTGGAATATCGTCATAATAAGTTCCAGTTGTAAAAGCTGTTGTAATTGCATTTGTTACATAATTCTCTTCGCAAACATTATTTAAGGGATTAGTATCATTATCACATCCTATAAAATTCATAGAGATTGATAAAATCAATAATACTCTTAAAGTTATTTTTAAATTTCTCATAATTGTTGTTTTTAAAAGTTTATTTTATTTGTTTTTGAGTAACATCTTTTTGTTGTTACAGCCTTATATCAATATCCTTTTAAAATTGTTACCCTTTTGTTTTAAAGTTTTTATATTTTAGTTGAAAATTAAAGCGCTAATGAGCGATAAACAGCTACACGAGGATCAAAAATATATTGAAGGATTGTTAGGAAACAATTCATTTGTTATTCAGGCTATTTATAACAAATTTGCGCCTAAAGTAATTAGTTATATAAAGAGTAATAGTGGTGATGAAGATAGTGCCAAAGATATTATTCAAGAGGTATTAATTACAATTTACAATCAGGCAAAAGAAAAAAACCTTCAGCTTACTTGTCCATTTGACGCTTACTTCTTTTTATTATGTAAACGGAAATGGTTAAACGAATTAAAAAAAACAAATAAAAAAGAGGTAACAATTAATGAAGAGACCTTATCTAAAAATGACAGTGCTCTAGAATTAGTTGATGAAACTGATTTATTTGAAGAAAAACAACATTTATTCAATTTAATGTTTCAACAACTAGGAACAGCTTGCAAAGACTTACTTAAAGCTACTTTTAAAATAAAATCTATGGAAGAGGTAGCTAAAAGCTTAGGTGTAACATATGCTTATGCAAGAAAAAAGAAATCGTTATGTATAGGTAAATTAACCAAGCTAGTAAAAGAGTCGCCAAAGTATAACCAACTTTATAATTAAAGCCATGAACAATCAAGATCACATACTATTTGAAGGCTATATATCTAAAACATTGTCTTTAGAAGAAAGGGCTACTTTTGAAAACAGATTACAAAACGACCAAGAGTTTAAAAAGGAATTTGCTACATATAAAGACCTTAATAACTTTTTAGAATATAAGTTTGGAAACGAGGAGCAATCAAAAGCTTTTAAAAACAACCTGTACAAAGTTTCAGAAGATTATTTTAACAAAGAGGCAACAGAAACCAAAACTATCAAATTCTTACCTTGGAAATATACTGTTGCTGCTAGTTTTGTAGCGCTTTTAGGATTGTTTGTTTTTAATAATTTTTCGAATCCAACATATAGCGATTTTTCTAATTACGATACTATAAGTTTAACGATTAGAGGAGAACAAGAATCAACTGTAAAAAACGCAGAGATTGCATTTAACACTGCTAATTATGCTGAAGCAGACAAGGCTTTTAAAGAATTACTTGAAACAGACAATACTAATACAGAGTTTCAATTTTATAGAGCGATTGCTAATATTGAGCTCGATAATTTTGAAGTTGCAGATTTATTGTTGAAAAACTTGAGTAAAGGTACTTCGGCATATAAAAATAAAGCCACTTGGTATTTAGCATTAAGTAAGTTAAAACAAAAAGAAAATAAAGCGTGTATAAATATTCTTAAAACAATTCCAGAAGATGTTGAAGATTTTAAGCAAGCACAAAAGCTATTGAAGAAATTACAATAAAAAAAGCCGCTTTTTAGTGGCTTTTTTTACAAGATATATTTTTGTTATGCTTTGGATTTCATAGTATCACATTTCTTTTTACATTCAGCAGATTTTTCAATACATTTCGCACAGTCTTTTTTAGTACAGTCATGGGTACATTTAGCTTTGCATTCTTTGTCTTTAGATAGGCTAACTTCTGAAAAATTTTCAACAACTTTCATGTCGCTAACTTTGTAAATATCTGCAAGATTTGTTACCGTTTCTTCTAAAGAATTAGGGTTAACTAGTGCTTCGTCATATTCTACCATAGCTAAATTTCTATCAAAATCAACAGTTGCATATTTAACGCCATCCATAGTCGCAATTTTCTTTTCTATGGTTTTTGCACATCCAATTTTGCAAGTCATTCCAGCAATGCTAAACTCGGCTTTAGCATACGTAGCATTAGGATTTAATTCTTTTTTTGCAATGTTGCTAGTGGTTTCAACCTCTATGGTTTTTATTTCGGGTTGTGTTTCATTTTTGCAGGCAGTAAAAATTGTGACTAGTACTACTAGTGTTAAAATATTTTTTAATGTTTTCATATGTATTTATATTAAATTATATGCGAAATTAATTAAAATCTTCGTCGGTAACGCCTTCGTTAACAATTACGTTATTAATATTGAAAATGAGTGTTTGGGCTCCAGATTTAACAATTTGATGGTAGGGGAATTGTACTCCTTTTACTGGAGAATATTTTGAATAATCTACAATAGTTGTTATTTCATGACCTCCCATAGTCATACTACTTTCTTCACGGGCTAACAAACCTGTTTCTGTATTGTAATATTTAAAAGAGGTTTCGCCATCTTTTTCAATTTTAACTTTATAAACGTCATTACCATTTATTGTATTTACACTTTCTAGAGTTAATTTATAGGTTTTATTATAATATAGCTCAGGGAATAGCACTATTTTATTTTTTTGTTTTGCAAGCATTTCACCTTCTATAGGCGTTTTTCGTCCCTGTTGTTCAATGTAACCTGTTTCTCCGTTAAATTTTTGTTTCATTAAAACACCCATACCTTCCACACTCATTTCTAAATATTCTTTATTAGGAACCATTAGTTTTATTTCTGCTTTTGGAGAAAAAGGAGCCCCTTCAATAGTAACATCGGCACTAGTAAGTAGTGTTTTTACAGCCATGGCATTATCTCTACCACCAATTGCTGCTATGTAATTATTAATAACGTTTTGCGCGGTTATACCACTAGGTATTGGTTTTGTAAATTCTGGCTTTTCCACAGGATTGGCATAGGCATCAAAATATTTTATTGGGATTCCTGTTTTTTCTAGGTTCGCGATTACGTCACTTCCTTTACCAACCACAACAATTCGTGCGTTTTCGGTTTTAAAATAGATATTTGCAATACGTTTTACATCTTCTATGGTTACTGCATTTATTTTTTCAAGATAGGTAGTGTAAAAATCTGTAGGCAAATCGTTTATTTTTATATTTAAGGCATAGCGAGCAATAGTTTGAGGTCTTTCAAGTGCTAATACAAAATCTCCAACATATTTTGCTTTGGCATTTGCCAATGCTTTATCAGTTACAAGTTCGGTTTTAATACGTTTAATTTCTTTTAAAATTTGAACTACCGAACTATCCGTTACCGCATTTCTTACTGCTGCACCAGCGGTAAAACGAGATGTATATTTACTAGAACCAACCCTAGAACTAGCCCCATAAGTATAGGCATGTTCTTCGCGAAGGTTTATATTTAAATAACTATTAAAACCACCGCCTAAAATTTTGTTTGTAATTAGAACAGCATGATAATCGACGTCCTTCATTTTTAAATTAACATTATTGGTAAGCGAAATATTAGATTGTACAGCATTTGGCATGTCCACAAAATTAATTTGTGTGTATTGTACATTTGGTTTAGCCTTAGGTACATTTGATGTGATTTCTATAGGTTTTTTCCAAGCTCCAAAATAGGTCTCAATTTGTGGCTTAATGGTTTTAAAATCGATATCACCAATTATAACCAAATATGTATTGTTAGGATTAAAATACGATTGGTAAAAAGCATTTACATTTTCTAAAGTTACATTGTTAACGGTTTTTTTGGTTATAAATTCGCCATAGGGATGTTTTACTCCATAGGATAATGCTCTGCCCACTCTACCTGCTACAGCATCTACACTTTTTTCTTGTGATTTTAATCCTTCAATAAGTTTGTCTTTTTCTTTTTGAAATTCTTCTTCAGTTAGTAATGGATGTATAGCGGCATCTGCCATTAATTCTAGCATCCGTTCAGAGTATTTAGACAATGCGCTTACAAAAGCACTTTCGGATCCAAAACGTAAGCTAGCGCCTAGAAAATCAATTTCTTCATTAAAATCGTCTTTAGAAATAGAGGTAGTACCATTACCTAGCATTGCTCCCAAGAGGCTAGATACTCCTGCTTTATCGCCTTCAGTAATTGGAGCATTGTCAATTCGTAAACTATAGGAAACTCTGGGAAGCTTATGGTTTTCTACAACGAGAATTTTCATTCCGTTTTCCAATACAAATTCTTGAGGAACATTTAAGGTAATTTTAGGTGCTGGTCCTGGTTTAGGCTGTTGCGATCTATCAATTTGGGCATTTCCGCCTAATGATAATAAAAATAATGTGATTAATATAATATTAGTTTTCATGTGTTTATATTTTTTGTTTTTTAACGGTTATCCCTAGATAAATTCGGGACGCGCTATGCTGTTCGCAATAATCATTTTTTCGTGAATTAAACTTTTTAGCATGCTCGTTTCATGAGTGTAAATTCTTTTATTGATTATCTTTTTTAGGCAAATATTCTATAACCACTCTTTGATTCGGGTTTAAATATTTTTTTACTACGGTTTGAATTTCTTCTCGGGTAATAGAACGGTAAATGTTAATTTGATCGTTTATTAAATTAATATCGTCGTAGAGCAAATAATACTTTACTAAAGAATTAGCGATGCCTTGAATACTTGAATTTGAGTTTACAAAACGGTTTTCGAATTTATTTTGAAGTTTTTGATAGTCTTTTTCTGAAATTAATTCGGTTTGCATTTTCACTATTTCTTCGTCCATCTCTGCAAGTAAATCTGCAAGAGAAACTTTACCAAGAGGCAAGCTAAAAAGGGCATAAATACTATAGTCCTTTTGAGGAATGTTTACCGCAGCTACTTCAAGCGCTTGTTTTTGCTCATCCACCAATTTTTTGTAAAGCTTTGAGCTTTTGCCATCACTTAAATATGAAGATACCATATTTAAGATATACGAATCCCGTTCTTTAAATCCAGGAGTTCTATAAGTTGCTACAATTGCAGGAATTTGAATATTAGCATCATAAACAGTTGCCTTGATAGTTTCGTTGATTGGTGTTTCTTTAGGGAAATTTCTCGTAACCTCTGGACCTTTAGGAATTTCATTAAAGTATTTTTTTATAAGTTCTTTTGCTTTTGCTAAATCTATATCGCCAGCAACAACTAAAACTGCATTATTTGGTCCGTAAAATTGCTCATGATAGGCTATAAATTCATCTAAAGTAGCAGCATCAAGATGCTCCATTTCGCCAATATTTTTATTCTTATAAGGATGGACATTAAATAAGTTTTCATTTATTGCAAATAATAGTTGTCCATAAGGTCTGTTGTCATAACTCGAACGTTTTTCTTCTTTTACAACTTCATTCTGCGTATCGACACCAATTTGGTCAATTACAGGATGAAGCATACGCTCCGATTCCATCCAAAGACCTAATTCTAAATTATTA
Source organism: Flavobacteriaceae bacterium PRS1 (assembly GCA_003709165.1). Lineage (GTDB taxonomy): Bacteria > Bacteroidota > Bacteroidia > Flavobacteriales > Flavobacteriaceae > PRS1. The sequence goes on from RDRZ01000010.1 coordinate 6,732, forward strand.
GAAGGAAATACTTCATAATAATAAGTTCTATCTATTGAGGTATTGGCATTGTTAGAGCCTCCATTAGAAGCTACTATTTCAAACCATTTGCCTCTCTCAATGTTTTCGGTTCCTTCAAATAATAAATGTTCAAAAAAGTGAGCAAATCCAGTTCTTTCAGGATTGCCATTTCCTCCTAAATCTTTTCCTCCAACGTTATACATAACTCCAACGGTTATTACTGGCGCAGTGTTGTCTTGGTGCATAATAACGTGTAATCCGTTGTTTAGATCGAATTCTTCAAATGTAACTTCTTGTGCAGAAGCTGTAAAACAAGCTAATACAAAAGCAGCTGAAGCAAATAAGCGTTTTTTCATGTGTTTTAATTTTGATTATGTAATTTAATATAGGTCTTTAACATTTAAAGAACGTTACAAAGGTTTACAAAAATATGAAATGAGAGTCATTATTGTTATAGTAAAAGTAAAAAACAACACTGAATTTATAGGAAAACCGCAAATTTATTCCGAAATTTAAAAAGTATTAATGCTATCCAACCATCATGAAAAAAATAGGATTACCTATTCGTTTCGGAATTGCGATTAGTGCCTCGTTGATTGCATATTTTTTAATCCTATCACTTTTTAATGTGCATACGTCTCCTATTTATAGTTTATTTAATAGTGTTATTATTTCATTTGGAATATATGAAGCTATAAAATCTTTCAAATTAACGGAAGGCGACAAGTTTAATTTTACTAATGGTTTTACCACTGGTATTTTTACAGGCTTTATAGCAACTATTATTTTTACCATATTTTTTGCTTTTTATGTTGTAGAAATTGATACAGATTTCTTCATTAGGTTTCTAGAATCATTTAATAGACACGAAATAATATATTATTCCAGCTCTGAATCAAATTATTTTGAATTTAAAGACAATTTAAACGTAGTGCCAATGCTTGAGGATGGAATTTTAATTTTTGGTGTAATTCTTATTTTGTCAACAGTAGCTATTATGGGTTTCTTAACAACTTTAGTTTTAACGCTAATATTTATGCCATTAATTATGCGCAGTAATAATATTCTTCAAAATACTATACACTAAACTGCGAAATAAAATAAAAAACAAATTTTATAGGAAAGATACTATTTTTTTCCGAAATTTAAAGAAGTTTAATGTTATCTGTTATTATGAAAAAAGTAACATTACCTGTACGCTTCGGAATTGCAATTAGCGGCTCTTTAATTGCATATTTTTTAATTTTATCACTTTTTAATTTACATACTTCTCCTATTTACAGTTTATTTAATAGTGTTATTACTGCATTCGGAATCTACGAAGCTATAAAATCACATAAATTAAGGGAAGCCAGTAAGTTTAATTATACTACTGGTTTTACTACTGGCATTGTTACTGGCTTTGTAGCAACTATTATTTTTACAGTATTCTTCACTTTTTATGCCACAGAGGTTAATACGGATTTTCTTATTAAGTTACTCGAGGTCTTTAAAGGAGGTTATAATATTGGTATTGGTTCAGTAGCATTTGGTGTTGCAATTATGGGCTTTACAACAACAGTAATTTTAACTTTGGCATTTATGCAACTTTTTAAAAATAGCAGAAATATTCCTCAAAACAAATAAATCGCTTGTTGGTTAATTATTTAGCAGTATATTTGCACCCGCCTTCCGACAGGCAGGCTTATTTTTTGAACAAATTTATTCATAAAACGTTACGCTATGTACGCAATTATAGAGATAGCAGGGCAACAATTTAAAGTTGTAAAAGACCAAAAAGTATTTGTTCACCGTTTACAAACTGAAGAGGGAAAGCAAGTAGCTTTCGATAATGTACTTCTTTTAAGTGATGGTGATAAAGTAACTATTGGCGCCCCAGCTATAGGCGGAGCACAAGTAAGTGCAAAAGTCTTAAAACACCTTAAAGGTGATAAAGTAATCGTCTTTAAAAAGAAAAGACGTAAAGGTTATCGTGTTAAAAACGGACACAGACAATCTTTAACCGAAATTTTAATTGAAAAAATTTTAATTTCAGGAGCAAAACCTGTTTCTGCCAAGGCTGCAGCAGACAAGCCAAAAGCTAAAACGACTACTACTCCAAAGGTAGAAACCAAAACTGCTAAACCTACCTCTGTTAAAGCTACGGTAGGCAAGAAAGAAAAAGCAACTCAAGATTTGAGCAAAATGACAGTTGCTCAATTAAAAGACATGGCAAAAGCTAAAGGAATAACTGGAATTTCCGGAATGAAGAAAGCCGACTTAATAACTGCTTTAAGTTAATTATAAACTATAAAATAGAAATAAAATGGCACATAAAAAAGGAGTTGGAAGTTCGAAAAACGGTAGAGAATCAGAATCGAAACGATTAGGAGTTAAGATATTTGGTGGTCAAGCTGCAATAGCTGGGAACATTATCATTAGACAAAGAGGTACAACACATCATCCTGGAGAGAATGTGTATGCTGGAAAAGATCATACATTACATGCCAGAGTTGATGGTCTTGTAAAATTTACAAAGAAAAGAAATAACAAATCGTATGTTTCTATAGTGCCTTTTGAGGCTTAAGAAACTCATTTCTTTTAAAATATTTAAAAGCTCTTTCTGGAAACAGGAAGGGCTTTTTATTATTTCTTGTCTTGCCTAAAATATCGTTACAGTTAGGGTTCTAATTTTAGTATTCATCTACTCGATACAATTTCAACAAATTGAAATTACACAGCCTATCATAAAACAATAATCCCAAACATAAATTGTTTGGGATTTTGTATTTGTATTTTGGAATTTGAGATTCCCACTTTTGTGGGAATTTTAATATCTATAATACTCAGGCTTGTATGGTCCTTCAATTTTTACACCAATATAATCGGCTTGGTCTTTACGAAGTTCAGTAAGTTCTACTCCAATTTTTGCTAAATGTAATTTTGCTACTTTTTCATCAAGATGTTTGGGCAACATATATACTTTATTTTCGTAGGCATCTCTATTATTCCAAAGTTCTAATTGTGCCAATGTTTGGTTTGTAAACGAGTTACTCATTACAAAACTAGGGTGTCCTGTAGCACAGCCTAAATTAACCAAACGACCTTCAGCAAGAATAATAATGTCTTTTCCGTTTATAGTATATTTATCTACTTGTGGTTTGATGGTGTCTTTGGTATGTCCATAATTATCGTTTAACCACGCCATATCAATTTCGTTATCAAAATGACCAATATTACAAACAATAGCTTTGTCTTTCAAAGCTTCAAAGTGACGCCCTTGAACAATATCTTTATTGCCAGTAGTAGTAATTATAATATCTGCATTGCCAATAACTGTTTCCAATTTCTTCACTTCAAAACCGTCCATTGCAGCTTGTAAAGCACAAATCGGGTCGATCTCTGTTACAGTTACAATACTTCCTGCACCTTTAAAAGATGCAGCAGTTCCTTTGCCAACATCGCCATAGCCACAAACAACAACGCGTCTTCCGGCAAGCATTAAGTCTGTTGCACGACGAATTGCATCTACAGCACTTTCGCGACAACCATATTTATTATCAAACTTGCTTTTAGTTACCGAATCGTTTACATTTATTGCAGGCATTGGTAATGTTCCTGCTTTCATTCGGTCGTATAAACGATGAACTCCAGTTGTGGTTTCTTCACTTAATCCGTTAATGCCTTCGGTTAATTCAGGATATTTATCTAACACCATATTGGTTAAATCACCACCATCATCAAGAATTAGATTTAAGGGTTTTCGGTCTTCACCAAAGAAAAGGGTTTGTTCAATACACCAATCAAACTCTTTTTGGGTCATATCTTTCCAAGCGTACACAGCAGTTCCTGCAGCAGCAATTGCAGCAGCAGCTTGATCTTGAGTAGAGAAAATGTTACAAGAACTCCATGTAACTTCTGCTCCAAGAGCTTGTAAGGTTTCAATTAAAACAGCGGTTTGAATCGTCATGTGTAAACAACCAGCAATTCGAGCACCTTTAAGAGGTTGAGAATCTTTGTATTCATCACGAAGACTCATTAATCCAGGCATTTCTGCTTCTGCCAATTCTATTTCTTTACGTCCCCAATCTGCAAGCGATAAGTCTTTCACTTTATGTGCAACATGAGGAATTGTTTTTGTGTTCATATTAGTATATTTGTCTTTGTAATTATTAATTTGCGAATGCAAAGATAATCAATAACTTCTAGATATATAAATGCCTCTTTATAAAACAATTCATCATAACTCACAAACTACTGTTAAAATCTGGAAGATCACTGAATCATATAAAGATTTGATGGAATCCATTGATTTAAAAACTAGGAGTTTAGAGCGTGTTTTGGGTATGAAAAGTGAGATGCACCAACTTGGGTTTTTAAGTGTTCGTTTGTTATTAAAAGAATTTGGTTATAAAGATATTAAGTTACATTATGATGAAAATGGGAAGCCTTATTTAAATGATGGAAAGTATATTTCAATTACGCACTCATTTATGTTTTCAGCAATTATAATTAGTGATTTTGAAATAGGTATTGACATTGAAAAACAACGTGATAAAATTGTTAAAATAGCGAGTAGATTTATAGCTTATGAAAGCCAATATTTAATAGTTGAAGATATTGAATATATAAAGAAGTTGACCGTAATTTGGTGTATTAAAGAGTCTCTGTATAAATTATTTGCTGTTCCTAGATTGAGTTTTACGCAGCATACATTAGTAATTCCTTTTACTCTTGAAGACCAACTTACAACGGTTTGGATAGATTATGAAAATATAAAACACCGTTTTATAGCTAATTATTTTGAGTTTGAAGGTTTTACTTGTGCCTACGTTACTTCCTCCAACAAAAATATGAGTTGCCATTGAAATGGCTTTAAAGATTATTAAAAGTGTAAATGCATCAATGGCAACTCATATTTTTGTTGGAGGAAGTATCGTTGAAGATAATAAAACTGAAAAATTGGTTTCAGAAATAAAGAAGTATACAAATCTTCCAGTTATTGTATTTCCTGGAGATGTTTCTCAAATTGCAGAACAAGCGGATGCTATTTTGTTTTTATCATTAATTTCTGGACGACAATCAGAGTATTTAATAGGTAAGCATGTTAAGGCTGTTTCAAAATTAAAAAAGATAGATTTAGAAGTGATTCCAACAGGATATATTTTAATTGAAAATGGCAAGGAGACATCAGTTCAAAAAGTCACACAAACACTACCAATGTCGCGCAATGATATTCAATTAGTTGTAGATACGGCTCTTGCGGGAGAGTTATTAGGAATGAAATTAATTTATCTTGAAGTTGGAAGTGGAGCAACACATCCTATTGACACCAAAATGATTTCAGAAGTGAAAAATGCAATTCAAATTCCGTTAATTGTTGGAGGAGGAATACGAACAAAAAAGCAATTGAATAATGCTTACGTATCTGGTGCAGATTTAGTTGTAATTGGAACAGCTTTTGAAGAAGATGAATTGTTTATGAATAAATTATTATGACAGAGATTATAGACTTCTTTCTTGAGCCATACAAATCAGCTCCAGTTATTAATATTGTTTTAGAATTTATTGCTGCATTTCTTGGGGTATTGAGTGTCTTCTTTGCAAAACGAGAAAACATATTGGTGTATCCAACAGGAATTATAAGTACAGGATTGTATGTTTACTTATTATCTCAATGGAACTTATATGGTGATTTAATTATCAATATTTACTTTACACTTATGAGTATTTATGGCTGGTATATGTGGAGCAAAATAATTGATGACAAGCACAATCACATTAAAATTTCAAGGACAAATAGATTAGATAAGATAAAAGCAATAGGAATTTTTGTATTTACTTCAATATTTGTTATTGTAGTTTACAGACATTATAACGTAATGCCTAACACTTTAAATTTCGTAGAAAGTATTCACTTTGCTTTCACTAATATTTTTTCAGGGTCACTTGAAGATTTCAGAAAAGTAACCCCTTTTATTGATACTTTTACAACCGGAATATTTTTTGCTGCTATGTGGTTAATGGCACTAAAGAAAATTGAAAACTGGACATTATGGATTATAGGTAACATTGCATCAATTCCGTTATATTTTGTAAAAGGATATGGATTTACAGGAATACAGTATTCCATATTTTTAATATTAGCCTATTTAGGATATAAACAATGGAAAAAAAACTTAAACAGCAACCTTCAAACTGTATAAAAGTAGTTTTATTTGGTCCAGAATCTACTGGCAAAACAACACTTGCCGAGAAATTGGCAAGACATTACAATTCAATTTGGGTACGAGAATATGCTCGTAGATATCTTCAGGATAAATGGAATAACGAGCGCAAAACTTGTGAACCTGAAGATTTATTACCCATAGTTATTGGACAAATGAAACTTGAAAATGACTTGGCTCAAAAAACAAATTCAGTTTTAATTTGCGATACAGATTTGTTGGAAACTAAAGTATATTCAGAAGCGTATTACGTTGGCAGTTGCGATCCAAATTTAGAAAAATATGCTTTAGAGAATACTTACGATTTATATTTTTTAACCTATATTGATACACCTTGGGAAGCCGATGATTTACGCGATAAACCAAATGAAAGAGAGCGTATGTTTAAAGCTTTTGAAGAGGCATTAAAAAAATATAACAGGCCTTATATTTTACTCAAAGGAAATAAAAAAGAACGCTTGGCAAAAGCAGTAAAACATATAGATCGATTAATTAAAAATAAGCCTTGAATTTTTCAGAAAAAGACATACAACAAATAGAAGAAAAAGGATTAACACTTGATGAAGTAAACACTCAAATAGACTTTTTTAAAAAAGGAATGTCTTTTATAAATCTTGAAAGTGCTGCAACACTAGGAAAAGGAATTCTTTCTTTAAATACAGAAGAAACCAAAAAGTATGTTACTCTTTTTGACAGTAAACGAGACGACCTTTCTATAGTAAAATTTGTACCAGCTTCTGGCGCAGCAACACGAATGTTCAATTTTCTGTTTCAGTTTATTAAAACGTATAATCCTTCACAAGAAAGTATTAATTCCTATATAAATAAGCATAAGGATAGAGAGCTTTCATTGTTTTTGGTAGGTTTAGAAAAGCTCCCTTTTTTTGAAGAAGTTGTCCATAAAACCCATAAGAAAATCCCAAATTTTAACGACTTGCTTTATAACGAGAAGTGCGTTGAGTTTATAAAAACAATGTTGAACGAAGATCGATTAAACTTTTCTTCTTTTCCGAAAGGGTTATTGCCTTTTCACAGATATAAAAAACACGTTTCTACTGCTTTTGAAGAGCATTTATTTGAAGCTGCCTTATACGCTTCAGGGAACAACCAAGCCGATTTGCTTTTTACAATTTCCGAAAAGCACAATCATAAATTTGATGAAGAATTTAAATTCATTGAAGAAGATGTAGAAGAAAAAACCAATACAACATTTAATATTTTGTTTTCATATCAAAAAAATTCTACCGATACGATTGCAGTTACAAACCAAAATGAACCTTTTAGAAACGATGATGGAAGTTTAGTGTTTAGGCCTTCGGGACATGGCGCGTTATTAGAAAACCTTAATGAAATTAAAGCTGATATTGTATTTATTAAAAACATAGATAATGTTGTTGTAAATAAATTTAAAGAAGAAGTAGTTTATTTTAAAAAATTACTTGGAGGTATTTTGCTCCAAATCCAACAGCGAACATTTTTGTATTTAAAGCGTTTGGAAAATAAGGATTTAAAAGAAGAAGAACTTTTTGAAATGCTTCAATTTTTATCAGATAAACTGAATGTGTCAATAGTTAGTGAATTCGAAAAATATTCGATCAAATCTCAAATAGAGTATTTAAGAGAAAAACTCAACAAACCCATTCGTGTTTGTGGAATGGTAAAAAATGAAGGCGAACCGGGTGGAGGGCCATTTTGGGTAAATGACGAAAACGGTACAGTATCATTACAAATCGTAGAGTCGGCTCAAATTGATAAAAAGAATAAACATCAAAAAGAAATACTAAAAAATGCAACCCATTTTAATCCGGTAGATTTAGTTTGCGGAATTAAAAATTATAAAGGAGAACCTTTTGATCTTACCAATTTTGTTGATGACAATACTGCTTTTATAACGATGAAAACAAAAACAGGAAAAGACTTAAAAGCTCTTGAATTACCAGGTTTATGGAACGGAAGTATGGCGTTTTGGAACACCATTTTTGTAGAAGTGCCTTTAATTACCTTTAATCCTGTTAAAACAGTAAACGATTTGTTAAAACCTCAACATCAACTCATTTAATTTTGAAAACGGATTTATTAATATCTGAAGTAACCTTTAAAGCCGTTAGAAGTAGTGGAGCTGGAGGACAACACGTTAATAAAGTGTCCTCTAAAGTTATGCTCTCTTTTGATGTTTTAAAATCTGAAGCCTTATCTGAAGAAGAAAAAGAACTTCTCTTAAAAAGGTTAAGCACTAAACTTACGAAACAACACATTTTAATTTTAAATAGTGACGAAAGTAGAAGCCAACATAAAAATAAAGAGTTGGTAACAAAGCGATTTATAGATTTAATTAACGAAGGGTTAATTGTCCCCAAAGAACGAAAGACAACAAAAATCCCTAAAGCAGTTGTTAAAAAACGTCAGGAAGACAAGCGAAAACATTCTATAAAAAAGGGACATAGAAAAAAACCAGATATTAACAGTTAATTTTTTGCGATGTTATTATCATAATATTACAATGATATTCCATTTCTGAACAAAAATTGGTGTTACATATTTCAGAGTGAAAAATAATTCCCAATTCATAATTCATAATTCATAATTTGTAATTATATTTGCAGCGTTCTCAAAAAAGGGGTGCTTTTTGATTGACGATTGTAGAATTATAATTGACGATTTTTCAATTTATAAATCGTAAATATAAAAATTACAATTCGTAAATCGAAAGGCTGAGATCAAACCCATTGAACCTGGAACAGGTAATGCTGTTTAGGAAGGCGAAAATCGTCGTTTTATTTCTATTAACAACAAAGAATAATAACCTCTTTTTATTCGATAATTTTTTTTCGAATGAAAAATTTATTTATAATTTTGTCATTTCTGCGTAGGCAGGAATCCATTTTTTCTTTTTTCTTTTTTCTTTTTCTAAACATTTCCTCTTTTGCACAACAAAAAATAGAGCAAGATTCAACTAAAACAGAACAATTAGACGAAGTTTTAGTAAAAGCTGTTCGTGTTAGAGCAACGTCTCCAATCACACATTCAAACATAACCAAAAAAGATTTAGAAAAACGCAATCTTGGACAAGACATTCCTATACTTTTAAATTTCTTACCTTCTGTTGTAACAACAAGCGACGCAGGTGCAGGAGTTGGCTATACTGGAATTAGAATTCGTGGTGTAAGCGCACAATCTACTAATATTACCATTAACGGAATTCCGTATAATGATGCAGAATCACTCGGAACTTTTTGGGTAGATTTGCCAGATTTTACATCATCGGTCGAAAGCTTACAATTACAACGAGGTGTTGGCACTTCAACAAACGGTTCAGGAGCATTTGGCGCAAGTATTAATATTTTAACTGATGCAATTTCAGAAAAAGCTAATGCCGAAATTTCTAATAGCTTTGGAAGCTATAATACCAGAAAACACACCTTAAAATTTAGTACAGGAAAACTCAATAATCATTTTGAAATCGCTGGACGTTTGTCGCAAATAAAATCGGATGGTTATATTGATAGAGCGACTTCCGATTTAAAATCGTATTTCTTGCAGGCAGCTTATGTTGAAGATAACACATTAATAAAAGCTTTAGTTTTTGGAGGGCATGAAATTACTTACCAAGCTTGGAATGGTATTGATGCTGAAACTTTAGCAACTGACAGAACTTTCAACCCTTCAGGAATTTATACTAATGACGAAGGCAATATTCAGTTTTATGATAACGAAGTGGACAACTACAAACAAGACCATTATCAATTACATTGGAACGAACGGATTAATAATAATTGGTCAACTAATATAGGATTAAACTATACATATGGTCGAGGCTTTTTTGAACAATACAAAGAAGATCAGGATTTTGCGGATTATAATTTCGAAGAAATTACTATTGGAGGAGAAACTATAAGCACTACAGACTTAATTCGTCGTCGTTGGTTAGACAACGATTTTTACGTAGTAAATGTTAACGCGAATTATAAAAATGATAAAATCGACTTCATATTTGGAGGATCGTTTAGCAGTTATAAAGGCGATCATTTTGGTGAAGTAATTTGGGCTGAATTTGCCAGTAATAGTCAAATTAGAGATCGTTATTACGATGGAAATTCAAAGAAAAATGACTTCAGCACATTTGCAAAAGCAACGTATCGATTGAATGAAAAGATTAGTCTTTATGGCGATTTACAACTGCGTTTTGTAGATTATAAAACGTTTGGAACCAACTCTAATCGAGAAGTATTTATGATAAATGAAAATTATAAATTCTTCAACCCAAAAGCTGGGATTACTTACAAATTAAACAACAAAAACCATCTGTATTTTTCGTATGCAAGAGCAAATCGAGAACCAAGCAGAAGCGATTTTAAAAACAATCTAAATATAAAACCAGAACAACTTAACGATTTTGAATTAGGCTGGAGACACACAAATAATAAATTTAAAATAAATACAAACGCTTATTTTATGTTATACAATGAGCAATTGGTTTTAACAGGAGCTATTAGCGATGTTGGCACACCAATTAGAGCAAATAACGGCAACAGTTACAGATTAGGATTGGAAGTTGATGCTACAATTCAAGTTTCCAGCAAGTTTGCAATTCAACCAAATTTTACAATAAGTTCCAATAAAAATAAAGAAACATTTTCTCAGATAGATGGTATATTGGTAAATCTTGGTAAAACAAATATTTCGTTTTCTCCTCAAATTGTTGCAGCAAATGCTTTAGTGTTTCAGCCAAATGAAAATTTACAGTTCTATTTATTGAGCAAATATGTTGGGGAGCAATTTATGGGAAACACAGATTCGGAAGTATCCAAATTAGAAAGCTATTTTGTAAATGATTTAAGCATCACTTATGAAATTAAAACCAATTCAATTTTTAAATCAATAATTTTTTCGGGTTTAGTGAATAACATTTTTGGAGAGAAATATGTATCTAACGGCTATTATTTTACTTATAATGATACGTGGTCTGTTCCTGGAGAAACTACAACTATTGAAGGAGCAGGATATTATCCGCAAGCAACTACCAACTTTTTGTTAGGACTAACTTTAAAATTTTAATTATTAAAAACCCTAATAATATTACCATTAACTTCAACAAAGTATCGTTTAAGGGCATATTGTCCTGTGGTGCCTTCTTGTCCAAGACCTATTAAAATATCGTAGGCATTATCGTCGTCACAATCGCAAGATGCTATAATGCCATTAACGGTTAGGCTAGAACATGTTGATAATATATGGTTAGGATCACTTAATTCAAAAGCATTATAATTTGTTCCTCCTGCATAAAAAAGTACAGTACCATTAATACCATATGGATTATTAAGAACAATATAATTGCCAGCAAATTGTAAATTACTGTATTGAGGTAAATTGGTATTAATTAAGCTTCCAGTATCAAAAGCAATATTTGGTAAAAAAGCATTATTGTTATTACTATCGTCACTTTTGCTACAAGCACTAATTATAAAAAAAGATACTAGAATTAAAAAAAATGTTCTCATTAATAAAATGTATTTAACCAAATTTAGTGTTCTATAAAATATTGCACAATTTACAACAAAATACACATTGAACTAAATATTTCGTATATTTGCCTTACAATCTCGTGCGAACGGGATTTTTTTGTTAGTGAACTTTGTTTTGAAAAGTTGTATAGCAATACATTCAAAATAAATAGTTGAACTAATCTCGCTTTTTTAGCGGAATTTTAGGTTTAAGGTCTCGAAGTTTGCGTTCGAAATCTTTTATATTAGAAGTAAACGATGAAGTTATGAGTAAAGTATCTTATTATACTGAAGAAGGATTAAAAAAATTAAGAGCCGAACTAAAGCAATTGAAAGATGTTGAGCGTTTACGTGCTTCTCGTGCAATAGCAGAAGCTAGAGATAAAGGAGATTTAAGCGAGAATGCCGAATATGATGCAGCAAAAGAAGCACAAGGAATGTTAGAGATGAAAATTTATAAACTTGAAGACGCTTTAGCCGGAGCACGATTAATTGATGAGTCGCAATTAGACGATTCAAAAGTTTTAGTGTTATCAATAGTTAAAATAAAAAACCAAACCAATGGTATGGAAATGACTTATACTTTGGTTGCTGATGGCGAAGCCGATTTAGCTTCAGGAAAAATTTCGGTTAATTCACCAATAGGTAAGGGTTTACTTGGCAAATCGGTTGGTAATGTTGCAGATATTCAAGTTCCAAATGGGATTATAAAATTTGATATTTTAGAGATTTCGAGATAGAAGATTTTTTGTGTTTTGTAAAAACCAAAATCATTTTAAAAAATATAGGGTTACATTTTTGTTTTAGCTGAATATTTCGAATTTAAACAGGAATCTTTTTATATTTACAAGAGAAACTCAGCTAATTAAAAATTAAGTCTTCTTCTTGGTTTTAAAAGCGAAGCGGTCTTTAATCTTAAAAAGGAATATTTTCTTTAATCTAAATAAACAATGTCTTCAATTTTCACCAAAATAGTTAATGGCGAAATACCTTGTTACAAAATAGCAGAGACTGACGAGTTTTTGGCGTTTTTAGATGTAAACCCAAATACTAAAGGTCATACGCTTTGTATTCCAAAAATGGAAGTCGATAAAATTTTTGATTTAGACGAAACGACTTATAATGGATTGATGTCATTTTCAAGAACAGTAGCAATTGCCATCGAGAAAACAATTCCGTGTAAGCGTGTTGGTGTTTCTGTAATTGGGTTAGAAGTTCCTCATGCACATGTGCATCTTATTCCGTTACATACTATGGAAGATTACAGATTTACTACAAAAGCTACTTTTACAAAAGAAGAGTTTGAAGCTATTGCCGAAGAGATTCATTCAAATCTATAATTGTTTGAGCGAAATTTGTATCGTTGTGCCTTTATCAATTTCGGAAGAAAGAACTTTTATTTTCCCTTTGTGGTAGTCTTCTATAATGCGCTTTGCAAGAGATAATCCTAAACCCCAACCACGCTTTTTAGTGGTAAAACCTGTTTCAAATATTTTGTAAAACAACTTTTTCGGCATTCCTTTTCCAGTATCAGAAACTCTAATATGTACGAGATTGTCTTTTGGTAAAATCTCGATTTTAAGTTTTCCTTTGCCTTTCATAGCATCAATCGCATTTTTAACCAAGTTTTCAATAGTCCAGCTATAAATTTGAACGTTTAAATTCACATTAATTGCTATGTTAGGCGCATTAAATTCAAAATCTATATGTTTCGACGATCGTGATTTTATATAGTCGTAAGATTCTGCTGTAGTTTTAACTATATCAATTTTTTCAAGTGTAGGCATAGATCCAATCTTACTAAACCTCTCTGTAATGGTTTGCAATCTTTCAATATCTTTTTCAATTTCTTTAATATAATCTGGATTTACGTTTTCGCTTTTTAGTATTTCCGCCCAACCAATTAATGATGATAAAGGAGTGCCTATTTGATGAGCTGTTTCTTTTGCCATTCCAGACCAGAGTTTGTTTTGTGATGCAACTTTCGAACTCTTATAAAAGAAGTAAACAACGGCTCCAAAAAGCAAAATTATAAGTAATAAGGCAAGAGGATAATATTTCAGTTTATTAAGTAAAGGAGAGTTGCCATAATAAATGACACTTTGAATTTCGTTTTTATAGATTACCTCTATAGGATTATTTTCATCTTTAAATTTTAAAATAAGCTTTTTGAGGTATAAGGAATCTTTAGCTTTTTTATCTGAAATATTACTGTAATTACGAATATTCCCTTCATTATCAGTTAATATCATTGGAGTTGTGCTATTGCTCTGTATTATTTCTAACGGTAATCCGCCAATATCATCTTTTAGGTTACTATTATCATTTATTTCATAATAGGCAGAAGACCAAATCTGCATTTTTGAATGTTCTTCATTCTTAAAATTTTGAAAGAAAACATAGGTATTCCAAAGAATTAATGAGATGATAATAAAAGATGCTATAATAATTAGCCAGCGTAAAAAGTTAGTGTTTTGTGGAAATGTCATGGATTAAAAATTTCAATTTTAAATATAATGCAATTATGTTAATATTATTGTTTCTGATGTTAGTAAATTGGTTTTTTGTTAAAGCATAGATTGTTAACTTTGCTCAAATTAATTAATAATGATTTCTTTTGAACCTAAAAACCTTTCAGTAGGTAAATTACATAGTTATTTGTTAAGTGCTGTGGCTCCGAGACCTATTGCCTTTGCAAGCACAATAGATGCTGAAGGAAATCCGAATTTATCGCCTTTTAGTTTCTTTAATGTGTTTAGTGCAAATCCGCCAATTATGATTTTTTCGCCTGCAAGACGTGTTAGAGATAATACAACAAAGCACACATTAGAAAATGTTGAGCAAGTTAAAGAAGTTGTTATTAATGTGGTAAACCACGACCTTGTTCAGCAAGCATCTTTGAGCAGTACAGAATATCCTGAAGGTGTTAACGAGTTTGAAAAAGCAGGATTAACAATGCTAAAGTCTGATATTGTTAAACCGTTTCGTGTTGCAGAATCTCCTGTTCAGTTTGAATGCAAGGTCAATGATATTATAAAATTAGGAACCAAAGGTGGAGCGGGAAGCCTAATTATTTGTGAAGTTGTTAAAATTCATATCGCTAACGAAGTTTTAAATGAAGATGAAACTATAAATCAGGAAAAATTAGATTTGGTTGCAAGAGCCGGAGGCAGTTATTACAGCAGAGCAAGAAAGGGTTTTTTTAAAATTCCCAAGCCCTTATCAACACTCGGAATAGGTGTAGATAGTTTCCCGGAGCATATTAAAAACAGTATGATTTTATCAGGAAACGATCTTGGAATGTTAGGGAATGTTGAAGCCTTGCCAACACAAGAAGAAGTGCAACTGTTTATCAATGACTTGCAGGAACGATATCCTAAAATAAAGGATGCTTCGCATAGAGAAAAGCATAAAAGAGTGCGAAATTTTTTAAGTTTTGGCGATGTCGATAGCGCATGGAAATTATTATTGAGTTAATGAAATAAAAGGTATATTAAGAGAGTAAATAAAATAGGAAATAAACAATAAAATGGAACTACAAGGAAAAATAAAATTGATTGGAGAAACTCAAACTTTTGGAGCTAATGGGTTTAGAAAAAGAGAATTGATAATTACAACCGAAGAGCAATATCCACAACACATTATGGTAGAGTTTGTGCAGGACAAAACCGATTTGTTAAACAATTATCAAGTGGAGCAAATGGTTAAAATCAGTATAAATATTAGAGGTAGAGAATGGGTTAATCCTCAAGGAGAAACCAAGTATTTTAATTCAATACAAGGATGGCGTATTGAGAATTTACAACAAGAAGCACCAAGTGGCGACATGCCACCAGTTCCACCAGCTGAAGCCTTTGAGCCAGCTACCGATTTAAACGAAGAAGATCACGACGATTTACCGTTTTAACCAATTTGTCATTCCCGCGGCATGTGCTGAACTTGTTTCAGTAAAGTGGGAAACTCACTAACTAAATCTCAATGTTTCTTAAAATATTGAGATTTTTTTATTTTTAGAAAAAATATTAATTTCCAACAATGCACCATTTAACAAAAAACATACAATTCCCAAATGTAAACGAAGCCAATAAAGATGGCTTATTAGCTATAGGTGGCGATTTGTCAAGTGAGCGATTATTACTTGCTTATAAATCAGGAATTTTTCCTTGGTTTGAAAACTACGAACCTATTTTGTGGTGGTCTCCAGATCCTCGTTTTGTGTTATTTCCAGAAAAGTTAAAAGTGTCAAAAAGCATGAAACAAGTGCTTCGGAATTCATCCTATGTTGTGACAATTAACAAAGCATTTAAAGACGTAATTTTACAATGCTCAAAAACAAAAAGAGAAGGACAAAAAGGAACTTGGATTAGTAAAAGCATGATTAATGCTTATACAAAACTACATGAATTGGGTTATGCAAAGTCTGTTGAAGTTTGGGAAAATGAAAACCTCGTAGCTGGATTTTATGGTATCGATTTAGGCAACATATTTTGTGGTGAAAGTATGTTTACTAAAATGAGTAATGCGAGTAAAATAGGACTCATAACTTTTATACAAAACAGCAATTATAAACTTATAGATTGTCAGGTTTATACACAACATTTAGAAAGTCTTGGAGCAGAAGATATACCAAGAACTAAATTTTTGGAGTATTTTGAATATTATTGATTAATACCAATTGGCAAATCACAATTTTTTCTAACACGACATATTAGGTGATAAACAATTATATTTGTTAAAATATAACAAGTTGTAAGCAAAAAAACCGAGAATTAAATTTTCAAAAAAACTTTGATCCTCTAAAATAAACTATGTATGATAAGAAAGCATAAACCCGAAGATATTGAAGAAATATTAGATGTTTGGCACAAGGGATCAACATTGGCTCATCCTTTTTTGGAAACTTCTTTTGTAGAAAAAGTAAAAAAGGATATGAGAAATCTTTATATTCCAAACTCTCAAACTTGGATATACGAAGAAAAAAATACTGTTATTGGGTTTATTAGTATGCTGGAAAACGAAATTGGAGGTTTGTTTGTATTGGCAAGTTACCATTCAAAAGGAATTGGAACACAGTTAGTAAATTTCGTTCGTGAATTCCATAACGAATTGGAAGTTGAGGTTTTTGAAAAAAATGTCATTGGAAGAGCTTTTTATGATAAATACGGTTTCAAACTAATGAATCGGTTTAAACATACGGAAAGTAATAATGAAGTGTTAAGGTTGAAACTCAAATACTAAAAATAGCCAGCGTACAACAACGGTAATCGTTGTACAACCCCATAAAAAAGTAAAATCAACTAATTTTGATCTTTGTATTGACCTTAAGTGTTTTTAATTATAGATTATTGTCCAATTTTTGGAGTACTTAAAATAAGAAGATTTCTATAACAACGCAACCAAATAGTGTTTTGTCATCTTATTAGAAAATAAAACGTATGAAAAAAATAGTTTCAATTATATTCGCTCTCTCAATTTTATTTAATTGTAGTACTGATGATTTAAAGAAATGTGATAAAAGCGTTTGTGATAAATGTGTTATTATTAGTAAAGAGTTATATAATCAAACCAATACTGAAAATTATATTATTGATAATGCCATTATTGTTGACGACTGTTTAGAAGTTTTAATATCCTCATCAGGTTGCGATGGTAATAGTTGGAAAATAGAATTATTTGATTTAGCTGCTATATCAGAATCTAATCCTATACAAAGAAATTTGAAAATCAAATTAACCAATTCAGAAGATTGTTTAGCTTTTATTACAAAGCAAATTTCATTTGATATAAAACAACTTAGGACTAATGACAATCAAATACTTTTGGATTTAGAAAAATGGGAAGAACTTATACTTTACAGCTATTAAAAAACAAGCCAACTTAAACCTCATCATACCTAAAACAGCCCACTTCATGGTCGTTTACCATTCCTGTGGCTTGCATATGTGCGTAAATTACTGTAGAACCTACAAATTTAAAGCCTCGTTTTTTTAAGTCTTTGCTAAGTGCATCACTTAAAGGTGTATTTGCCGGAGCTTTACGATAATCTTTAAACTTATTTTTTATAGGTTTCCCATCAACAAAACCCCAAATATAGCTACTGAAACTTCCAAATTCTTTTTGAATTTTTATAAAAGATTGTGCATTGGTTATCGTAGCATTTATTTTTAACTTATTACGAATAATACCTGCATCCTGAAGTAAACTATCAATCTTTTTCTGATTGTATGTAGCTATTTTTTTATAGTCAAAACCATCAAAAGCTTTTCTAAAATTTTCACGTTTGCGTAATATGGTTATCCAGCTTAAACCAGCTTGAAACGTTTCCAGAATTAAAAATTCAAAAAGGGTGTCGTCATCATAAACAGGAACGCCCCATTCTTGGTCATGATAGGCTTCGTATAAAGGATCGCCAACACACCATCCACACTTGTGCTTTGCCATATAATAAGTTATTAAATACTTTTAGATATTGAATCTAAAAAAAATCAAAAACAAAAATCAATATTTATAAATGTCCTTTATGGACTGTAAGTTTTGTTTTTAAAGATAGACAAAGCATGACCATTATCATCTTATTTAGGATAACAAAATAATAGTTTTACATTTTCAAAACTTAAAAAATGAAAGACATAATCGAAAATAGTTTACTGAAGAGCCAATCTTACCAAGAATATAGAGATATGGTAAGGCAATTAGTTGCTGAAGAATCTACAACAGGACATGAGAAAACAATTCCTTTAGCAGAATACACAAGGCTAAATGACAGACGTATGAAGCGTTGGGACAAAACTTTAAAAATATCACAAGACATTCAAGACAGAATAGCAAAATTTAATGAAAAAGTAACCTGGTTGGTACTTACCGAAAGCTGGTGTGGTGATGCAGCACATCTTATGCCAGTAATGAATAAGATTGCAGAGCTTAATAATAACATAGACTTTAGAGTTGTACTTCGAGATGAAAATAATGAGTTAATGAATCGGTTTTTAACGAATGGAAGTAAGTCTATTCCAAAACAAATAATGATTGATAAAGCATCAGGAGATGTTTTAAATACTTTTGGTCCTCGACCAAATAGTGCCACCAAAATGGGGAATGATTATAAAACAGAAATGGTAAATTGACACCAGAATTTAAAGAAGACCTACAACGATGGTATAACAAGGATAAAGGTCAAAGTACACTTAAAGATTTAACAGCTATGCTTTCGAAATTAGTGCCTAATTTTTCCCTTTAAAAAGAAATGTAATAGTTCCTAATTGGGATGGTTTTGCAGGATTAATACTGAATATTGCTGCTTTGGCATATTCCAAAGCGCTATCGATTAAACAGCCATTACTTGATGCCGAAGAACTGTTTACGTAAGCATCAATCACATTGCCATTGCTGTCCACAGTAATATTAATTACAATTTTTCCTCCATATTCGCACAAATAAACTGGAGTAGGTAAAAATGTATGTTCTCTATCTACGAGAGAATACGATATTGAACTGTTTTTATTAGCCAAATTTTTAATATTCTTTTCCGAACGCTTATTTATAATGTCATTAATGTCGTTGAATGCAGGATTTTCGTCTGGAATAGATTTTTTTTCCGATTCTTTCGGTTTCTCTTGAGGTTCGGTTACATTATTTCTGTTTCTAATTTCTTCAAGAAGTTTTTCAAATTCGGCATCTTCTAATGCTTCCTGTTTTTGGTTTTCATTAAAGGCTTCATTAGTTGTAATGTTATCGAAACTTTTAAGAAGTGCTTCCAATTCTTCTAATTCTTCTTCAACAAGTTCTTCTACATCCATTTCGAAATAGGTTTCGGCAACCAATTCCGATTTCTTTTTTATATGAATTGTAAATCCTAAAAACAAGACTATTGTAGATAGAAAAGTGGTAATAATTAAAGCCTTGTATGCGTTTGTAGTAATCACTAAAACCGGAAAATTCTGAATTATATATACGTGAATATATAGAAAATAGTTTAAAAAGTTAATAATTTGAATTATTCAGAAGAAAGATTTTCAATAAATTTTTCAACAGATAGTGCTTCCGAAACATTAAAATCACCAATTTTTGTACGTCGTAAAACTGATAAATGTCCACCAGAATTTAATGCTTTTCCAAAGTCATGCGCCAAGGATCTAATATAAGTTCCTTTACTACAAACCACTCGAAAATCAATTTTTAAGCCTTCAATTCTTGTAATTTCAAATTCTGAAATGCTTACTGTTCTTGGCTTAATCTCAACATTTTCTCCAGCTCTTGCAAATTCGTACAAGCGTTTTCCCTCTTTTTTTATGGCTGAAAAAATGGGTGGAAATTGAGCGATCTCACCAATAAATTGTTTGGTGGTTTGACGTATTAAATCTTCTGTTATATGTTTTGTAGAAAATGTGTTATCGATTTCTGTTTCTAAATCGTATGAAGCTGTTGTGCTTCCTAAAACTATGGTTCCTGTATATTCTTTTATTTGTTCTTGAAACCTATTGATTTGTTTGGTCATTTTACCTGTACAAATTACGAGTAACCCTGTTGCTAATGGGTCGAGCGTTCCTGCATGACCGACTTTTATTTTTTTAATATTAAAAGTTTTCCTTATTTTCCAACGGAGCTTGTTAACCACCTGAAAGGATGTCCAGTTAAGCGGTTTGTCTATAAGTAAAACTTGTCCAGAAAGAAAGTCTTCAACAGTTTTAATGTGTTCCATATTATTGTTTCTTAAAGGTACATTGAATCATTCGATTTCATATTAATTAAGAAGAGAAAAAACAATAGCAATTACACCAACAATTACGCAATAGATTGCAAAATAGCTTAACTTACTTTTCTTTACCAAAGTCATCATCCAGGTACAAGCAAATAGCCCAGAAATAAAAGCAGCCATAAAACCAATTGACAATGCTGTAATATTGTGGTTTTCAAAAGAAAGTTCACCACTAAAAACATCTTTGGCAATCTTCCCGAATATTAAAGGTACGACCATTAAAAACGAAAATCGGGCAGCTTTGGTTTTATCATTTCCTAATAATACTGATGTAGAAATGGTTGCTCCAGAACGTGAAATACCAGGAATCATAGCAACAGCTTGAGAAATCCCAATAATAAAAGCATTTTTAAACGATACTTTCTTAGTTGTGTTTTTGGCTTTGTCTGCAAGAAACAATAATATAGCTGTTACAAGCAGCATACAACCAACCAAGAGAATATTTCCACCAAAGAGCTGTTCTAATTCTTCTTCAAAAAACAATCCAACGATAATAGCAGGTATCATCGAGACTATAATTTTAGTAATGAATTTTGTATCGTCATTCCATTTAAAAGACAAGAATCCTTTTATAATGTTTATTATATCCTTTCTAAACACAACCATGGTACTTAAAGCAGTGGCGAAATGAAGTACAACGGTAAACATCAGGCTTTCTTCTGGTACAGAATTGTCACCCAAAATGGCTTTACCAATTTCTAAATGACCACTGGAGGATACTGGAAGAAATTCAGTGAGTCCTTGAATTATTCCTAAAATGACTGAGTCTATAATATCCATGAGGCAAAAATATTAAAATAGAATTAGCAGAAGCATAATGTGTGTAAAAGAATAGGGGATATTATAAAAATAGCCATCCAATAATCATAACTAATACTATTCCTGTTAATCCTTGAATTAAAGTAGAAACAGTTTGGCTTTTTAATGCTGTAGTGGTGTCCATTTCAGTAAATTGAGCCACCACCCAGAAGAAACTATCATTTATATGTGATACTGTCATCGCTCCTGCTCCAATGGATAAAACAGTTAAAGCTCTGCCTAATGAACCATCCAGCCCAAAGGATTCCAATATAGGAGCCATTATAGCTGCGGTTGTGATAATTGAAACTGTTGACGATCCTTGTGCCGACTTTAATACTGCTGCAATAATAAATGGTAATAGCAATCCTAAATGCATATCAGCAAAACTTTCACCTATAACATCGCCAATTCCGGTGGCTTGAAGAATAGCACCAAATGCACCTCCAGCACCAGTGATTAAAATAATAATTCCAGCTTCTTTAAGTCCACTTGTCACCCAACTTAAATGTGTTTCTTTCTTAAATTTGGATTTTAGTTTGAAAGCTAGGAAAACACCAATTAAAAGAGCGATTACTGGGTTACCTATAAAATTAATAACTTCTGAAACTGTAGCTTCACCAAAAGGATGAGTTGGATAACCAGCAATGGATTTCAATGCAATTAATATAATTGGGACAAGAATTGGAATAAACGAAGTGCTTGTTTTTGGTAACTTTTCTTTAGTTATTTCTACAACAGGTTGTTCCTGATTTATAGGCTTAATCCTTTTTTCTAAATATTTAGCCCAAAAGTATCCTGATAAAGCAACTGGAATAGCAACGCCTAAACCTAATAAAATAACTAAACCTAAATCTGCATCCAATGCTGCTGTAGCCGCTAATGGTCCTGGTGTTGGAGGAACAAAAACATGGGTGGCATATAATCCAGCTGCAAGTGATACGCCTAAAACAGTTAAAGGTATTTTAGAGTTTTTACTTATGGCTTTATTTAATGAAGAAAGAATAATAAACCCAGAATCGCAGTATACGGGAATAGAAACAATAAACCCGGTAATGTTCATAGCTAAAACAGATCGATTCTTACCAATAGTCTTTAAAGCCCAATTGGCGAGCGTTTTAGCACCTCCACTTTTTTCTAAATAAGCACCAATAATAGTCCCGAAAGCAATAATAATTCCTATGCTACCTAGGGTTTTCCCAAAACCATTCATGAGTGTAGATATCACCTCGGTTTCATTTAACCCACCAATAAAACCCATAACAATGGCGGCAAGTAATAAGGATAAAAAAGGGTGAAATTGATATTTAGAAGCAGCAATTACCATTAAAATTACTACAACTACTAATGCGATTAATATGACCATTAAACTATATTTGTTAAAGACTAAAATACTAATTTTAAATTTTAAATATGAAATTTGTTCTAGCTCCAGATAAATTTAAAGATTCATTAACTGGATTAGAGTTTTGTAATGCAGTAGAGGAAGGTATTTTAAAAGTAATTCCTCATGCAGAAATTATAAAATTGCCTTTGGCAGATGGCGGAGACGGAACAATAGAGATCATTAATTTTTACCTTAAAGGAGAAGTTGTAAATGTTGAAGTAAACAATCCTTTGTTTCAACATATTTCTGCCACTTATTTATATTCAAGTAAATCTAAAACGGCATATATTGAAATGGCCGAAGCTTCAGGATTAAAATTATTAGCTATTAAAGAACGTGACTGTAAAAACACTACAACTTTAGGAACTGGAGAACTAATTGTAAATGCTATTAATAAAGGTGCAAAACATATTATATTGGGAATAGGAGGAAGTGCAACCAACGATTGTGGTATTGGGATGGCAAAGGCTTTAGGATATCGGTTTTATGACAAAAACAAGAATGAAGTAAGTCCTGTCGGGCAGAGTTTATCCCAAATAAATTTTATAGACAGGACTCAAGTTAGTAATGCTTTAAGTCAAGTAACTTTTAAAATCGCCTGTGATGTAATTAATCCATTACATGGAAAAAATGGAGCCGCTTATGTCTATGCTAAACAAAAGGGAGCATCACAAGAAGATATTGAAATGTTAGATAGAGGGCTTCAAGATTTTTCAAAAATTATAGATTCTCATTTTAAAATAGAAAGCCAATATATATTAGGAGCAGGTGCTGCTGGTGGAATGGGAATTGGAACAAAAGTATTTTTGAAAGGGGAGTTAATTTCCGGAATAGAATTAATTAAGGAACTCGCTCAATTTGATTTAAAAATAAAAGATGCCGATTGGATTATTACTGGTGAAGGTAGGCTAGATTCACAAACCTTATCAGGTAAAACGATTAAAGGAGTTATTGAATCAGCAAAACAAAAAAATATTAAAGTAGCCACATTTTGTGGAAAAGTAGAATTAAATAGTTCAATATTAAAGCAGAATAGAATTTCTTATGCCGATGATATTTTAAGTCAAGCTAGTAGTTTTGAAGACGCAATGAAAAACAGCTACGATTACATTACAAAAATGGCAAGGGTTTTTGCCGAAAAAATTAAAGATTAGACAAAAAGGATTACTTAGATTTTTTCTTATCAGGATTTAATAAAATAGCATAAATCTGAATACCAAAGCCAATAAGTACTAAAGTAGGCGCTAAGCGTATGCGTCTAAAGCTGAAAATTTCTGGGCTAAAAACATTGGGATCATCACTTCCGCCTCCGGACATTAATATAAAGCCAAATGCTATAAATCCTAAACCAATAAACATCCATTTATAGTTCTTCTTACCAAAAATAAAATTAGATTTTGAATCTTGTTTTCGTTTTTGTTCTCCCATAATTAGTTTTTAATCTGTCAAAGATAAATTAATTTTTTTCTAAAATTTTAATAATACAACTGGTCTGTTTTTAAATTTAAAAAACGTTGAGTTGCAAAATACGTGCTAATCCACGTAATAATAATGCCGAGGGCAAAGATGCCAACAAACAACGACGAGATTAAAACACGATTGCTTAAAAGCTCTAATTCCGGAAAGGATTTGTTAAGGTAATAAAACACGATTGCCATTCCTATAAGTGCTAAAATAGAACCGATTATTCCAAGACGGACACTTTTCCAGATAAAAGGGCGCCTTATAAATTGTTTAGTTGCACCAACCATTTGCATCGTTTTAATAATAAACCGTTTGGAATATACTGCTAATCGTATTGAACTGTTAATCAGTAAAACTGCAATTAACGAAAACAATGCACTAATAATCAAAATCCAAAAACTGATGCGTTTTACATTGCTATTCATTATAGAAACCAAGTCTTTATCATAACGTACTTCTTCAACAAATTTCTTGTTTAAAATAGCTTGAGATATACTGTCTAAATTATGCGCTGTAACAAATTCGGCTTTTAAATTAACATCAATCGAGTTTTGTAATGGGTTGTAGCCAACATCATCCAAAAAATCTTCTCCGTATTCTCCTTTCATAAAATCGGCAGCGTCTTCTTTAGACACATATTTGGTGGATTTTACATAATTTGATAATGCTAAACTTTTTTCTAACTGATTTATCTCAACTTTCTTTGCAGAGTTGTTTAAATAAATGGTCATGACCACACGCTCTTTAAAATTATCAGAAATAGTTTTAGCGTTTAAAACGAGCATTCCCAACAAGCCTAATAAGAACAATACCAAAGCAATACTTATCACTACTGAAAAATACGAAGATATCAATCTTCGTTTTTGGTGTTTGTCAAAAGGAGAACTCATATATTTTGTTGATGCTGTAAAAATAAAAACAATTCGATTAGGTTTTGCATTACAACGCTTAAACTTTCAAGATTGTTATAATAAGTTTAAATTTGCACTTTTAAAAGCGAAAGACAATTATAATGAAATACCATTTCAATGACATTGAGGCCAAATGGCAAAAATTTTGGGCAGATAATAAAATATTTAAAGCTACCAATCCCTCTTCTTTTGGAGGAGGACAGGAGGAGGCAAAGCCAAAATATTATGTTCTCGATATGTTTCCTTATCCATCTGGAGCGGGCTTACACGTTGGTCATCCTTTGGGTTATATTGCTTCCGATATTTATGCACGTTACAAGCGTCACAAAGGGTTTAATGTCTTGCATCCTCAAGGTTACGATAGTTTTGGTTTGCCAGCCGAACAGTATGCCATTCAAACAGGGCAGCATCCGGCAATAACAACCGAAGAAAATATAAAAACCTACAGAAGACAACTCGATCAGATTGGGTTTTCTTTCGATTGGTCTCGTGAAGTACGTACAAGCGATCCTAAGTATTACAAATGGACACAATGGATTTTTATTCAGCTTTATAATTCGTGGTATTGCAAACGTTCTCAACAGGCTTTTGATATTAGTGAACTCATTAAAGTTTTTGTTGAAGAAGGTAACACAGGAGTAAATGCATATTGCGATAAAGAGATTGAACCATTTACTGCGAAAGAATGGGATGTGTTTTCTAACAAACAACAACAAGAAATATTACTACAATATAGACTGACCTATCTCGCTGAAAGTGAAGTAAACTGGTGTCCTGCTCTCGGGACTGTATTGGCAAACGATGAAATTGTAAATGGTGTTTCCGAACGTGGAGGACATCCTGTAATTCGTAAAAAAATGACACAATGGTCTATGCGAATTTCGGCTTATGCCGAACGTTTACTTCAAGACTTGGAAACTATTGATTGGCCAGAGTCACTTAAAGAAACACAGCGTAACTGGATTGGAAAATCGGTTGGAGCACAAGTCGAGTTCAGAGTTCAGAGTTCAGAGTTCAGAGTTTCTGTGTTTACGACCAGACCAGATACTATTTTCGGAGCAAGTTTTATGACATTGTCACCAGAGCATGAACTTGTACAAAAAATCACAACTCCTGAACAGAAAGCTGAAATTGAAGCTTATATAGAAGCCACAGCAAAGCGAAGCGAACGCGATAGAATGGCAGATGTAAAAACCATTTCAGGTGTATTTACAGGCGCTTATGCCGAACATCCTTTTACCAAACAACCCATTCCAATCTGGATTGGCGATTACGTATTAGCAAGTTACGGAACAGGAGCAGTAATGTCTGTGCCTTGTGGCGACCAACGCGATTACGACTTTGCAAAACACTTTAATATTGCCATTCCAAACATTTTTGAAGGTGTGGATATTAGTCAAGAGGCTTTTGCCGATAAGGATACTACAATTATTGCAAATAGCGATTTCATTAATGGATTAAATCACAAGGATGCTACCAAAAAAGTAATTTTAGCATTAGAAAAACTTGGTCAAGGCGAAGGAAAAATCAATTTTAGATTGCGTGATGCAGTTTTTTCTCGTCAACGTTATTGGGGCGAACCATTTCCTGTATATTATGTAGATGGAATGCCACAAATGATAGATGTTGAGAATTTACCAATTCGTCTTCCTGAAGTTGAAAAATACTTACCTACCGAAACTGGCGAACCACCTTTGGGAAATGCAACCGTTTGGGCTTGGGACGTAAAACAGTGTTCAGTGGTCAGTAATCAGTTGATTGATAATAAAACTGTATTCCCTTTAGAATTAAACACCATGCCAGGTTGGGCAGGAAGTTCACAATATTTTAATCGTTATATGGATCCTCATAATAGCGCAGAAATATTCTCTAAAGAGGCTATTGATTATTGGCAGCAAGTAGATTTATATATTGGTGGAAGCGAGCATGCCACAGGACATTTATTGTACTCACGATTTTGGCAAAAATTTATGTTCGATAAAGGTTTAGTGCCTCATGATGAGTTTGCTAAAAAATTGATTAACCAAGGAATGATTTTAGGAATGAGTGCTTTTGTTTATAGGATTAATGGAGGATATTATAAGTATGAATCTGGTTTTGATGAAGAATTAGATGTATATTTTGACAATATTTTTGATGACCATTTTTTATATAGAATAGTTTCATTTGATTTACTTGATGGGAATTTGATTGAAGAAGTAATTGCAGGGGATAAATTTAATTTAATAGATATTTTTGATAAAGAATCGATAAAGGAATATTTTGAAGGAACACCTTTTGATGTTGATAAGATAACTTTTACTGTTTCAAAAATTCATGTTCCAGTTGATTGTATTGATCTAAAAAATCAGATTATTGATGAAAAATTTGCTGATTGGTATAAAGATGAAATTTATTCAAGTGAATTATTTAGAACAAATGGAGTTTTTAAGGTTTCTCGTGAAGTCGAAAAAATGTCTAAATCCAAATACAATGTCGTAAGTCCGGATGCCATTTGTGAGCAATATGGAGCGGATTCGCTTCGTCTATACGAAATGTTTCTCGGTCCTTTAGAACAAGCAAAACCCTGGAATACTGCGGGAATAACAGGAGTGCACAGCTTCCTTAAAAAATTATGGAAACTTTATTTTGATGATAAGGGACTTAAAGTAACAGATTCTGAGTCAACAAAAGACAATTTAAAGACTTTGCATAAAACCATTAAAAAAGTAGAAGAAGATATTATTAATTTCTCTTTTAACACGTCGGTTTCAACCTTTATGATTGCTGTTAACGAGTTAACTTCTCAAAAATGTACAAGCAAAGAAATTCTGGAACCTTTGTTAATTGTGATTTCGCCTTACGCACCTCATATTGCAGAAGAATTATGGAATCAGTTAGGGAATACTGAATCCATATCGACAGCTAAATTTCCAAAGTTTAATAAAAAACATTTGATAGAAAGTAGCAAGAATTATCCAATTTCGTTTAATGGCAAAATGCGTTTTACTATG
Source organism: Flavobacteriaceae bacterium PRS1 (assembly GCA_003709165.1). GTDB lineage: Bacteria > Bacteroidota > Bacteroidia > Flavobacteriales > Flavobacteriaceae > PRS1. The sequence goes on from RDRZ01000010.1 coordinate 34,747, forward strand.
GAGTTGCCATTAGATATGAATAAGGAAGATATTGAAGCTGCTGTTTTAGCAAATGACAAAACAAAAGAGCAATTACAAGGGCGTACACCTAAAAAAGTAATTGTGGTTCTCGGTAAAATTGTAAATATTGTTGGGTAATATAGAAATATTAGGACTAATTGCAGCTAGGTTAACAACATCGGCATTTTTGCCGCAGGTGTATAAAACCTGGAAAACAAAAGATGTATCTTCTTTGTCAATGCCAATGTTATTGTTGTTTTTTGTTGGTATAATACTTTGGCTTATTTATGGGATTTATATTAAAAGCCAGTCGCTAATTATTGCAAATGGAATAACTATAGGCTCTTATGCTTTACTCATTTTTTTCAAGGTTAAATATGCCAATAGCAGGCAGAAGACTGACATAATTTCTTAACTTTTATTTGGCGCATTTTTTGTTGTAATTACATTACATTTATAATTCATAAAAAAGAAAGTATGTTAGGATATTATATATTACTTGGCGGGATTGCTCTAATAAGTTGGTTAGTAAGCAGCACATTAAAAAAGAAATTTGCAAAATATTCCAAAATACAATTGCGAAATGGTATGAGTGGTGCCGAAATTGCAGAAAAAATGTTGGCAGATCATGATATTAGAGACGTAAAAGTAGTTTCTGTTAAAGGAAGACTGACAGATCATTACAATCCGAAAGATAAAACGGTTAATTTAAGTGAAGCTGTTTATTCGCAACGCAATGCAGCTGCAGCAGCTGTTGCAGCACACGAATGTGGTCATGCTGTACAACATGCTCAAGCCTATAGTTGGTTGCAAATGCGTTCTACATTAGTTCCTGTGGTAAGTATTACTTCCCGAATGTCGCAATGGGTTGTTATAGGAGGAATAATACTTATGGCTACAAATATGCTTGGAGGCATTGGCTATTTTGTTGCTATTGCCGGTTTAATAATGATGGGATTTGCTACCTTGTTTAGCTTTATAACACTTCCTGTTGAATACGACGCAAGTCATAGAGCATTGGCTTGGTTAAAAAATAAACATATGTTATCGCAAGAAGAATATGCAGGATCGGAAGATGCCTTAAAATGGGCAGCAAGAACGTATTTGGTTGCTGCTATTGGTGCTTTGGCTTCTTTAGTATATTGGGCTTTTCAAATTTTGAGAAGGAATTAACTGCGGTTTTCTCCGTTATTCCAGTATTGAGGAGGTGTGTCTTCGGCTTGTTGATTCCAGTAATCTTGAGTTACTTTATGACCGTCAAAGGTTTTTAATTTACGTTGAAACACCCAAATTGTTGGATTGAAAACCATATCAGTGACTGCTACTGTATATAATTGTGGGTCGCCTTCTATTTTTATTTTATCTTCTGCAGTAAGAACTTCAAATCCGTTATGTTCCAATAGTTTTTTTAAAAAGTCTCTGCGGTTTTCAGAAATACCTTTTTCAACAAAAGTCACTCTTGTTTCTTCAATACTTCCAAATAGATGTTTTCCTGATAATGACATAATCTTCTAAAATTTCAATCCCGATAGTTATCGGGGACAAAAATCAAATACCAATTTTTAATTACCTCTATATTTCTTGAGATTTGGGTTTTGAGATTTGTGATTTTACAATATGTTTTTGCTCAATTCATAAATATAATCGTATACTGGACTATATATCCCAAGAATCAAAATACCTAATACAGCAATAATAAGCCCTAATCTCATATAGAGATTATTCTTAAAAAAGGGAATTGCGGTATCGCTTTGTCGCAAGAACATTGCCCTTACAACCAATAAGTAATAGTACAAGGAAATGGTAACATTAACTACTGCTATAAAAACAAGTATATAATACCCTTCACTTGCTGCTGCAGTAAATAAGAAAAACTTACCGAAGAAACCAGCAACCGGAGGAATTCCGGCTAAAGAGAATAATGCTAACATCATTACTAAACTTAAGTTTGGATTCGTTCTATACAAACCTTCATAATCGCTCATTTTTTCTTTACCTGTTCGCAGTGAAATTGCTTGCACTACTCCAAAGGCCGCTAAATTTGAAAACACATAAACCAACACAAAATAAACTACTGTTGCAGCACCTAATTGATTCCCGATGATTAATCCCAATAAAATAAATCCTGCTTGAGCAATTGACGAGAACGCCAAAAAACGTTTCATATTTTGTTGACGTAAGGCAAATAAATTACCAATAAACATAGTCGCAACAGCAATTACATAAATTATATTTTCCCAGATATGCATTAAGGGTTTTAGAACAGTAAACAATAAAATCATTAAAATAAAAATTGCTGCTCCTTTTGAAATTACCGATAGATATGATGCTATACTAATAGGAGCTCCCTCATAAACATCTGCAGTCCAAAAATGAAATGGAACTAACGATATTTTAAACCCTAAACCCGCAAAAAATAATATAAGGCCTAAAATTGATAAGTTGGTAGCTGTGATAACTTCGATTATATCATTAAAATAAATGGAACCTGTTGTTGCATACAACATAGAAATACCAAATAAAGACACTCCTGAAGCTAAAGCTGATGATAGTATTAATTTTATTCCAGCTTCACTCGATTTTCTCTGAGTAGTTTCATAAGCTGCTAATGCGGCTACAGGAAGCATAGATAATTCAAGACCTAAGTAAAACATTAAAAAATCACCAGACGAAATCATAAAATACATTCCTAATAAAGAAGAGAATAACAACACGAAAAATTCTGTTCCTCTGTTTTCATGTACAATTTTTTCCTGCAACCAATCTGCCGATTGTAATAGTATGATTAACACGCCAATATTCAGTACATTTTTAAAGAAGTGGATTAACCCATTTGTACGGAACATTCCACCGAATATTTCACTTTCTTCAATAGCAAAAAATCCTACAATGGTATGAATTCCAAATAGAAATATCGCTAAATGTATTATGCTACTTTTTTTGTTTTGAGATATAAAAATTTCACAGATAATTAGTAATAAAATAATTGCTAACAATAAAATTTCTTGTCTCATTAATAGAAAACTACCAATATTCATTATTCTCTGTTTTTTAATTTAAATGAAATAGCCATAACTACTAATTGTTAATATTTCTTTGTGATGCTTTGTGCCTTCTTAGAGAACTTTGTGGTTAGCAAACCAATTATTTAACCCCTAAGACCACTAAGTTATTACCCAAAGTAAACTAAGAAATTCACTTCAATATTTCACATTTCTCTTTAGGCTCTTAACTCTTGTCTTCAGACTCTATTGCAACACCCCTTGAATAAAGGGTTGTAAACTTTCCAAAATCATATTACTTAACCAAAGAGGTGCTACACCTATTCCTACAATTGGAATTAATAGTAATAGTATCCCTGTTTTTTCATACCAGGTTACTTTTTCTAAATTCAGATACGCTTCGTTTTTTACTGGTCCCATTAGCATAATTCCAACTACACGTAAAATATAAACAGCCGTTACCAAAATTGCAGAAACAGAAATAATAGTCGCAACTCTATAGAACATATTGTCGTGTTGAAATGCACCTACAAAAATGTTCATTTCTGCAATAAAACCACTAAATCCTGGCAAGCCTAATGAGGCTAAACCAGCAATAACATATATAACAGAAATGAAAGGAATTACTTTTAATAATCCCCCTAACTTAGTAACATCTCTTGTGTGAGTTCTTTCGTAAATCATCCCGATTAATGCAAAGAATAATGCTGTCATAAAACCATGAGATAGTGATTGTATTATAGCTCCATTCCACGCTGTTTTATTCAGCATTAATAATGCGAATAAAACCAAGCTTAAATGACTCACTGATGAATATGCATTGATGTATTTTAAATCGGTTTGTTTAATTGCAGCGAATGCACCATAAATTACTCCTATTGTTGCTAAAATAATAAAGAACCAAGACCAATACAGAGCACCTTCAGGCAATAAAAACATTGCTACTCTAAATATACCATAACCGCCTAATTTCATTAATACACCAGCATGTAGCATTGAAACAGCTGTTGGCGCAGAGGCATGACCATCTGGTGACCACGTGTGGAATGGGAATAATGCTCCAATAACCGCGAAGCCAATAAAAGTTAACGGAAAAAATATTATTTGAGCTTCTATAGGAATATTTACCTGAGCAATTTCTAAAATATTGAATGTTAAAGGACCTCCATCTGCATTTGAATTAAAGTAAATTCCTAAAATTGCAACCAACAACACTGCAGAAGCTCCCATTAACATTAAGGTTAATTTCATTGCCGAATGTTCTTTAGGGCCTGATCCCCAAATACCAATTAATAAGTACATGGGAATCACGGCTATTTCAAAGAAAACAAACATCATAAACAGATCGAGAGAAATAAAGAAACCATAAACTCCAATAGAAAGTACGATGAGTGAAATAAAGAATTCTTTAGGCAAATCTTTCATCTTCCACGATATGAAAACTCCTGCCAGTACCACTATTGTGGTTAATAATAATAAAGCTACCGAGATTCCATCAACTCCAATATTATAGTGAATATTGAATTGTTCGTACCAAACAACATCTTTGGTAAAAACCATAATAGCATCATTAACAGCTCTTTCTTTAAAATAAGCAAAAACAAGATTGATTGCCATTCCAAACTGGATAATACTACCAATCATTGAAATGATGCGCGCTTGTTTTAGTCCTTTAGTAAATACTAATACTAAAATGGTTAGAAGCGGTACAATGATAAAAAGTGATATAATATCCATAATTATATAAACCTCAATTTTTTAAATTCCAAGCACCAAAACAAGTCCAAAGGATATTAGTAATAACCCATTGGAATTTGTATGTTTGGTATTTCCCTATCTATTACCATAAATAAATAAACACTAATGCGAGTACTACAACTCCTCCAACAAATGCAAAAGCATAATCTTGTACTTTTCCTGATTGCATTCCTTTTATTTTTTCAGAAGTTTGAACGGTTTTGTTTCCTATACCAACCATCGTTCCATCCACAACTTTTTTATCGAACCAGGCAATAGGAGCAGAGATACGTTTAAATATTATTTTCTTGGCGACAAATAAATAAAATTCATCGAAATAAAATTTATTACAAGTCCATTTGTAAAAAATGCCAAAGCCATTCGCAAATTTTTCTGCAAGATTATTTTCTTTTTTATAGAACATCCAGGCAAGAAGAATTCCAGTTAATCCAATTCCAATTGCAATAGCCGCCAAAGGATAATTTAAATGTGCATCAAATCCAGCTTTATCTGGAGTTATAAATTCACTGAAAGGAATAAATCCACCAACTATACTAATTAATGCTAAAAACATTAGTGGAAAAGTCATGGATAAAGGTGACTCTTTTGGTGTGTGTTCGTATTTTCTGTCTTTTCCCCAAAAAATTCCGAAGTAAATTCTAAACATGTAAAATGCTGTAAGTCCAGCTACAATTACTCCGATATAATAAATCAATTTATTGTGTTCGAAAGCGGCAACTAAAATTTCATCCTTACTCCAAAATCCTGCGAAAGGAGGTATTCCGGAAATTGCCAAAGCCGCGATTAAAAAAGTAATATGTGTAATTGGCATATATTTTCGTAATCCTCCCATGTCTTTTAAATAATTACTGTGTACAGCGTGAATAATTGAACCTGCAGCTAAAAACAATAATGCTTTAAACATGGCGTGCGTAAACAAATGAAACATAGAAGCCATATAACCTATACCTTCCTGTCCATCGTATCCTGAAACCCCTAAAGCGAACATCATATAGCCTAATTGCGACATCGTTGAATATGCTAAGACTCGTTTAATATCGGTTTGAGTAATGGCAATAATTGCAGCAAATAATGATGAAATAGCGCCAACGTAGGCTACAATATTTAGTGCAAATCCATGTTCGACAAAATAGTACATGGGAAATAGTCGCGCTACTAAAAAAATACCTGCCACCACCATAGTAGCTGCATGAATTAGTGCAGAAACAGGTGTAGGCCCTTCCATGGCATCTGGCAACCATATATGAAATGGCATCATAGCCGATTTACCTGCACCACCAATAAATATTAATATCAACGCCCAAGTGATAGCTGATAATCCCATAAATGACGTTGAAGCCCAATTTAAAATGGCACTTCCTTCAGGATTATTTAAGGTTTCAAAATCGAATGTGCCTGTATAATACCCTATTATTAAGATTCCTATTAAGAATCCTAAATCGGCAAATCGTGTAACTATAAAAGCTTTTTTTGCAGCAGCTACTGCTGATGGTTTTGTATAATAATATCCAATTAATAAATAGGATGACACGCCAACCAATTCCCAAAAAATATAAATTTGAAAGAGATTTGTTGCTAACACTAATCCATACATGGAAAAAGAAAACAATCCTAAAAAAGCGAAAAATCTGGTACATCCATCATCACCTTTCATGTATCCTATACTATAAATATTAACCATTAACGATACAACAGAAACCACAATAAGCATCATTATAGAAATAGGGTCGATTAAAATTCCCATATCAATGTGTAGCGTTTCGGTAAAATGCATCCAAACAGTTTTTTCAACAAAAGTTTGGTAAACACCATCAACTTTACCAATTACAAAAAAGTATTGATAAGCAGTATAGAATGACAATAGGGTTGATGCCAATAAACCAAACACACCAATGTAACCAGAAACAGTGGGTTTAATTTTCTTATTAAAAATCCCTAACAGTAGAAATACAGCCAATGGAATTAATGGTATTAATATGGTATAACTAAAATTCATAATATTAATACTTCATTATTTCGGTGTCTTTAACTTCTACAGAACTGATTTGCCTGTAAAGGTTTATTATTATTGAAACAGCTAATGCAGTTTCGGCAGCAGCAATTGCTATAATGAAAATTGAAACAAAAACACCTTGTAATATATCGGGATATAAATACTTGTTGATAACAACAAAGTTTACAACTGAAGCATTCAAAATCAATTCTACTGAAATTAAAATTGAAATCAAATTCTTTCTTGTAATAAACCCGTAAATACCAATAAAAAATAAGATAGAGGTTAAGGTTAATATTTCGTAAATGCTGATTCCTTCTATCATATGGATTCGTCACTTTTAGGAATTAACATTTTTCCTTTGGCAATAACTATAGCTCCGACCATTACTGCTAATAATAGCACACTTATTACTTCAAAAGGAAGGATGAAACCACCTGCTTCATAACTTAATAATCCCATGCCAATCTCAGCGGTAGTAGTGGTTGTAGAATTTTCAGCTACTTTAAAATCATAGGAGTAAATTATAGTTACAAAAATAATAATCCCAATTAAACAAGCTATGGCTGTTAGTAACCGATTGATGAATTTAGAAACTTCCAGTTTCATTTCAATATGATGGACAAGCAAAACAGAAAAAATCACTAGTACAATAATACCACCGGCATACACCGTAAGTTGAATGGCTGCTAAAAAATTATAGTCAACTAAAAAGAAAATTCCGGCAATACCAGAAAGTACAAATAATAAGTAGATAACAGATCGTAGCATTTTGCGACTAGCTACAGAAGCAATGGCAGATACAATCATTCCAAGCGCTAGGATATAAAATATATATCTTTCCATACTATTAATCTTCTACTCCAGGTTGTAATTTAGATCCTGGTGTGTTTAAAACCCGTGTTAAGTAAGTTCTGTCAAAAACAGAATTTTCGAAATTCTGACCCCATTCAATCGCATCGGTTGGACAGACATCAATACAAAGACCACACATAGTACAAAGCCCTAAGTGGTATACGAATTTATCTATCACTTTTTTCTTTTTACCTGTTTCTTCATTGATTTTTCTGTCCCAAATAATCTCAATAGTACCATTAGGACAAGCAATTTCACATTTTTGACAGCCTGTACAGCGATGTTCATTATTTTCGTCATGTGGCATTATTACTTCACCTCGAAAGCGATCAAACATTTTAAGGGTCTCTCTATTGTCCGGATATTGCTGGGTTATAGCTCCTTTTCTTGAAGTTAAAAAGTACTTTCCAGTAACACTCATTCCTATTAGGAGTGTTTTAACACCATTATATATATCTGAAAAATAACTCATAATTTATTCAAATCTCAAAAAACAAAATCCAAATTCCAAATGTTTCTTTTGAAAGATAATTGAATCTTCAATTTTTATTAATTTATGTTTTGTTTTAATAGTAATCATTTATTTGTTTTTGATCCGAGTACTGGGATTTTCATTTGACACATATTTTAAAATGTTATTGTTAAATTCAACCAAACAATTAAAGCCATAATTATAATATTCACTAAATTGATTGGTAATAAATATTTCCACTCTAATGTAAGTAATTGATCTACTCTTAAACGAGGGAACGTCCACCGAAACCACATCATTAAAAATACTAAAGATAGAGTTTTCCCTAAAAACCAAAATATGCCTAACCAAGGTAAAGATTCTGTTATTCCAAAAGGTGACAACCAGGCACCAAAAAACACAGTTGCTGCAATAGCTGCAATAATAAACATATTGATAAATTCGGCTAAAAAGAAATAGGCAAATTTCATTCCTGAATATTCCGTATGAAAACCTGCACCTAATTCAGATTCTGCTTCAGCCATATCGAAGGGAGCTCTATTGGTTTCAGCCGTTCCGGATATCATAAAAATCATAAATGCAATAATTGCAGGAATATGACCTTGAACTATGAGCCACCCATTTTTTTGTACTTCAACAATTTCGGAAAGCTGCAAAGATCCGGTAATTAAAATCATAGTTAATAAGGATAACCCAATTGATAGTTCATAACTAATTGTTTGTACCCCACTGCGCATTGCTCCAATTAAGGCAAATTTGTTGTTGCTACTCCAGCCTCCTAATAAAATGCCAATAACTCCTATAGAAGAAATAGCAATTAAAAAGAAAATACCAATATTGATATCAAACGCATGAAACTCTTTGGTAAATGGAATCACTGCTAAAGCCATTAATGCTGAAATAATAACAAAGTAAGGTGCTAAATTATACAAAAATTTATCGGCTTTTACAGTGCCTGTCAACTCTTTTGAAAGCAATTTTAAGGCATCGGCCAAAGATTGTAATATTCCTTGATATCCAACTCTATTAGGTCCTATTCTTAATTGAAACCAAGCCGATACACGCCTTTCAAGGAACACCAAAAATAATCCAATAACCGTGAAAATACCCAAATACACCAATGCTATTATAAACATCTCGACAATACTTGCAGCGCCTTCTGGCATAATGCTGAAAAGCCAATCGTGAATAGTTTTTGTTATGTTTAAAGGTATATTCATATCTTATTCATTCAGCTAATAGCTTAATCTGTCTATGCTAAATAACTATTAACCAATAACTAAAAGTAATTTATTGAGTATCAAAACCTATGACTTTTAAATCCATAGAGGTATATTTTTAAACTCAACACTCTCCTTCTGTTTTTTAACTCTATCATCTGTCAATATCCGGAATAACAAGATCTATTGTTGCCATAATAGCAACTAAATCTCCTATTTTTCCTCCTTTAGCTATATGGCTAAGTAATGATAAATTTGAAAAACCAGGCGATCGAAATTTAAGCCGGTAGGGACTTTTTGTTCCCGTACTTATAACATAAACTCCGAGTTCACCTCTTGCTGTTTCTACTTTTTGATAATATTCTCCTTTTGGTAATTTTATTACAGCATTTGTTTTAACTCTATGTTCTCCTTCGGGAATATTATCTATTAATTGTTCAACAATCGATAACGATTCCCATAATTCCTGAATTCTTACTTTATATCTGGCAAAAGTATCACCTTCGGTTCTTAAGGCTTCATTGAATGTTACTTTATCCAAAGCGCTGTAAGGATGATATTTTCTAACATCGCAGGAATATCCTGAAGCCCTGGCCACAGGACCGGAAGCTCCAAAAGAAATAGCATCCTCTTTGGTTAAAATTCCAATGCCTTTTGTTCTTTTCTGAAAGATTATATTCTCTGTTAAAAGTTTGTCGTATTCCGGAATCTTTGTTTTAAAATGAACTATAAATTTTTTGACCCGTTTAATAAAATTGGGATGTATATCTAACATCAAACCCCCAGGAACATTGTAATTCATTGTAAGTCTTGCACCACAGGTTTCTTCGAAAATATCGTTAATCAATTCTCGATCTCTGAAACCATAAAAAAATGTAGTTAATGCGCCGACATCCATTCCCATAATACCCCACCATAAACAATGTGAAGAAATTCTTGTGAGTTCACCAATAATGGTTCTAATTACTTTTACGCGCTCGGGAACTTCTAATTCCAAAGCGTTTTCAACAACTAAACAAACAGCTTCATTATTTATATTAGAAGATAAATAATCCATCCTGTCTGTTAAATGAACTATTTGCTGATAGCTATCACGTTCACACATTTTTTCTATGGAACGATGTATATATCCTAAATCTGGCTCAACCTTTTGTATAATCTCACCATCAATAGTTAATAAAAGATTTAAAACACCATGTGTTGCCGGATGTTGAGGCCCCATGTTAATTTGGTATGGTTCCGATTTAAAGCTTTTATCTATTGTGGTTCTTTGTTCCATTACTTATTTGATAACCATATTAATTTCATCTACATAATCCTTTCTTAATGGAAAACCTACCCAGTCTTCGGTTAAAAAGAGGCGTTTTAAATTAGGATGATTATTAAATTTTATTCCGAAGAAATCAAATACTTCACGTTCGTGAAATTCCGCAGTATACCAAATATCGCAAACCGAATCAAGGTTTGGGTTTTCTCTGTCCTCTGTTTTAACTTTTACAACAATTATATGTCTGTGAATTGTAGATTCTAAATGATATACAACTCCTAAATCTTCGCCCCAATCTACACCGCTCAAACAAAACAAATAATCGAAACAAGTTTCTTCATTAGTTTTTAACTGGCTCATCAATGCGTAAAACTGTTCCGGTTGAACCAAAACATTTAAAAATTGAGAGCCTTCTTCAATAAATTCTAGAAGACTAGGATTAATTGATTTTTGGGCTTCCGGTTGTTCCTCTGAACCATCTTCTACATCAGAGTTCTCTGTAATTTCAGAGACCTTGTCCGCATCTGGATTTGGAAACCAACTGCTTATTATACCTTGTAAAGCTTCATTTGTCATATATCCATTCAGTTTTATTGCCCTTCATCAAATCCATCGATAGGATTTATTTTGTGCTTCATGTTTTCAGTTCGAATTTTATCTTGAAGCATCAGCATACCTTCTAATAATGCTTCAGGTCGTGGTGGACATCCAGCCACATATACATCAACAGGAATAACATGGTCTGCTCCTTTTACAACAGAATATGTATTGTAAAAAAATGGTCCTCCGGAAATAGCACAAGCGCCCATAGCAATTACATACTTAGGTTCTGCCATTTGGTCGTATAAACGTCTTAAAACCGGAGCCATTTTATTTACAATAGTTCCAGCGATTATAATTAAATCGGCTTGTCTAGGAGAAGTTCTTGCTACTTCAAAACCAAATCTTGAATAATCATGGCGGGAAGCTCCTGTTTGCATCATTTCGATAGCACAACAACTAGTCCCAAAATAAAGTGGCCAAAGTGAATTGGATCGTCCCCAGTTTATTACTTTGTCTAATGAAGTAACCATTATATTTGCTCCGTTTCCTCCAGGAATTATTTTTCCAGGGAAATCTTCTGGTACAGCACCTTGTTGTCCAGAAGGATATATTGTTTTTTCTACTCCCATTTTAATGCTCCTTTTTTCCATGCGTATAATAATCCTAATCCTAATATGATAAGAAAGATGAGTATTTCTAAAAAGGCAACAGCACCAATACTTTTAAAAACTACTGCCCAGGGAAATAAAAATGCTATCTCTACATCAAAAATCAAAAATAAAATGGCAAACAAATAATAACCCACTTTAAACTGTACCCAAGTTGGCCCTTTGGTTACCATTCCACTTTCGTAAGGCTCTCTCTTTTGTGGATTATCTGATTTATGCGAAATTAAATTCGATAAAAAATTCGATCCTGCAACCATTACTACTCCTGCAATAATAAATACTATGATGGCTTCTGATCCCATAATTTTAAATTAAATTTCAATCTTTAAATCCCAAATCCAAAAAAATTACTTATTAATAACCAAAAACTAATTAACTTTATAAGTATCTCCTGAAAAGAACAAATCATCTACTTTCATGAAGCTTGATTTTGCTTTAACTTCAGCAGTTTGTTCTTTTTGTCGTTCTTCTAAAGTAATATCGTCGAAACTTCTTATAATTCCTGTAACTAAAGGATATCTTAATCGTACAAGCATTTGATGTAAAGTTGGGTCTTGTTCTTTAGCGTTGTGTATTAAAAGGTCTTCTTGTTTTATTCCGTTTTCTCCAATGGTTACAACTTCTAATTTTAAGCCGTTCAATATTAATCCTTTATCACGTTCTTTGCCAAAAATCATTGGTTTGCCGTGTTCAACAAATAATTGCATATCTGCACGTACAGCTTTGTCTGTATATTGAGAAAAACAACCGTCATTAAATATTGGACAATTCTGTAATACTTCGATTAATGAAGTGCCTTTAAATTTTTCACATTCAATAAAAATTTGAGTCATCTCTTTTGGAGTATTACCACCTATTCTTCCAAAAAATCGTGCTTGGGCACCTATTGCCAATTCTCCAGGAATAAATGGTGGTTGTGTGTTTCCGTAAGGCGATGATTTTGTTTTAAGCCCAACTGTTGAAGTAGGCGAGAATTGTCCTTTAGTTAAGCCATATATTTCATTGTTAAATAGTATGATATTTAAATCTACATTTCTACGTAACAGATGAATAAAATGATTACCACCTATTGCCATAGCATCACCATCTCCAGTAATAACCCAAACACTTAAATTGGGGTTTGCCAATTTAACACCAGTAGCAATAGCAGGTGCTCTACCATGAATACTGTGCATGCCATAAGTGTCCATATAATAAGGAAAACGGGAAGAGCATCCAATACCAGAAATAAATACGACATCTTCTTTTTTAACTCCCATTTCCGGAAGTGCTTTTTGCATAGCACGTAAAATAACGTAGTCATCACAACCAGGACACCACCTTACTTCTTGATCACTTGCAAAATCTTTATATGTATATTCTTTTACAGCTGTTGATTCCATAATTAAATTATTAAGAGCTTATTAATTGTTTAAATTTTTCAGTTAATTCGCTATTACCAAATGGGAGTCCTTGTATTTTATTAAATTGTAAGAATTCGAATCCATTAAAGTTTATCTTTAAAACTTTAGCAAACTGACCTGTATTTAATTCGCAAACCACAATTTTTTTGAATTGTTTTAAAACGGTTTCCGTATTTTTTGGCATTGGGTTTATGTAATTAAAGTGTGCTAATCCAATATTTTTATAACCTTCATCCTTTAATTGTTTTACTGAAGAATATAAAGAACCGTAAGTGCCTCCCCATCCTATAACGAGTAAATCTCCATTATCTGTAAATTCAGTAGTTAAATTTGGTATATAATTTTGAACACGTTTAATTTTTTCTGCCCTGATCTTGGTCATATACTCATGATTGTCTGCAATATAAGAAACATTGCCAGTTATACGATCTTTTTCCAGACCTCCAACTCTATGTTCTAAACCTTTAGTTCCCGGAATTGGCCATTTACGAGCAAGTGTGTTTTCATCCCTGTCATAAGTATGCCAGTTTTCGTTAGCTTCTTTTATAATATTATTCTTAATTTCCGGCATATCAGCAACCGATTTTATTTTCCAGGGTGCCGAACCACTTGCAATGTATCCATCTGACAATAATATTACAGGTGTCATATGCTCTATTGTGAGTTTTGCTGCTTCATAGGCAAAATCAAAACAATTAGCAGGTGTGCTGGCGGCAATTACAATTACAGGACTTTCTCCATTTCTGCCATAAAGTGACTGCAATAAGTCAGATTGTTCAGTTTTTGTAGGTAAACCTGTTGAAGGTCCACCACGCTGTACATTTATAACCACTAATGGCAATTCAATAATCATAGCCAGACCTAATGCTTCGCCTTTTAAAGCTAAACCGGGACCAGAGGTCATAGTAATAGCCAAGTTGCCAGCAAATGAAGCTCCAATGGCGGATGTGATACCAGCAATTTCGTCTTCGGCTTGAAGAGCTTTTACGCCAAAATGTTTATGCTTTACAAATTCGTTGAAAATATCCGATGCAGGAGTAATAGGGTATGAGCTTATAAACAAGTCCAATCCGGATTTTTCGGCAGCAGCAAGAAATCCCCAAGCAGTTGCTGTGTTCCCCATAATTATTTTATACGTTCCAGGCTTCATTTTTGCCGGAGCAATGGTATATGCATTTGGAATTAATTCTAATGTTTCAGCAAAATAATAACCTGTATTTAATACTTTGGTATTGGCTTCAACGATTTGAGGTTTAGATTTAAACTTTTTATTAAAAAAGGCGATGGTATGGTCAGTAGAGCGATTGTACATCCAATATACCATACCTAAGGCAAACATATTTTTACTTCGTACAATACTTTTATTATCTAATCCTTTGATATCTTTTAATACTTCTTTGGTTAAAGATGTCATTGTCACTTCAATAACACGATAATTTTCAAGACTTCCATCTTCTAAAGGGTTAGACTCATATTCTGCCTTTGCTAAATTCTTTTTTGTAAAGGCATCAGTATCCACAATTATAGTGTGCCCTGGTTTTACAGCATGCAAGTTGGTTTTTAATCCTGCCGGATTCATTGCGACTAATAAATCGACTTCATCTCCAGGAGTGCTAATTTCGACACTACCAATATGTACTTGAAACCCTGAAACACCGTATAGACTTCCTTGAGGAGCTCTAATTTCTGCAGGATAGTTAGGAAAAGTCGCTATATCATTCCCAAACATGGCAGAAGTATCAGAAAATTGCGTGCCAGTTAATTGCATTCCATCTCCTGAATCTCCTACAAACCTAATTATAACAGCCTCTAACACTTCTTGCTTAATATTTTCTTCAGTTGTAATCATATCTTATGATAGTTTGAAAATATTTTAATTAAATTTATCAAAAAATGACTAGATAATGCATAGATGTTAAATTTAATTTCACTTTTTATATGAAATTTAATCTTTTTATTATATTAATATAGTAAAAAAAGATTATATTTTACAAATAAGTATTTTTTAAATAGGTAAATCATGGCAATTATAATAACAGACGAATGTATTAACTGTGATGCTTGTGTTGTAGAGTGTCCAAATAATGCGATTTACGAACCAGATCAGGAATGGGCTTATGCCGACGAAACTGCTTTAAGTGGTATGGTTACCCTTCCAAAAGGAGGGGAAGTGGATGCTGACACCCAAAACACTCCTGTATCTGATGAGTTTTATTTTATTGTTGCAGAGAAATGTACTGAATGTAAAGGCTTTCATGACGAACCACAATGTGCAGCTGTTTGTCCTGTAGATTGTTGTGTTCCTGATGATGATAACGTAGAAACTGAAGAATTTCTTTTAGAGAAAAAAGTTTGGATGCACGGAGAATAAACAAAACCTATAACTGGTTGTAGTTAGTATTATTCAATATTAATAACCTGTTCTATTTGTGGAGCGTATTTCTTAATGGTCATTTCTACTCCAGTTTTTAAAGTCATCTGGTTAACACCACATCCTACACATGTACCTTCTAATTGAACCATAACTATTTTATTCTCTTTAATAGAGACTAAAGAAATATCACCTCCATCGCTTTGTAAAAAAGGACGTATTTCGTCTAAAGCCTTTTCAACATTCAGCTTTAATTCTTCTGTTTTCATATCTTATTTTTTAAATGCGGCGCATCCAGCCATTGTTGTGATTTTTATTGCTTCGGTTGGAGGTAAATCATCGTTTCTCCTTACAACTTCTTGAACTACATTTTGCGTTATTTTTTCAAAGGCTTGCTCTAATGGAGTTGCTGTTTGCAATGCAGCCGGACGACCTATATCACCAGCTTCCCGAATACTTTGCACCAAAGGAATTTCTCCTAAAAAAGGAACTTGTAAATCTTCTGCCAGATGCTTTGCACCTTCTTTTCCGAAAATATAATATTTTTTATTTGGCAACTCTTCAGGAGTGAAAAACGCCATATTTTCTATAATTCCGAGAACTGGAACGTTAATACTATCTTGTTGAAACATTGCTACTCCTTTTTTAGCATCTGCCAATGCTACTTTCTGCGGTGTACTAACAATAACTGCTCCAGTTAATGGTAAAGCTTGCATGATACTTAAATGAATATCTCCTGTTCCTGGAGGTAAATCGATAAGCATAAAATCGAGTTCTCCCCAAGCTGCATCAAAAATCATTTGGTTTAAAGCCTTTGAAGCCATTGGACCACGCCAAACAACAGCCTGATCGGGTTGGGTAAAAAACCCAATAGATAATACTTTGACACCATAATTTTCGACAGGTTTCATTTTAGATTTTCCATCAATAGTAACAGCAAGAGGTCTTTCGGATTCTACATCAAACATAATAGGTATTGATGGGCCATAAATATCGGCATCTAAAATTCCGACTTTAAATCCCATTTTAGCTAAGGTTACTGCAAGATTTGCCGTAACTGTAGATTTTCCGACACCTCCTTTTCCGGAGGCAATAGCAACTATGTTTTGAATGCCAGGAATTGATTTTCCTTTAATAACATTAGGAGCTGGTTTGGCAGGAGCATCTACTTTTACATTTACCGTCACTTTAGCTTTTTCGTATACAATATCATGAATGGTTTTCATAATATCTACTTCTGTTTTCTTTTTCGCCTGTAAAGTAGGGTTAGTAATAGTAATGTCTATAATAACTTCATCGCCAAATGTCATTACATTTTTTAGCGCACCACTTTCAACCAAATTTTTTCCTTCTCCAGGAACTGTAATGGTTTCAAGAGCTTTATATATATCTTGTTTGTTTAGGTTCATATTCATTTCCCTCGAAAGAGGAAATCTTTCGATTAATAATTTAAATGACCTCCTTTTTAAGGAGGTTAGTTCAACTTTATTCATACAGTTAAACTAATTTAGATTAATTCTAAAGAGCAAATATAATTAATTTAGCTTGAAGTAAGAAGCTTGAAGCTTGAAGTTTTCGATTTGTAATTATTTGTAAATTTTACAAAAATTAGGATAAATTACTGTTGTAGTTCCTTCAAAGGATTCCAGAACACAGTTTCAAAATCCTGAATTTGATTGTCGATTATAATAACACCCTCACTCTCTAATAGCTGTTGCATGAGGTTTGTACCTTCAAAATGTTGTTTTCCTGTCAGTAAACCTTTTCTGTTTACAACTCGGTGTGCTGGAACATTTTTAGCAACAGAACCATTCAAAGCATAACCAACCATTCTTGCGCTTCTAGTTGCACCAAGATAAGTGGCAATAGCCCAATAACTCGTTACTCTTCCATAAGGGATTAACTTTGCTGTGTCGTAAACTTTATCAAAAAAGTTTAAGGTTTTAGTCTGCATTTATCTATAATTCTTTAATGATATTAATTAATGTAAAAATAGAAATGACACCTGTAATACCTCCAATAATGTAATTCATATTTTTTTGTGAAGTAAGGGTTTTGTTTTTAATTTTATCGAAAAAGAAAATATACGTATATAACGTTACAAATGTTCCCATTGCTGCTCCAACTATGTAGGATGCAATGCTGGTCATATCAAATTGCAACCAGCCAAAAGAAGCTAAAGTAATACTCATATAAGCTTGGTATGGAATAGGAAAAACATTTAACGAGGATAAAAACATTCCGAAAAATAAACGATTGTGCTTACTTTTTATGTGATGCTCTATTTCTGGATTTGTGTCCTTTTTTGCAATTAATAAAAAGTAAATGGTAATTAAAACGAAAATAACAAAGGCTACACGTTGTAAAATATCTATAATATCTGGATGATTGCTTAAATATCTGGCAAATATTACAGCAATAAAAGTTTGTATTAAAACTGTTATACAAGCTCCAATAGAGAACATAATTCCTCTGCTATAACCTTCTTTAAGGCTTATTTTTGCGGCTGTCATGTTAAGCAATCCAGGAGGAACCACTCCAAAAAGTGCTATAATTAATCCAAGAAAAAATATGTAAGTAATATTCAATTGTCTTTAATTTTAAATCGAATATACGTAATTGGTTTGTTTTGTTCTAAATACTGGGCTTCATAAAAGGTTTGAATACTTGTCACTTCTTCTGGGCTTCCTTCCTGCTTATATACATCGTGGTTTGCATAAAGCACTTCGTGACCTTCGCCATGAAGCAAACCAAGAGTATAGCCATGCATGAATTCACTATCAGTTTTAAGGTTTACGATTCCTTCTTTTTTAAGTATTTTTTTATACTTCTGAAGAAACACAGAATTGGTCATTCTGTGTTTTGTGCGTTTGTATTTTATTTGCGGATCGGGAAACGTAATCCAAATTTCATCGATTTCATTTTCGGCAAAAATACAGTCAATGAGTTCAATTTGAGTACGTATAAATGCTACATTTGGGATGTTTTTTTCAATAGCTGTTTTAGCTCCTCTCCAAAAACGAGCACCTTTAATATCAATGCCTATAAAATTTTTGTTCGGATATTTTTGGGCCAATGCTACCGAATATTCGCCTTTACCACAACCCAATTCTAAAACTAAAGGGTTGCTGTTTTTAAAGTAAGTAGCGTTCCAGTTACCTTTTAAAGCATAATTTTGATTGACTAATTCTTTTCGTGTTGGCTGAAACACATTGGCAAAAGTTTCGTTTTCTTTAAATCGTTTTAATTTATTTTTGCTTCCCACTCCTTAATTTAATTTTTGTAAAATTAAGAAAACATTTTAGCTTTACCTTTGTTAATATATGGAATTGAAAAAACGCATTTTAGTTGCGCCATTAAATTGGGGATTGGGTCATGCCACGCGGTGCATCCCAATAATTAATGCGCTAATTAATCATAATTACGAGCCAATTATTGCTTCAGATGGTATTGCATTACAGTTTCTTAAAAAAGAGTTTCCAGATTTAAAAGCCATAGAACTTCCTTCATATAATATTAAATATCCAAAAAAAGAGAATCATTTTAAATGGAAATTATTAAAAGATGCTCCAAAAATCATTAAAGTAATAAATGCCGAAATAAAAGCAATTAAAACTATTGTTGAACGATTTAATATTTCTGGCATTATTTCTGATAACAGGTTTGGAGTTTACAGCAATACAATTCCGTCGGTTTATATAACGCATCAACTTAAAGTGTTAAGCGGAAACACAACTTGGATGAGTTCTAAAATACACCAAAATATTATAAAGAAATTTGATGAATGTTGGATTCCTGATGTTGAAAATGAACCAAGTTTAAGTGGCGATTTATGTCATTTAAAAAAGCATAAGTTTAACCTTAAATATATTGGTGCTTTAAGTCGGTTTAATAAAATTGAATGCGATATAGTTTATGATTTATTGGTCTTGCTTTCTGGACCAGAACCACAACGAACAATTTTTGAAACACTTTTATTAAAACAATTAAAGACCTATAATGGGAAAGTCCTTTTTGTAAAAGGAGTTGTTGAAGAACAGCAAATCCTAAGTAAAAAAAACCATATTACCATCTATAATTTTATGCAAAGTGCTGCGTTAGAAAAGGCAATAAACGAAAGTAAAATTGTGCTATCACGTTCTGGTTATACAACTATTATGGATTTGGCTAAACTCAATAAAAAAGCTTTTTTTATTCCTACTCCTGGTCAATTTGAACAGGAATATCTTGCCAAGAGATTTAAGAAATTAAAGTTAGTTCCCACTAGTAACCAAAAAGATTTTAAGATTGAAATGCTCAATTCTGTTAGTCTTTATGAAGGACTACAAACAGTTAATTCCGACATAAATTTTACAACTTTATTTTGCCTTTTCCAGCGTGAATGAAAACTCGCTTCCTATTCCAAACTCGCTTTCAATATAAATTTGTTCATCGTGTGCTTCAATAATATGCTTCACAATAGACAAGCCCAAACCAGAACCTCCTTCTTTACGTGAACCACTTTTGTCCACACGATAAAAACGCTCAAATAACCGTAGAATATGTTCTTGCTCAATACCTTCTCCATTATCTGTAACACGAACAATTACTTTGTTTTTAATAAGGTTTTCTATACTAATTTCGGTTGTGCCTTTTTTGTTTCCATATTTTATAGAGTTTACAATTAAGTTACTTAAAACCTGTTGCAATCGTTCTTTATCTCCATTTACCATTATAGGTTTTTTATAATCTGTATCGAAAGTCAAGGTTATTTTTTTCTTGGCAGCTTTCATTTCTAAAAGCTCAAATACATTTTGAATGAGTTTTACAATATTGAATGGTTCTATATTTAAGCTCAAATCTCCTGATTCGAGCTTGGTAATCATATCTAAATCTTTAATAATATAAATAAGTCGTTCTACACCCTTATCGGCTCTTTGTAAATATTTAGTTCTCAACTCAGCATCATTTATAGTACCATCTAATAGTGTAGAAATATAACCTTGAACAGTAAATAAAGGAGTTTTTAGTTCGTGCGATACATTGCCAATAAA
Source organism: Flavobacteriaceae bacterium PRS1 (assembly GCA_003709165.1). Lineage (GTDB taxonomy): Bacteria > Bacteroidota > Bacteroidia > Flavobacteriales > Flavobacteriaceae > PRS1. The sequence continues at coordinate 55,332 of RDRZ01000010.1, forward strand.
TTCTTTTCGATATTGTTCTCTAATTTTAAAGGCTTCAATTTCGAGTTTTTTATCTTTAGCATATTTCTCGATGTCTTGTCTTAAAGTTACCATGTTAGTAGTAATCTGTTCTTTTCTGAAGGAACTTGATTCGAGTAACGTTAAATCAGCATATATTTTTTTTATTCGTTTATAGATAAAATGTTCGACACGATATTGAATTATTATAAAAGAAAATCCATAGCTACTTAAAGCAAAAATAGTAAGGTGCACACTATTTAGTGTGTAAAACACATATAAAAAAACACTCATAAAGAGTGTTAAAACCGAAGTAAGATATATTGATGATATTAATGCAAATTTATACGATCGTTTAAATTTCTTTGTCATCACTTACAAATTTATAGCCTACGCCTTTAACAGTTTTAAAAGAGTAGTCTCCTATTTTTTCTCTCAATTTTCTAATGTGTACATCTATTGTTCTGCCACCAACTATCACATCGTTTCCCCAGACTTTATCGAGGATCTCGTCTCTTTTAAAAACCTTCTCTGGTTTTGATGCTAGTAAAGATAATAATTCAAATTCTTTTCTTGGTAAGTTTATTTTTTTACCTTTTAATATGATATTATATTCGTCTCTGTTTATTGTTAAATCACCTATTATAATTATATTTCCCTGCTTTTCTTCTTTTCTATAGCGACGTAATAATGCTTTTACTTTGCTAACCAACACTTTTGGTTTAATGGGTTTTGTAATATAATCGTCGGCTCCAGCATCGAAGCCTGCAAGTTGAGAATAATCTTCGCCTCTTGCTGTTAAAAAGGTAATAATTACATCTTTAAGTTCTGGTATTTGTCTAATGTGTTCGCAGGCTTCAATTCCATCCATTTCTGGCATCATTACATCTAAAACAATTAAATGTGGTTTTTCTTTTTTTGCTTTTTTAACAGCTTCTAAACCGTTTTCGGCTGTAATAATAGTATAACCTTCATTAGCAAGATTAAATCCTACAATCTCTAAAATATCTGGTTCGTCGTCAACAAGTAATATTTTTATGTCTTTTGTATTCATTTAAAAGTTGCTTCGTACATATTTTTAGTAAAGATAAAATTAATCGAAATAGATTTTATAAAATTGATATAACTTTTTAGCGCCTAAAGTTAAAAGTATTTAGAGTACTCTAAAGTGAGTGCTTTTTCAACTAAAATTAAACTTTAGAGCTTACCCAATAATCTGCTCTCGATTTTTCATATATTGAATAACTTTAAGTACTTTTAACTTTAGCACATTTTAAGTGCTGAATAGTTATCTACTTTTGTGATTCTATTTACGAGTATAATAAATGATAAACACTACATCCATTTTCAATATTAAAACTGCGCAAGAATTTAGTAGTTTGGCTTTGGATATTTTTAAATTTCAGTTTGATAACAATAAAGTGTATCGTTCGTTTTGCGATTTGTTATACAAACACCCTAGTGATGTAAATACTGTTGAAGATATCCCGTTTTTACCTATCCAGTTTTTCAAAACCCATAAAGTATTATGTTCTACAAATACGATACAACAAACTTTTAAAAGTAGCGGAACAACTGGAAGCATTACAAGTAAACACGATGTTACAGATTTAGAACTCTACAAACAGAGTTTCAGAAAAGGGTTTCAATATTTTTATGGCAATATTGAAGATTATGTGGTTTTAGCTCTTTTGCCTTCTTATTTAGAGCACATCAACTCGTCGTTAATTTATATGGTTAATGATATGATTACCAGATCTAAACATCCAGAAAGTGGATTTTACTTAAATAATATTTCCGATTTAAAGGATAGCTTAATTGATTTGAATCGCCAAGAGAAAAAAGTATTGCTTATAGGTGTTTCTTTTGCGTTGTTAAATTTTGTTGAACGTTTTCAATTCAATCTAAAAAATACGATTGTTATGGAGACTGGTGGCATGAAAGGGCGACGAAAAGAATTGGTAAGAGAAGAACTTCATCAAAATTTAAAAAAAGGCTTTGGAGTAGAAGTTATACATAGCGAATATGGTATGACTGAGTTATTATCTCAAGCTTATTCAAAAGGTAACAGTATTTTTAAAACGCCGTCTTGGATGAGAGTGTTAACTCGAGACGCTGAAGACGCTCTTACGATCCAAGAACAAGGAAAAACAGGAGGGATTAACATCATTGATTTAGCGAATATAAATTCGTGTTCTTTTATTTCTACACAAGATTTAGGGCGTGTTTATTCTGATGGTTCATTTGAAGTTATTGGGCGTTTTGATAATTCAGATATTCGTGGTTGCAACTTAATGAAAATTTAAGTTATTAAATTATTTATTGTCATTAATAGCATTATAAACTCCTGTTTGAAGTTTACTTGCCCTAGCATCGCCCATTGATCCACTATGGTCTAACAGAAATGAAAAGTGCCTTTTTATCTCTTTTTTGTTTATTATTCTAAACTTTTTAACTATACAAGTATCAGAAGGAGTTGTATCAGAAGCAGGAGATATTAATTTTATGTATTCTATATCCTCCGGTCTGATGTCTTTTAAATATCTTGAATATTTGTAATCTCCCATCTGAAATGAAACATATCCTTTTTTAAATGTTATTCTAGGATACATAACTTTTAACTCCAGCTCAGGTCTTAGATTCTTTTCAATTTCAAAATCAAAAAATGAATCCCTAGTAGTTGTAACTATCGGTTTTATTTTAATGTAATTGTCAGGAATGTCATGTCTTTTAATTTTTCTTTCATGCTTGTTAGTGAAAAGCTTATAAGGCACCCTAACTTTTTATTTTGAATAAATTTTTAAAAAAATCTTCAACTTCACTAAAAGCTTTATCAAGCTCTCTAATCCCTTTACCAAGGACAGTTTTAGGTTCTTTTTTGGTTATTTCTTGTTCTTGAGCATTAATTACTAAAGTAAATGATAAGAATACAATAAGTAATAAATTAAATTTTTTCATATATAAGTTTCTATAAAATTATTTAGTATACTTTGGACATCCAAAACAATTTGAGTTATCTCCTCCCTGCCATGAGACTGAGAATTCATAAACCCCTCCTTCTCTGCCTATATCAGACATGTTAAAACTATATGAATAACCAAACTTGAAACCTTCCCAAGCAATTCCAGCAACTGCATTAATTGAAGTAAGGAAGTGACTATTTGGATTAGATCTACTGGGGTTTGTAGCTGCTAATAAACCAAAAGTAAACCAGTCCTGAGCATATTGAAGTCCAAAATCTAATCTATTATACTCGGCTTGTTTCATTCCATTAAACAATAAAAACAAAGCATTATCAGAATTATATCTTAGTACAGGAAGCTCAATCAAGTACATAATTTTCATTTATCGTTTTCAGATATTAAATTAAGAAGCAGTTGTTAATTACTTTATTCTCAACTGCTGCTTTTAAGCATCTTTGTAAACCTCCTAAAGCAGGTTTTACCAATTCATCAACTTCAGCCCTTCCCGGAATTACCGGTGATGCAACATGTAATACATAGTCACACCCTTTTATAGATTCACTCCAGCCTTCATCATTTAGTAGGTTTAGCTCACAAAACTCTATTTTGTCAGCACAATCAACATGCCTAGAAAGACAATTTAATAGATTGTCAACCTTATTTAATGACCTCAATGAAGTTTTAACTAAATAACCCTGTTCAATAAGTTGCTTAATGCAGTGCAGTGCAATATATCCTGAACCTCCACTAACAAATACTTTTTCCATTTAATTTATTTATATTAAAAAACCTCGCATTTGTGAGGTCAGTAGCGGTCTGGACATCCAAAACACGCCTTATTGTTTCGGAAATCATAGGAAATAGAAAATTCTGAAATTCCTCCATCACCACCAATTCTACTTACATTAAAATCGTAAGAATATCCAAACTTAAAGCCTTCCCAAGCCATTCCAATAACTGGATTTACAGAAGTTACAAAATGACTTTTTTCAGATGTTTGTATAGGATTTGTTGCCACAGTAAGTCCTACAGAGAATCTATCAAAAACATATTGGAATCCTAAATCAAATCTATCATATTTGCCTTGCATCATGAAATTTGTTATAAGAAAAATACTACTATCATCATTATAATTTAATAATGGTAATTTTAGGGATGCATGAAGAGATACAAATATGTCTAATGGAGCATCTCCTTGATTAACCATAGATACATTTGGTCTATTTAAGTGCCTTAATGTTAAACCAATCCAACTATAATCATTATTAAACAAAAATGAGGCACCAAAATCAACATATCTAACATTTTCATTTAATACAATTGGATCAAAAATATTTGAGTTTATTATATTTTGAAATATGTCAATTTGATCTTCAAAAAGTAGGTTGTCAAAACCATAATCTTTGATTCCAAAACCTACAGACACACTAGGTCTAAAATGCCAATCATAATTGATTTGAACATCATAAGCCCAATTTAAATTAACTTGCTTAAGGCTATAATTAGTAACCGTCTCCTGATGATTGATTAGGCTTATTCCTATACCACTATTTAAGGTAGGATACCAATCATCAAAATAAATAAATTGAGAATTTAAATTAAAATTAAATCCTGACCACTGCTGGTTTTTATATAGAAGTCCTGCTTTTGTAGTTTGATAAAATCCTGAAAAAGAAGGATTAATACTTTCAGGAATCATAAAAGACTGAGTAAAAGCAACATCTTGAGAAAAACTTCTCGTGCATACAATTAATATTAATAAAATTCTTTTCATTTTCCTTTTTTATCTTAAAAGAGTAAATACTCCTTGACGATTAATTTCCTCTTGATATATTGTAACTCCTTTTACAACTAAAAGATAATTTCGGTTTTCTGCTTCTTTTCCTTTTAATATACCGTTCCACCCTGTTAGATCAACATTATTTTCATAATAAATAAGTGAACCAAAAGTATCATAAATAAACATTTCAATACTATTTAAACAGCTATATACAGGTCTGATAGTATCATTCATGCCGTCTCCATTAGGAGAGAAAGCAGTTGGAAGTACAATATCGTACCCATCCGACACCTCAATATCTTCAGTAGAAACTTCTATACATCCATAACTGTATTCAACTGTTTGAGTTACAGTATAGTGCCCAGAATGTGAATACGTATATAATACAGAATCTCCTGAGACTGGTGTACTACCATCTCCGAAATCCCATGTAACACTAATATAATCCCCAGATGAAGTGTTAGTAAATAGCAACTCATTAAATATGCTAATACCGCAATCAATTTGTCCACTACTACTAAAATCAAACGATGCATCACCTAACTCATCAAAGTCTACAATTATTTCTGTTTCAACTTGACAACCAAATGAATCTGTTACTAATACAGTATAAGTTCCATTTTCATAAGCTGTCATAACAGTGTTGTCATCTATACTTACAGAACCACTAGACCAGTTTATTGAATAAGGAGGAACCCCTCCAGAAACTGTTATATCATTAATTTGTGAAACAAAATTTCCAATACAATTTGGGTCTATAGTTGTTTGTAAATCTACTATTAAATCGTCTTGTCTCCATATTGTAAATGTTCCTGATTGAGCAGTACAACCTTCACTATCAGTAACTTCAACTGTGTAATCGCCCGAATGGACATTGGATAAATCTTCAGTATCAGCACCATTACTCCATAAGAATGAATAGGATCCTGAACCGCCTGAGACTAATAGATCAACACTACCACTATTGGGATTGTCACAATCAACCGCGTCACTTGGTGTACCACTTACAACTATTTCACTCAGCACAGTAATACTAAATGTTTCTGGGGAACCAATACAAATTACACCATTATTTTCATAGGTAGGGGTTACTGTAATTAATGCTCCCTCTGATACTATTGATGGATTTGTTGCTGTAAAACCAGGTATATCACCAGCTCCACTTGCTCCCAGTCCAATTGAAGTATTATCATTTGTCCAATTATATGTCGTGCTTCCATCAGTGTTTGATGTTGTAAATGTAATTATTGAAGATTCTTCATTATTACACAATACGATATCATCAACTGGATCCATTTGAGCTGAAAGATTCACTGTAATTGTAAATGTATCAGATAATCCACTACAAACCACACCATTATTATCATAACTAGGTGTTACAGTAATTGTGGCAGATATTGTTGAGCTCGTAGTATTTTCAACTGCAAAACTTGGTATACCTCCAGAACCACTATCAGCCAATCCAATAAGAGGATTATCATTAGTCCAGTTATAGCTAGTAATTCCATCCGTATTTGAAGTAGTGAAAGTGTATACTGGCGAAAATTCTCCATCACATAAAATTGTATTAAGAGATGTTAAACCATCTACTTGCGCTGAAGGATTAACTGTTATTGTAAATTGTTCTGGTTGACCAATACATATCACTCCATTATTGGTGTATGTTGGAGTAACTGTAATAGTAGAGCCTATTGATGAATTA
>RDRZ01000011.1 GCA_003709165.1 Flavobacteriaceae bacterium PRS1
TATTAGACCAAAAATATAATACAAACGGTTTGACACAAATATTGTTAATAGTCCTAATATTGAACTCAAAGGTCCTGTCATAACATCAGCCCCAAGCTTTGCACAATCAATAACATGCATTGTGTGCCGTATTGAAGCTGCTAAAATTTGTGTTTCGTAGCCATAGTTATCATAAATAAGACGGATTTCTCCAATAAGGTTTAAACCATCTGTAGAAATATCGTCCAAACGCCCAATAAAAGGTGATACATAAGTTGCACCAGCTTTTGCTGCAAGCAATGCTTGTCCAGCAGAAAACACCAAGGTCATATTTATTTTTACACCACGATCCGAAAAATATTTACAAGCCTTTACTCCGTCTTTAATCATTGGTAGTTTCACAACAATCTGCTCGTGTAATTCTGCTAAAATTTCACCTTCTTTTACCATTCCCTCATAATCTGTTGCAATAACTTCGGCACTAACATCTCCATCAACAATATTACAAATATCTACATAGTGTTTTAAAATATTATCGTGTCCTGAAATACCTTCTTTTGCCATTAACGACGGATTGGTAGTAACGCCATCAAGAACACCAAGGTCTTGCGCTTCTTTTATTTGATCTAGGTTTGCTGTATCAACAAAAAATTTCATTTTAAAAAATTTTTTTTTAAAATTCCCTTTAATCCCGTCCCGATAATTATCGGAAGCTATTGGGAGAGAATCCATTTATATTATAGTTGTTTATAAATTTGTCACGAATTTACAACTTTAAGATACTTCAAGTAGTGTTTTTAATTAAAATATATTAACAACTTAAAAAAAGAAATGATTAATTAATCACTGGTAAAATAGTAGTTCCTCATTAGATGAATTAATGATTAACTTCAAAATATCAATTACAAATAGTTTGTGAAACTTTCTATCAGAAATTTTAATCCTTTTTTTGATATTCAATCTTCCAAAAAAAAATCTTCATACTCTAAAGTTTCACAAATATTTTCTAAAAAAGCTTTAGAACATATTTTAATTTCAAATCCTTTATCATAAAAAAAATGAAATGTCTTATATTTAGGTGTACAAAAAACATTAAAATTTTGTGTTTGGCTTATACCAATTGCACTATACTTATGCTAATGAGGTGAAGAAAGTGGCATCAAAAAACAAGAAGACAAAATCAATAGAAAGAATAGTGATAAATATCTCATAACTTATAATGATTAATCAACATTTTTTCAAAAACTTTGTCAGGAAGAATCCGCTTTAAAACAATCGAAAATTTTTGCATAAAAGCTCCAACTTTGTAATGTATTTTTGGCCGCCTTGTTTCAATTACTTTATAAACCATTTTGGCTATGGCAATAGGGTTGTTTCCTTTATTTACATCTTCATCAATAGCTTTTAAAACGCTTCTATATTTTTCTTTATATGGCGAATCTTCTTTTACTGGAGCATGAAAACGCCCAGCAGCAATATTTGTAGCAAAGTCTCCAGGCGCAATGTTTGTCATCTGAATATTAAAATCTTTTATTTCCAATCTAAATGTTTCTGTAATAAGTTCTAATGCACCTTTACATGCAGTATAAATACCACGATAAGGCAATCCCATATAACCAGCGATCGAAGTTATATTAATAATTAATCCGGAATTTTGTTGTCGCATATGTGGCAGTACAGCTTTTATTACGTTAATAGGTCCAAAAAAATTAGTTTCAAAGTTGCGTTTAATCTCTTCATCAGGAATTTCTTCAATAGGTCCCGTTATTCCTACTCCAGCATTGTTTATAACAACATCAATTCTACCTTCTGCATCTAAAACTGTTTGAATACAACTTAAAATACTATCATTTTTAGTAACATCTAAAGCTATTATTGAAAATTTACTACCGCTATAGTTTTGTGGATTTCTACTCGTACCAAAAACGGTCATTCCCTTTTGTGTAAGATATTCGCCTATGGATTTCCCAATTCCAGAAGAACCTCCAGTAATTAATACAACTTTAGACATAAATTACTAAAAATATTAGATTCAAAAATACAATATAAAATAATGCAATTACAAAAACTTAATTGTTTTGAGAAAAGAAAAATGAGATTCTCACATTCGTGGGAATAATCAAAAAAAGGCAAGCTACCTACATCACACCGCTACGACCATTTACCTTTGCTGCGTTCCCGCTCTGGAGGATTCAACAGGAGCTGGTTGTGTAGGACTTGCCAACTGCAAAGATACAACCTTTTAATAGTTGGACAATGATTTTTTAATATCATTATAAATAAATAACTTGCTGCTCCAAATAACAATACTATGTCTGTTTTTAAGTTTCTTACACTTATCATTTTAAGCATTTCTGTACTCTCTTGCGGAAGTAATTCCGGACAGAAAAAAAATGATTTTTCAATAATTTCTAATATTAAAGGAAAAACAATAGCTAATAATATAATACTATCACTTTCTATTACAAACCATAAAAGCTATAAAATAGATTCGGTTGTTTATACTTTAAATGGAAAACATATAACAAATAATCAAGACTTAAACACTTTTAAACTTGGGAAACAAACTATAGAAGCTACTGTTTTCTTTGAAGGAAAAAGTCAAAATACCTCACTATCTATTACAATTTTAAATAGTAAGCTTCCTAATGTCTATTCGTTTAAAATTATTAACGAATATCCTCATGACATTACATCGTACACACAAGGTTTGGAATTTTTTAACGGCGAACTTTATGAAAGCACAGGACAAAGAGGCGAATCTAAACTTCGGAAAGTGAATTACAAAACTGGTGAGATTCTAAAAAATATTGATTTGGCAAAAGAATACTTTGGTGAAGGTCTTACCATTTTAAATAACAATATTTACCAATTAACATGGAAAAGTGGTACTGGTTTTGTTTACGATTTAGAAACGTTCGACAAAAAAAGCAGCTTTAAATACGGAAAAAGCAAAGAAGGCTGGGGACTTTGTAATGATGGAACACAACTTTATAAAAGTGATGGTACAGACAAAATTTGGATTCTTGATGCTGAAACTTTAGCCGAAAAAGATTACATACAAACCTATACTAACAAAGGAAAAATTGTTGGCATGAATGAATTAGAATGGGTAGATGGGAAAATATATGCGAACAGATACCAACTGGATGGTGTAGCTATTATCAATCCTGAAAATGGAGCCGTTGAAGGTGTTATCGATTTTCGGTCGCTAAAAAAGAAAGTAACACAACACAAAAAATTAGACGTACTAAACGGCATAGCATATAATATGGAAACTAAAACGCTTTTTGTAACAGGAAAGTATTGGGATAAATTATTTGAAGTTGAAATAATTGAACAATAATTCAATGCAAGTCTTCGAAAAACTTATAACCGTAAGCCAAGATGATTTAGACGAACTAAATCATGTTAATAATGTACGTTATGTACAATGGACTCAAGATATAGCAAAGGAACACTGGTTGCAATATGCTACCGAAGAAATTCTAAACGATTTTTTTTGGGTACTTTTAAACCATCATATCGAATATAAAAGCTCTGCCATTTTAAACGATATCATTAAACTTAAAACTTATATTGTTAAAGCAGAAGGTGTTACCTCTACTCGTATTGTAGAAATGTATCATAACAAAACCAATAAACTTCTGTTAAAATCTAAAACCCATTGGTGTTTAATAAGTTCAAAAACTTTGCGCCCTACACGGATTAATTCAGAAATTGCCAACTTATTTAATTAAATAAATTATATACTATTTCATGTTTTCAAAAGTTATACATTTAGCCCATAATGGGCATTAAATATTTTTTACTCTTAAAACTGAAATGATATTTAGTTTGAAAATTTATCTTTACCAAATGAAGCGCTACTTATATTTTACCCTTTGTATTTCAGTTTTAATTTTTTGGAGTTCTTGCAGAAAAGATTTTGATTTTAGTCCAAGTACTGGAAGCCTACTATTCTCAAAAGATACCGTTTATCTCGATACCGTTTTTACCAACATTGGTTCAAGTACTTACAACCTAAAAGTCTATAACCGAAGCAATACAGACATCGTAATTCCAACCTTACGGTTAAGTCAGGGACAAAACTCTTTATATCGCTTAAATGTAGATGGAAGAACAGGTTCTGGTGCCATTTCGGGTAAGGAATTTGAAAATGTTGAAATTTTAGCAAAGGATAGCATGTTTATTTTTATTGAAACAACTATCGATATTGAAAATTTAGCCGATTCTCAAACCCAATTTTTATATACAGATGCCATTAAGTTTGATACTGGATCTAACCTTCAAAAAGTTGAATTGGTAACACTTGTAAAAGATGCTGTATTTATCTTTCCGCAACGATTTATTGATGGAACTACAGGCGAAACTATTATTGAAACACTCACCTTTGATATAGATGGTGATGGTATAGATGATGAAACTACCATACAAGGTCGTTTTTTAACAGATGCTGAACTTACCTTTACTAACGAAAAACCTTATGTAATTTACGGTTATGCTGCTGTAGATGATGGTAAAACACTAACTATTGATGCTGGCGCAAGAGTTCATTTTCACGCCAATTCTGGCTTACTCATTACAGATGGTGGATCGCTTAAAGTAAATGGTGTGCCAAGTAACGACCTCGAGCTAATGGAAGGTGAAGTTATTTTTTCTGGCGACCGATTAGAACCTAGTTTTGAAGATGTTCCTGGACAATGGCAAACCATCTGGTTATTTAATGGTAGTACAGCAAACGATTTTAATCATACCACAATTAAAAACAGTATCGTTGGCATTTTAAGTGATGGCAACCAAAATGACAACTCAAAGCTATTGGTCACAAATACTCAAATTTACAACTCAAGTAATTTTGGGATCTTAGGTCGTGGAACATCCATTAATGGCGAAAATATAGTGATTAATAATAGCGGACAATCCTCGTTTGCAGGAACTTATGGTGGAAGATATAACTTTGTACACTGCACATTTGCTAACTATTGGAACAATAGCTTTAGACAGTTTCCTTCGGTTTTATTAAACAATTTTATTGTTGACGAAGACAATACCACATTTACAAATCCTTTGGACGAAGCCAATTTTACCAACTGTATAATTTATGGCAATGATAACCCTGAACTAATTTTAGATAAGGATAACGCTGACACATTTAACTTTAAATTTACAAATTGCCTTATCAGGTTTAATGACCCGAACAATAATTTCACAGGAGATCAATATGATTTTGGAAATACTGCATTATATGAAAATGTAATTTTTAATAACGACCCTGAATTTTTAGACCCAAATAATAGTATGCTGCAAATCCCAAATGGCTCTTCTGCTGATGGCCTTGGAATTATCTTCGGAAACTTAAATACAGATATTTTAAATACAACTCGTGGCGCAACTCCAGATCTTGGTGCTTATGAAAGTGTGGAGTTTGAGGATTAAAGTATAGGAGAAATAAACGTACTCCGTTTGTCAATAATTGTAAAATATTTAATTAATTGATTAAATTAATAATATCCATTTTTGTTTTTTTTGTTCTCATGTAATGTGCAAAAAAATATCAATGTACAAAATCACTTACCACAAATTTCTACCAAAAAATTATTACAAAATAATATAATTTCCCCTAATTCTCATTACAAGTCACGTTACTATTCAATGTTGCCTTACTTATTCTACAATGGAAAAGGAGATTTTATTAAAATTAAAGGAGATTATTTTAGCTTAAAACATCCAATTTATGAAGAAGTTAATATTATGATTGGATATTGGGAAGAATTAGGTGAATATAGAAACATTTTACTTGCTGTTGTATGGGTAAAATCTAAAACCCAATATGATTTAACTAATTTGGATATAAATGTTGTCTCTAGTAAGCATGGCTTAATGATACCAAAATATAGGCACAGAGATCGTGATTCTAACTTTAACAATGAAATAGCTTATACTGTAAAGATTCCTCTAGAATATGAACGTCAAATTATTGATAAAGTGTATGATGATGTTGTAACTATTACAGTAAATGGTTATAAATATGAAATGCTTAATCCCGAACTAAAACTTGATTAAAAATATTTTACAACACTAAAATCCTTTAAGCAAACAACGGCAAACCTTCCATCATAGCATTTACTTTTTCAGCAACAGATTTCAAAACAGATTCATCTTCATAATTATTAATTACCTCATCAATCAAAAAGACAATTTTTTCCATATCGTCTTCTTTTAACCCTCTGGTTGTAATTGCTGGGGTTCCTACGCGAATGCCTGAAGTTACAAATGGTGATTTATCATCGAAAGGGACCATATTTTTATTTACTGTTATATCTGCTTTTACCAAAGCCTGTTCTACTTCTTTGCCAGTTATATTTTTATTACGCAAATCGATAAGCATCATATGATTATCTGTTCCACCAGAAATAATATGATAATCTCTATCTACAAATGCTTTCGCCATAGCTTCTGCATTCTTTTTTATTTGCAATGTGTAATGCAAAAATTCATCAGTCAACGCTTCACCAAAAGCAATAGCTTTAGCAGCAATAATATGTTCTAATGGTCCGCCTTGATTTCCTGGAAACACGGCAGAATCAAATAAAGAAGACATTTTACGAAGATTTCCATTCTTCAATCGTATTCCAAAAGGATTTTCAAAATCTTCTCCCATCATAATCATTCCTCCTCTTGGCCCTCTTAATGTTTTATGTGTTGTAGTGGTTACCACGTGACAATGCGGAATTGGGTCGTTTAAAATGCCTTTAGCAATCAAGCCTGCAGGATGCGAAATATCGGCAAATAAAATGGCATCAACACTATCTGCTATCTCTCTAAAACGTTTAAAATCCATATCGCGGGAATATGCAGAAGCTCCGGCAATAATCAATTTTGGTTGCTCCTTTTTAGCAATTGCTTCCATCTCATCATAATTAATAAGACCTGTTTCTTTATCAACTCCATAAAAAAAAGGATTGTATAATTTGCCTGAAAAATTAACTGGAGAACCATGTGTTAAATGCCCTCCATGTGATAAATCGAAACCAAGAATTTTATCGCCTGGTTTTAAGCATGCTGCAAAAACTGCTGTATTAGCTTGACTTCCGGAATGTGGCTGCACATTAACCCAAGACGCACCAAATAAAGCCTTCGCTCTATCAATTGCAAGTTGCTCAACTTCATCTACAACTTCACAGCCTCCATAATAACGTTTTCCTGGTAAGCCTTCAGCATATTTATTGGTTAAAACTGAACCTGCAGCTTCCATAATCTGGTCACTTACAAAATTCTCTGAAGCGATTAATTCTAAACCGTGTAATTGGCGTTCGTTTTCAGCCTGTATCAATTCAAAAATTTGTTCGTCGCGTTGCATTAATTATTTAAAATTTTAATTCAGCCCAAAAATAATAAATACAATTAGTTTAACACTTCAAAAAGGATATATTTCCGAATAAATTCTGTGCTTTTTATCAATTTGATAGAATGTTCCTAATTTATATTCAATTAAGTTTCAAAATGAAAAAAATTATGTAGGTTTGAATAGAATTTATTAAAAATCATTAAATTATAAGTTATGCCTTTATCAGCCAACAATCCAGATAGAACTTCGTGGTTACACGTTGATAAAAATTCCGATTTTCCAATTCAAAACATTCCTTTTGGTGTGTTTTTAACCAGAGATGATATTATTACCATTGGAACACGAATTGGCGATACAGCAATTGATTTAGGCGCTTTGCATCAATTAGGATATTTTAAAGACATTCCTCTTACCGACGATATTTTTCTTCAGGATACGTTAAATGATTTCATTGCTGATGGACGTAAAACCTGGCGATTAGTACGTAACCGAATTGCTGAAATATTCGACAGCAACAATGATGTTTTAAAAGCCAACAAAAAAAATAAAGAGACTGTACTGTTTCGATTGGATGAAATTGAAATGCAACTCCCGGTTCAAATTGGTGATTATACCGATTTCTACTCAAGTATAGAACACGCAACTAATGTTGGCACGATGTTTAGAGATCCAAATAACGCATTACTACCAAACTGGTTACACATTCCTGTTGGTTATCATGGTCGAAGCAGTTCAATTATTCCTTCTGGGATTCCTGTACACAGACCGCAAGGACAGACGCTTCCTGCTGGAAGTGATACACCAGTTTTTGGTCCTTCAAAACTTGTAGATTTTGAACTGGAAATGGCATTCATAACAACTGATGCTAACGATTTGGGTGAATCTATTCCAATTGAAGAAGCTGAAGATTATATTTTCGGATTGGTTTTACTTAATGATTGGTCTGCTCGTGATATTCAAAAATGGGAATATGTCCCTCTTGGTCCATTTTTGGCTAAAAGTTTTGCATCTTCAATTTCGCCTTGGATCGTAACACTTGATGCGCTTGAACCTTTTAGAGTTGAAGGTCCAAAACCTATAAAACCACAATTGCCTTACTTACAATATAAAGGTAAAAAGAGTTTTGATATTAACCTTGAAGTAGCCATACAACCAAAAGGCACAAAAGAAACTGTGGTAAGTAATTCAAACTTTAAATATATGTACTGGAATATGGCACAGCAATTAACGCATCATACCTCTAATGGCTGCCCAGTAAATTCGGGTGATATGATGGGAAGCGGCACCATTTCCGGCTCAACTCCAGATTCTTATGGCTCTATGTTAGAACTCACTTGGCGAGGTGAAAACCCTCTTAAAATGAAAGATGGTACCAAACGCAAATTCATTAATGATAACGATACTGTCATTATGCGTGGTTACTGCGAAAAAAATGGTACACGTATTGGCTTTGGTGAAGTAAAAACAAAACTGCTCCCGGTTTATAAGAAGTAATTAGTTATTGGTTGGTTATTAGTTATTGGTTATTGGTTATTAATTCAGCTAATCTCCTATAATGAAACAATAAGATAATAAACAATTGCAATTGATAGAAAAATAGAGACTACAAAAATAATAATTTCGTTTCTTACATTTTTCTTGTGTTGTTTTCTAATCTTTTCTATTATCAATTCTAATTATTCTGGGTTAACTTTTTTAAATTCTAGTTTTGTTTTTCCGGAATTTTGAAGATATAGGTCAGTACCACCCTTAAAACTGTTTCTTTTTAAAAAGGCTCTATTTTGTTTTAAACTTAAATTTGCACTAGACATGCTTCCTTCGACACCCATAATTCTTATTGTTCTTTATTTATAAGTAGAAATTAAGCGCTAATTGTTACAAATATTCATTCAGAAATTCTAGTAATCTCATAATTTTCAACCACTACACATAACTATTCAAATCAATAGCATTAACACCACCATGAGAATCATGAGCAACCACTACTCCGTTTTTAATTACCAATAGTTGAGGAGATTCGTGCATCACTTGAAACTTATAACCAACTTCGTTAGAAACACTTCTATAACTTATTAAATCTAAAAAATATAAATCCAAATCCTGTTCAGTCAACTCATAGTTATCTACAAACTGATTTAAAACCATTCGGCTCACACCACAACGCGATGAGTATTTAAAAATAATTTGTGTTTTTGTTTTAGAAGCAGATTCTATAACATCCAGTTGCTCTAATGAATTCAAAGTAATCCATGGCAACACTTTCTTTTCCTTTTTGGTGACTGAGCTTGTCGAAGTTCCAAATATTTTCTTAAATATTCCCATTAACTAATAACTTAATAACTATTAACTTAAAAATAGTCTTTACTATTTTTAAATCCTTACAACTGACTAAAAGTCATACTGTTATTGCTTTTTATAGACATATTGTCTATTGACTTTAATTGGTAAGGTTATTGAACGCAATATTATAAAAATAAATGTATGAACTTTAATAATTATACCATAAAATCACAAGAAGCTATTCAGCAAGCACAACAACTTGCACAAAGTCTGGATAATCGACACATTGAAAATGAGCATTTATTTAAAGCCATTTTTGAAGTTGACGAAAACGTGTTGCCTTTCCTTTTAAAAAAATTGAATGTAAATATTACACTATTGCAACAAATATTAGATAAGCAAATAGAAAGTTTCCCAAAAGTTTCAGGAGGAGATATTATGTTTTCACAAACTACCGGGAGAACATTAAATGAAGCGTCAATCATTGCCAAAAAAATGAAAGACGAATTTGTTTCTATCGAACATTTAATCTTGGCAGTTTTTAAAACCAAAAGCAAGATTGCTCAAATTTTAAAAGATCAAGGCGTTACCGAAAAAGGATTCCAAACTGCTATTAATGAACTCCGTAAAGGCGAAAAGGTAACTTCACAAAATCAAGAAGAAACATACAACGCCTTGAACAAATACGCGAAAAATTTAAACCAATTAGCTAAAGATGGTAAGCTCGATCCTGTAATTGGTCGTGATGAAGAAATACGTAGAATTCTTCAGATTATATCTCGACGAACAAAGAACAATCCAATTCTTGTTGGTGAACCGGGAACAGGAAAAACAGCTATTGTAGAAGGCTTAGCGCACAGAATTATAGATGGCGATATTCCTGAAAACCTAAAAGACAAGCAAATTTTTGCATTGGATATGGGAGCACTTATTGCAGGCGCAAAATATAAAGGTGAATTTGAAGAGCGCTTAAAAGCCGTTATAAAAGAAGTCACAAATAGTGATGGAGATGTAGTGCTTTTTATCGACGAGATTCATACACTTGTTGGTGCTGGTGGCGGGCAAGGTGCTATGGATGCGGCAAATATTTTGAAACCTGCTTTAGCTCGTGGCGAACTACGTGCAATTGGAGCAACAACTTTAGATGAATACCAAAAGTTTTTCGAGAAAGATAAAGCTTTAGAAAGACGTTTTCAAAAAGTAATGGTAAATGAGCCAGATACCGAAAGTGCCATATCTATCCTTCGTGGAATTAAAGAAAAGTACGAAACACATCATAAAGTCCGTATTAAAGATGAGGCTATTATTGGTGCCGTAGAATTGTCTCAACGCTATATCACCAATCGCTTTCTTCCGGACAAAGCCATTGACTTAATGGATGAAGCTGCAGCAAAACTACGCATGGAAATCAATTCTAAACCTGAAGAATTAGATGTGCTTGACAGAAAAGTGATGCAATTAGAAATTGAAATTGAAGCAATCAAGAGAGAGAAAGACGAAAGCAAGCTGAAATCTCTTCGTTCAGATTTAGCAAATATAAAAGAAGAACGTAACGACATAAATGCGAAATGGAAAAGTGAAAAAGAAGTCGTTGATAATATTCAGAATGCAAAACAAGCCATTGAAAACTATAAGTTAGAAGCCGAGCGTGCAGAACGTGATGGTGATTATGGAAAGGTCGCAGAATTACGCTACGGAAAAATTAAAGAAGCTCAAGAGCAACTGGAAATTTTTCAAAAGCAAATGGAAGATCAACAAGAAACAGCACTTATTAAAGAAGAAGTAACTTATGAAGACATTGCAGATATTGTTGCCAAATGGACTGGAATTCCTGTTACCAAAATGGTTCAGAGTGAACGTGAAAAATTACTTCAACTCGAAAAAGAATTACACAAACGTGTAATTGGGCAAGAAGAAGCAATAGTGGCTGTGAGTGATGCTGTTCGGCGAAGTCGCGCTGGATTACAAAATCCACAAAAACCAATTGGAACCTTCTTGTTTCTTGGAACTACAGGAGTTGGTAAAACCGAATTGGCAAAGGCATTAGCAGAATATTTGTTTGACGATGAAAACGCGATGACGAGAATAGATATGAGCGAATATCAGGAAAGTCATTCCGTGAGTCGATTAATTGGAGCACCTCCAGGATATGTTGGTTATGATGAAGGCGGACAACTTACAGAAGCTGTACGACAAAAACCTTATTCTGTAATATTACTCGACGAAATTGAAAAAGCGCATCCCGATACTTTTAATATATTGTTACAAGTATTAGACGAAGGTCATTTAACAGATAGTAAAGGTCGTGTTGCCGATTTTAAAAACACGATAATTATTATGACTTCTAATATTGGAAGCGAACTTATTCAAGAGCGTTTTGAAGCAACAAAAGATATTGATTCGGCTATTGAATCTGCAAAAATTGATGTGTTAGGTTTACTCAAACAAAGTGTAAGGCCAGAGTTTTTAAACCGAATTGATGATATTATTATGTTTACGCCTTTAAGCAAGGAAAACATAACTAAAATTGTTGGTTTGCAACTTAAAGCTGTTACCAAAATAATTGCACAACAAGGCATCACGTTTGATGCGACTCAAGAAGCAATCGATTATCTAACAGAAAAAGGTTACAATCCAGAATATGGTGCAAGACCTGTAAAACGAGTGATACAAAAAGAAGTATTGAATGCTTTGAGTAAAGAAATATTGGCAGGAACAATTACAACAGATAGCATTATTCTGTTAGACGCTTTTGATGATAAATTGGTTTTTAGAAATCAAGATGATTTGGTTTCCGAAGAATTTTAATATTCTATCCCATAGAGTGATTCAAAACATAAAACACATTTCGGTATTGCTCAACAGAACTATCGAGAAGCAATTGTAACAATTTAATTAATAAACAGTCTTATATGTGGTTGGTTAGTGTAAAAAGCAATGCGAATTTTGTAATGAAATGAGTGTTGCTTTTTTTTATGCAAAAATTTTGAAATTAAATCTCTTTATAACATAGAAGATTTATATTTGAAGATTCAATAAAAGACTAAATGAAAATCAATTATTTCAAAATAGTACTTCCCTTTTTTTTACTTGCAACAATTATTTTTTCCTGTAAAAAAGAGAATAGTTTGCCAGACCCTCTTCAAGCTGGTTGGAATAACAAAGCTGTTTGCGAATTGTTGGAAGAAAATGAAAATATTAGAGTATTAAAATGTACTTTTAAACCAGGTGTTGGTCACGAAAAACATTATCATAATCGGCATTTTGGTTATGCACTAGCAGGAAGTACATTTATAATTACAGATGCTAACGGAACAAGAGAAGTAAGCTCAACTACTGGAAGTCATTTTTATAGTGAAGGCACCGAATGGCACGAAGTACTAAATATTGGAGACAGCACAGCAATTTTTTTAATTATTGAACTAAAGTAAACCACTATGAAACATCTATTTACGCTTATATTAACTGTTGTAATTGTTTTATCATCTTTTTCTCAAGAAAATGTTGAAACTAAAGAAAATTCTATTAAAACAACAACCTATTATTTTATTCGCCATGCTGAAAAAGACAGAAGTGACGTTACAAACAAAAATCCTAACCTGATACAAAAAGGGATTTTTAGAGCTGCAAAATGGAGTTATGTTTTAGATTATGTGAAATTTGATGCTGTCTATTCAACAGATTACAATCGTACAAAACAAACAGCTCAACCAACAGCCGAAAAAAACAATCTAAAAATTACACTCTACAATCCGAAAGAACTTAATTCTGAAGACTTTATTAAAAATACCAAAGGTAAAACGGTACTCGTTGTTGGTCATAGTAACACAACTCCAATGTTTGTCAACGCTATTATTGGTGAAGAAAAATACGAGAATATCGATGATAGCAATAATGCAAATCTTTACATAGTTACAATTTCTGGTAACGGAGAAATTTCAGATTTACTTTTAGTAATAGATTAATTATCATAAGATTTGTCATTCCTGCGAAAGCAGGAATCCACAATTTTGTTTTTATTAATAATAGATTCCGTAACAAGTACGGAATGACAGGATAGTTTAAACTCTAACTTCTTTTTAATTATTCATAATACTACTCCACCACAATATTTTTGTTTTCAATTTTAGATAAAAGTTTGAGTTCATTGTTTTCAAACAAACGGTCTAAATCAAACAAATATGCGTCTTTGTTTATAGGTTTATAGTTTTTGTAATCCACAAAGCGAATACCATTAACATAACGCTCATTATAGGCTTCTCTAAACCGCATTCCTCCACCATCAGTTAAATACGAATAGGCTATATATTCGGTCTTGCTGTTTTCAGAATTGATCCAATACACAAACACATCCTCAAAATCTTTTCCGCCTCCATCTTCACTAAAAGTAACTTTAATTTTGTGATACTTTTTTTCTTTAATAGTAACTTCTTCCAAATAGGTTTTATGTACAGCTGTATCATTTAAACCATAAGGCAACACCGAAAAATAATGCACAGAGTTTACAGAACTTGAATATCTTGGAATCATAGAATCTGCCACCTCAACTAATTCGTTATTTACAAATCTTTTAAATCCATCATTAGACAATACATCTTTAATTTTTCTAACTGAATCGGTAAAACGACGCTCGTATTGATACATTCCATCATTACGAATAGCTGTATAGTGTTTATTTCTAAAATCGAAAGAAATAGTGGACGATTTTATAATGTTTCCTCCAGTAACTTCAATAGACTTATCAATTATATCTTGAGCAATTGGTTGTGTTTCTTGTTTGCAGGAAATCAATATAACAATTAATGCAAGGGCAGATATTAATTTTTTCATTGTAGTAATTTTAAATTTTTGTGAAAATAATTTAATCCTATTAATAAATTCTGAAAAAAAAGTTAAGATTTTAATATGTAATATTACGATGTTAAGCGTATTGATATCAAAATATTTTGCACTAACTATTTTAAATTTATCTACCTTTGTCATCCATGCAAAAAAACATCAACATACGAAACAAAAAAGCACGTTTTGAATACGAAATCCTTGATAAATATACTGCTGGAATTGTATTAACAGGATCGGAAATAAAATCTATCAGGCAAGGTAAGGCTTCAATTGCAGAAAGTTTTTGTGAGTTTAACGAGCAAAGTGAACTTTTTGTAATTAATATGACTGTTGAAGAATACAGCCATGGTACTCACTACAACCATAAACCCAAAGCCGAACGAAAATTGTTATTAAATAAACGTGAACTCAAAAAACTGGAGAAAGAAATTAAAAACACAGGACTTACAATTGTTCCGTTACGCATGTTTATTAATGAAAAGGGCTTTGCTAAACTCGATATTGCTTTGGCAAAAGGCAAGAAACTCTACGACAAGCGCGAAACGATTAAAGACAGAGATAACAAACGAGATTTGGATAGAATTAAGAAAAATTTCAAATAATTTTAAGATACTTCTAACATCAATCTTTTAAAATTATAGCTATGTTTGGTGTATAACACAATTTTAATGAAGCAAACTTTACTTCTACTTACTTTTTTCTTTTCTATTCATAGTTTTTCACAAATTGTGGGAAACATAAAAGACACCAACGGAAATCCGCTGGCATTTGTAAATATATATATTGAAGGTACATATATTGGCACCACAAGTAACGATGAAGGTAATTATGAATTGACTTATTCTGAAAATAAAACCTTTCAAATTGTTTTTAAATATCTCGGCTACAGAACACTAAAAAAAACCTTGAATATCGATACGTTTCCATATACTCTAAATGTATCTCTCGAAGAAGAAAAAATAACTTTAGATGAAGTTGTTATCAATTCAAACGAAAATCCAGCAAATCGGATTATTAAAAACACAATTGCTAATAGGAAGGCAATGCTCGAAAAAATCCAGTCGTATAAAGCCAATTTCTATTCTCGTGGATTAATTAGAATAAAAAATGCTCCCGAAAAAATATTAGGTCAAGACCTTGGCGATCTAGGTAGTGGATTAAATTCTACCAGAAGTGGTATTATTTATCTTTCGGAAACCATTTCAAAAATAGAATTTCAACGTCCGGATAAATTAAAGGAAAAAATAATTGCGTCTAAAGTAAGTGGCGACGATAATGGCTTTAGTTTTAATACTGCAAGCGATGTCGATTATAATTTTTACAACAATACTGTAGAGTTAGGAAACCAAATTGTTTCGCCAATTGCCGATTATGCCTTTAATTATTATCGCTATAAACTAGAAGGTATTTTTTACGATGATATTGGAAACCTCATCAACAAAATTAAGTTAATTCCGAAACGAGAAAACGATCGTATTTTTTTCGGAACTATTTATATTGTTGAAGACCAATGGTCGATTTATGCTTTGGAATTAGATATTACAGGGCAACAAGCACAAATTCCTGTGGCAGATATTATTACCTTAAAACAAACTTTTTCATATTCGGTTAGCGATACTTTTTGGGTACTTATCTCTCAAAGTATCGATTTTAAATATGGCATTTTCGGCATTAAAGGTGATGGTCGTTTTACGGCTGTGTATAGTGAATATAATTTCAATCCAAACTTTACTAAAAAAACATTTACAAGAGAAGTATTATCATTCGCAGACCAAGCCAATAAAAAAGATTCTACTTATTGGAACAGTATTCGTCCTGTGCCTTTAACCAACGAAGAATCTAACGACTATCTTAAAAAAGACAGCATTCAGGTAATACGGGAATCTAATACCTATTTAGATTCTATCGATAGAAAAAATAATAAATTTAAGCTCACAAATATTTTGTTTGGATACAATTACCAAAACTCATATAAAGACTGGAATTTAAACATTGGTGCTTTGTTAACCAACACTAACTTTAATACAGTTCAAGGTTACAATAGTGAATTCAGCATAAATTACAGAAAGAATTTAGACGAGTTTAAACACTATTTTAATGTCAATACTACTTTATATTATGGATTTTCGGACAAACGCTTAAGAGGAACAGCATCTATAACTTATAAGTTTAATAATATTAGCAAACCCTTTTTAACTTTAAGAGTAGGAATTAAAACCGAACAGTTTAATGCAAGTCAACCAATTTCACCATTAATAAACTCGATTAGCACCTTGTTTTTTGAAGATAATTATATGAAGTTGTATGATAAAAGCTTTGCACAAATCTCATATTCGCAAGAGTGGTTTAATGGCTTTCGCTTCTACTCTACTTTAAGTTACGAAAGGCGGAAACCATTATTTAACACCACGGATCAAGTATTTTTTAATGATGAAGACGATGCATATACAAGCAATAACCCTTTAGACGAAACTGCCTATGGTATTGCTCCATTTATCACACATAACATTTTAAAACTGAATGTTTCAACACGCATTAATTTCGGACAAGAATACTTTAGTTATCCTGACAGCAAGTTTAACCTCTCAAATTCTAAATATCCAACATTACTTTTAGCTTTCAAAAAAGGGTTTGGTGCAACTAATTCCGACTACAATTTCGATCAGATAAAAGCACGTTTATATCAAGGATTTGATATCGCAAATAAAGGCCATTTGCAGTATAATTTAAGAGCAGGAACATTTTTTAATGCCGATGATATTGCCTTTATGGACTACCAGCATTTTAACGGCAACCAAACACATATTGGTAAATCCAGTAGCTATACCAATGTGTTCAACAACTTGCCTTACTACGAATTAAGTACTAACAAAAGCTATTTAGAATTTCATGCCGAACATAATTTTAAAGGCTATATTTTAGGAAAAATTCCTCTACTAAATAAACTCAATTACAATTTGGTTATTGGGGTACATACACTTTCTATCGAAAACAATAAACCCTATAAAGAATTCTCCATTGGAATAGACAACATAGGTTTTAAAAAGTTTCGTTTTTTACGCTTGGATTACGTACGCTCGTATCAAAACGGGTTTAAAAGTGATGCTTTTATTTTTGGTCTAAAGTTTTTGAATATTATTGATTAATACCAATTAGTGTTCAGAAGTAATAAATTAAAACGCAATTATTTTTTATTTAGACAAAGAAGAAAAATAAAGCATAGCCTAAGTTATGGTTTATTTTTATGATGAAGTATAGAGGAAAAATAAAAATTTTAAATAGTAATTTTGAACGCTAATTGGTATAACTTTATAGAAATCTTATGGATTACTATATATTAAGTGTTAACGATAAGTTCAATTAGTAAGTGCAACAGTTTTATACAGTTACGTTTGCAACTATTTTGAAAAACAAAATAATAAAATACACGATTGATGAATCAGAAAGCAAACTGAACGAAATTATCCGTGATGAAATAAAGCGTAATACACTTGACAAAAAATATAATCTTTCAGGAGAAGACTCCATTTTTGGAGGTTATGATATTTATAAACATATTCCATTTGGTTACTCTGTGCCATTAAAAACCCCTCTAATTAAATTAAATCTAAAGTTTGTTAGTTCAGTTAGAGGTAATATTAAAAACATACTTAGGTTAAAAAGAGTGAATGGTGAAGCCTATGATATTCATCGTGCAATAGCAATTGTGTTGGTAACAATCTTGACTATAGTTTCCTCATATCAAATTTTGATACATGGATTTACGGAAAATACCAGTCTTTCAATCATGCCTGTTTTTGGAATTGGATATTTTCTTATTGTTGAAATAATAGCGAGAATTATTTTCAAAAATTTATGTAAAAAAGTTGAAAAAATAATGAATACCGAAGGAATTGTTTACACTAAATTATAATTCACTAACCTATAATTTCTCCATCAAAATAGCTACAATGGTTTTAATACCATCAATATAGTTTCCGAGTCTTATATTCTCATTTGGACTGTGTTGGTTATTATCCGGATTTACTGTTGGCACAGCAACTGCAGGAAGACCTAAAGTAATTACAAATGGTGAAATAGGTATCGAACCACCAGCCGTACGTATTTGTATTGGGTCTTTACCAAAAGCACTTCGCATTCCTTTGCGTAACCACTCGCCAATTTCGGTATCAAAATCGGTTCTAAAAGCTCCATACGAAATTTCAGAATTAAAACGAACAATCTTATTATAGGTCATCCGCTCTTCTTCAGTTGGTTTTTCTTCAACCAAATAATACCCTTGGTTTACAATATGGTCTTTCAACAGTTTAACCATTCGCGCGCCATTAGTTTCTTTTACTAATCGAATATTCATTTCTGCAATTGCAGTTGCAGGAATAATGGTTCTTGTTTCTTTTCCTATCCAAGCGGCTTTTAAACCTAAAATGCCAAGTGCAGGATATTGAATTGCCTCTTGAAAATTATTCCCAATATTATCGGTTGAAGCAATCCCGAAATCTTTTTTAATTTGCTCTTCATCATCAGGAACTTGTTTTAAAATGGCTTTTACTTCTTCTGAAATAATAATGCCATCATACCAACCAAGAATCGCCACACGACCATCTTCTTGCCACATGGTTGCTAATAACTGCGATAATTTTACAGCAGGATTTGGTGCATAATTTCCATAATTACCACTGTGCAAAGGTGTTCTGGGTCCAAACACTTCCAAAGAAATTGTGGCAATACCACGTGCTCCATAAGTTAATGTTGGTTGGTTGGATAAATGTCTTGGTCCATCAAAAATCACTAACATATCCGAAGTTAATTCTTTTTTATAATCTAAAACTGCTTTTGGGAGTCTTGGCGAACCTAACTCTTCTTCAAAATCCATAATTACTTTTAGATTAAAATTTGGCTGAAAGTTTAGGTCATTAATAATATCCATAGCTTTTAAAAACATCATATCTGGTCCTCGTGCATCTGATGCAGAACGCGAAAAAATCCGCCAATCTCTATTAATATCGCCTTCAAGATTATTCCAATCAATAATGTTCCAATTGCTATCATTATTTTTCTCTTTTAATACTGGAATATAAGGATCTGGCTGATGCCATTTGCTTGTATCAACTGGTTGCCCATCAATTTGAAGATAAATTAAAACTGTTTTTTTAGCGTTGGGAAAATCTCGTGTAGCTAACAATAACGGAACTGTTTCTGTTTTTAAACGTTGCGTTTTAAACCCACGTTTTTGAAAAGCATTTTCACACCATTTTACATTGGTCTCAATATCTTCAGGATTATAAGCATTATTTGGTAAACTAAAAAATTCGTATAGTTCGGTAAAAGAAGCTTTTGCATATTTTAAGGACAACCCATCGAGGTTTTGAGAACATATAGTTGTAAATGGAGTACTGAAAAATATTAAAACAAGAAAAAAAGGTTTCATAATAATTTAACGGTTAAAATTACAAGGTATAAAAAAATCTAATCAATTCTTATCTTCCAACAAAGGCACAAAACGAAACTCACCAAGTTCATGCTTTTCAAATTCCTTGATATCTTTTCTAATAAACAAAGTCATAATTTGCACATCATTACCAACAGGGATAACAAGTCGTCCTCCAATCTTTAATTGACTCATCAATGCTTTGGGCACAAAAGGCGCTCCTGCAGTAACAATAATGCTATCGAAAGGAGCCTCATCTTTTAAGCCTTTATAACCATCTCCAAAAATTAGTTTCTTGGGTTTATAACCCAACTTTGGTAAAAATATATTCGCTTTTTTAAACAACTCTAATTGACGTTCAATACTATATACTTTAGCTCCAAGTTCGCATAAAATAGCTGCTTGATAACCACTGCCAGTTCCAATTTCAAGAACTTTATCACCTTTTTTAATTTGTAATAATTCGGTTTGAAAAGCTACAGTATAAGGTTGAGATATGGTCTGATCTGCAACAATCGGAAACGGTTTATCTTGATAAGCATGGTCTAAAAATCCGGAATCCATAAACAAATGTCTAGGCACTTTACCTATGGCTTTTAACACGTCTTTATCGGTTATTCCTTTGGCTTTAATGACATTAACAAGTTGCTGTCGTAGTCCTTTATGCTTAAATGTGTCTTTCAAAAGTGCAGATAATTAGAAGATAAAATTAATCAAACATTTTAAACTATAATTATTAATTTTGCATTAATGTTATCGTGTTGACTTTCAGCTAAATAATATTGTTATTTGGTTGCATTTAAGAAAAAAATATCATATATTGTGGTTCACTATTTATCCCAAATCACTGCTATTATGTTTAACACTTTTTTACCTACTACAATTCGTGCGCTTTCTTTAATTGAACAAATTAATATTGTTACAATATTGACAATAACTGGATTTGTATTTCTTGTATTATTACTGCTTGGAATTATAAAGTATTTTAAGTTAAAAGCAGAACATAAGAGATTGAGTAGAACCTCTAATTTAAAATCGGAAGATGACAACAAAGTTTATAAAAACTTTACCGAAGGTCATTTATACGATAGCTTTTAGACGAAAATTTCTATTTGATTAACTTCTTATATTTTATCCTTTTTGGTATCAAATCACCTCCAAGACGCTTCATCTTGTTTTCTTTATAATCACTAAAACCACCTTCGAAGAAATATACTTTGGAATTACCTTCGAAAGCCAATATATGAGTGCATATTCTATCTAAAAACCATCTGTCGTGAGAGATGACTACAGCACAGCCTGCAAAATTTTCAAGACCATCTTCTAAAGCACGTAACGTATTAATATCAAGATCGTTAGTAGGCTCGTCTAATAGCAATACATTGCCTTCTTCCTTTAAGGTCATCGCCAGATGCAAGCGATTTCGTTCTCCTCCAGAAAGTAGTTTTACTTTCTTGTTTTGTTCGCTTCCGCTAAAGTTAAACCGACTTAAATAGGCTCGAGAATTTACCTGCTTTCCCCCCATCAAAATAAGCTCTTGCTCATCGCTAAAGTTTTGCCAAATCGTTTTTTCAGAATCTATATTTGAGTGCGCCTGATCTACATAAGCAATTTTAGCAGTCTCGCCAACTTTAAACTCGCCTTTGTCTGAAGTTTCCTCTCCCATTATCATCTTAAAAATAGTGGTTTTTCCTGCTCCATTTGGTCCAATAATTCCAACAATTCCTGCTTGAGGTAATTTAAAATTCAAATCATCATACAGCAATTTATCGCCATAAGCCTTACTAACTCCAATGGCTTCGATAACATTAGTTCCCAAACGTGGTCCGTTTGGAATATAGATTTCCAAATTTTCGTCCAATTGCTTTTGGTCTTGGCTCATTAGCTTATCATAATTCTTTAAACGTGCTTTCTGTTTAGCCTGACGACCTTTTGCGCCTTGCCGAACCCATTCTAATTCTCGCTCTAAAGTTTTTTGACGTTTGGATGCTACTTTACTCTCTTGTGCCATCCGCTTCGATTTCTGGTCTAACCAAGACGAGTAATTTCCTTTCCAGGGAATGCCTTCGCCTCTATCTAACTCCAAAATCCATCCAGCAACATTATCTAAAAAGTATCTATCGTGAGTTACCGCAATAACTGTTCCTTTGTATTGCGCGAGATGATGCTCCAACCAATGTACAGATTCTGCGTCTAAATGGTTGGTTGGCTCATCTAACAATAATACATCTGGTTCTTGCAGTAGCAAACGACATAAAGCAACACGACGACGTTCTCCACCAGAAAGTATTCCTATTTTTTTGTCAGCTTCTGGAGTACGCAAAGCATCCATGGCAATTTCGAGTTTGGTATCGAGTTCCCAAGCATTGGAAGCATCAATTTTATCTTGAAGTTCGGCTTGCTGTGCCATTAATTTTTCCATCTTATCCGGATTAGAATAGACTTCTTCCAAAGCAAACATATCGTTTATCTTGTTGTATTCATCAAGAATAGCGACAGTTTGGGCAACACCTTCCTTCACAATTTCTAAAACAGTTTTATCATCGTCAAGTTGTGGTTCTTGCTCTAAATATCCAACTGAATAATCTTGCAAAAAGGTAACATCACCTTGATAATTTTTTTCAATTCCAGCAATAATTTTTAATAAAGTGGATTTACCAGAACCATTAAGACCAAGAATTCCAATTTTAGCACCATAAAAAAAACTTAAATATATTTTCTTTAAAACCGGAGTATTGGCACTTTTATAAGTTTTTGTAACTCCAACCATTGAGAAGATTATTTTTTTGTCGTCGCTCATTGTTTAGTTGTTAAGTTGCTGTGCTGTTAAGTTGTTGAGTTGTCGGGTAAAGATTTGTGATTTTAAAATCAAAAATCATCAATCAAAAATCTACAATCGTAAATCGTTACACTCTTCCTTTTAAAGCGTTAAACACCCAGGCAATTGCAAAAAATCCGAAGCCAACTGCTGCAAAACCCCATCCCGCTACCTCATTGTATCTAAAAGCCCCAAGAGCAATAAGTCCTAATCCTACTATAATCATAATTGTGGTAGCCCAAGCCAATACCGTATTTTTATTCATTGACATAATTAATTAGTTTTTGGGCGCATTCTCCTTCGTCAAAACTTCGGAGAATCAGGCTATTCGCTGTATCTTTTTATGCTGAATTCAGTTCAGCATAAAAAGGATGTCGCTGCTATCCTTTGCGCAAATTGAAACACAAATATCGTGAATTAATATTGAATTTCTTTAAGCAGCTCATTATAAAAGATTACTCATTGTGTATTTAAATAATGCTGATTTTAAATTCAACACGAAAAGATTATAAAGTTTTAGATAAAGAAACAAATCTCCTCCCATTCCGATAACTATCGATATGAGAGGGAACAAAAATTAACTCACTGGAAGAAATCCCATTTTACCTTGTTGGTAATCTCTCATGGCTTCCATGATTTCAGTTTGGGTATTCATAACATAAGGTCCACAACTTGTAACATGTTCCTTAATTGGCACACCAGATAAAAATAGCAACTTACTCTTTTCGTTCCCTTTTATTGAAAAACCTTCACCATCTTGTTGAAATTCAATAAGCTGATTTTCGTCTTCAACCAGAGTGTCTGTATCGTTTATAATTACATTTCCGTGTAATAAATATAATAGTGACTGTTCATTTTTAGAAATTTTTAATTCATAATATCCATCTTTTTCAACATCAATCATAAATGCGCTAACAGCAGTTTGTGTTTTAATCTTTCCTGATTTATCTTCTAAATTTCCAGCAATAATTTGAATATTCACTTTATTGTCTTCAGAAGTGATTACAGGAAAGTCTTCACTTTTTACATGCTGATAATTTGCAGGAATCATTTTCTTTTCGGCAGGAAGATTTAACCATAACTGGATTCCTTCAAGCGTTCCTCCACGCTGTACAAATTCTTTTGTTGGTCCTTCGGCATGAATTATTCCTCTTTCTGCAGTTGTCCATTGTACATCTCCAGCTTTTACAACACTTTCATGACCAAGAGAATCACGATGTAATTGCTCGCCTTGTATTAAAAATGTTACAGGTTCGAACCCACGATGTGGATGCGGTCCTAAATCAAAAGGGTTGCTTTCTTCGCTAATTTGATAAGGTCCATAATGGTGTAATAACACAAATGGGTCTATCATTTCTATTTCCTTCGTTGGTATGGGTTGACGTAACTCAATTGGTCCCATATTTATAAAATCACTTTTTCCAACATTTTTTATTGTATTTAGTTTCATTTAAAATTTCATTTTCATTCCCTCTCATCTCGATAGCTATCGGAACGGGAGAAAATCTGTTTTTATAATTATTCTATTATTTGTAGAGATTATTTACTTTGTTAAGAATGACAAAATTATCTTCTTGTAAGTTTAATAAGATTCCCACTTTCGTAGGAATAACAACAAGTTGTCATCGTATTTTATCTAACAAGTCGCTTAAAATACCCGCTTCTTCTTCTGTTACATTTTCAAGGTAATCATCTTTCATATACTTCGAAATATCTTCTAAAAGCACTAAACCATTTTTAGTAATTTGAATATGAACAACGCGTCTATCTTCAGGGCAAGCAATACGAGCTATTAAATCCTTATTACAAAGTTTATCCATTAAACGTGTAGCATTCGGAGCTCGTTCTAACATACGCTCTTTAATGGATTGAACCATCAAAGGTGTTTTTGCGCCTCGTAAAATGCGAAGAATATTAAACTGTTGTGGCGAAATTCCATAAGGTTTAAAAAACGCATTTTGATGACTGCTTATCCAGTTTGCAGTATATACAATATTCAATAGAGCTTTCACCTTATTATTTGGGAATTTTGAATTAATATCTTTTGAAATATCTCCCATTTACAAACCTTAATTTTTAATTGACTGAATTCCCTGCATAATGAATTCCCGTTAAATGATACATATCACGATTCCAAGTAGCAATATCACCTTGAATAAACTTTTGCAAATCATCATGACCACAAGCTCTTGCCATAACTTGCATTAAACTTGTTAATGCTTCAAAAAAGTTTGCTGATTGTTGTGCTGATTTTTCAATATTTAATCGTTTTCTCAAATCCATGTTTTGAGTGGCTACACCAACAGGGCAATTGTTTGAATTACACATTCTTGCTGCAATACAACCAATAGCTTGCATGGCAGAATTAGAGATTGCTACACCATTTGCTCCAAAAGCCATTGCTTTAATAAAGTCTTCAGGTAGACGTAAACCTCCAGTAATTATTAGTGTAATATCTTTTCTGTCTATTTTATCTAAATATTTTCTGGCTCGTGCCAATGCTGGTATTGTAGGAACAGATATATGGTCTCTAAAAATTGAAGGTGCTGCACCTGTTCCACCTCCTCTGCCATCTAAAATGATATAATCTGCACTAGCATCTACAGCAAATTGGATGTCTCTTTCTATATGATTTGCAGACAATTTAAATCCTATTGGAATTCCTCCAGTAATATCACGTACTTTATCTGCAAAGTTTTTAAAATCATCAACCGTTACTAAATCTTTAAATATTGGTGGAGAAATTGCATCTTCCCCTACATTTAACCCTCTAACTTCTGCAATTTTACCAGTAACTTTAGCGCTTGGAAGATGGCCTCCAGTTCCTGTTTTTGCACCTTGACCTCCTTTAAAATGGAATGCTTGTACTTTTTTAAGTTTATCCCATTCAAAGCCAAATTTAGCCGAAGCTAATTCGTAAAAATATTTCGAATTGGCTTCTTGCTCATCAGATAACATTCCTCCTTCTCCACTACAAATTCCGGTTCCAGCTAATTGTGCTCCCTTTGCCAAAGCAATTTTTGCTTCTTCAGACAAGGCACCAAAAGACATATCAGAAACAAAAATTTGCTTATCTAACACTAATGGTTTTTTTGCTCTTGGTACAATTATTAGTTGTGTATTTACATTGGCATTATCCATTAAAGGTTTTGTAGCCATTTGTGCTACCATAATTTGTATGGAATCCCATTTTGGTAAATCTATACGAGGCACTCCCATAGCAACCATTTCTCCATGATGTCCTTCCAACCCGTTTTTTGCCATAGCTTTTATTTTAGCCATTGTTGGTTCTTCTCGAGTTGATTTAGCATTAAGAGGGTCTATACATTCCAGAATTTAATTCTACTTCTTTACCTACATCCTCCTCTTTTATATCTTTATGGGAGCCATCACAATATGGAGCATTTCCTGTTTTTTTGCAATTACACATATAGACATCTCCATCTTTTTCTGCTTTAAACTCTTTAGGTATAATATCAGTAGATTTATGTGAACCGTCACAAAACGGTTGTGCTTTAGATAAGCCACAAGCACACCACCATTTAGATTCTCCTTTTTTTAATTCTATTTTTGCGGGTTTATTATCCGCAGCAATTGGATTACTCATATTTTTTTTGTTTACAATTATTTATCAAGATGTTTTTCTATTTTTTTACTAGGTATTATCCATATTAAAGTAACTAGCACATAACAAAAAATAGATATCCAAGGGTTTACAAAAGATAGTGCAATTCCCAAAAAATAAATAACAATAGATATTATTGGTTTAAAATCATTTTTAGTTATTTGCTTAAAGGCAAAATCATCATCATGTTGTTTTTTAATAACTTGTCCTAAAATATAGAATGCCAATCCAGACATTAATAAAATAAATCCATAAAAAGCTACTGGTAATTGCTCAATGTGTTTTTCGCCAATCCAAGACGTTGCAAACGGAATTAGAGATAACCAAAACAATAAATGGAGGTTTGCCCAAAGTATTTTCCCGTTTACTTTTTCTGTTATTTGAAATAAATGATGATGGTTATTCCAATAAATACCTATAAAAATAAAACTGAATACATAACTTAAAAATATTGGTGCTGTATGCAATAATGATTCAATTGTTAAGTCTTCAGGAGGTTTCAATTCTAATACCATAATTGTTATTACAATTGCTAAAACACCATCACTAAATGCTTCTAATCTACTTGTCTTCATTTTAATTATCCTTTAAATTCTGCTTTTCTATGAGCACCATCACAATAAGGTTTATTTTGTGATACGCCACATCTACAAAATGCGGTAGTTTTGTTCTTCTTTTCAGTTTCTCCTTTTGCATTCGTGATATGCAATGTGCCATAAACTAAAAGAGGTCCGTTTTCAAGAACTTCAATTTTAGTCTCTAAATAAGCCTCTTCTTTATCTTCCTCGTTACTCATTTTATACGATAAAGCTCCTGATGGACAAGCCTGAATTTGCTCTTTTAGCTCTTCAATTGAAGCGTTTTCAGCTTTAATCCAGGGTCTTTCATATTGATGATAAACCTGTGGAAGACGCTTTACACATTCTTTGGCATGAATACAAGTTTTTGGTTTCCAAATAATAGTTAATTCCCCATTTGTGTACTCCTTAATTATTTCTCTTTCGGAACTCATAATTAGGTTTTTTAAAATTATTAAATAGCTTTTTCAAACTTCGAAATGGCGCTATTTAATTCTTGTTTTAAACTTTCATCAATTACACCATCTGCTGAAAAGTTTTGAGTAAATGAAGGTAATGAAAAATATGCAATTATATTACCACCCATAAACGAAAATCTTGCTTTTGCCATCTCCAAAACAGTTGCACCGCCTCTACCACCAGGAGAGGTTGCCATTAACAGCATGGGTTTATCACTCCAAAGTTTTCCGTCTATTCTCGACATCCAATCAAAAAGATTTTTAAATACTGTTGAATAAGCTCCATTGTGCTCGGCTAATGATAATACAATACCATCTGATGATTTAATTTCATCGAGGAATTTTTGTGCATTTTCCGGAATACCATAATCATTCTCATAGTCGATACCATATAGATGTAATTCAAAATCATTCAAGTCTAAAACCTTGATTTCAACACCATTAATTTGATTTGCAACATAGGTAGCTAATTGCTTATTAATTGAGTTTTTGCTATTACTCCCAGCAAATGCAATTATTTTTTTCATATTTATTTCCCATGAAAGTGGGGATATCTTTTGGTTAATAATTTATTTCCGGAACAAATATACAAACTATAAATTTATTTACCAAGGAATATATACCCATGTTATATAAATACAAAAACTCATTTGATAAGATTCCCACTTTCGTGGGAAAAAGTTCTTTCGTATTTTAGCAGCAAACAATTAGTAAATGGATATCAACTTCAATAAAAACGAAGATTACAATAAGCTTTTAGTATCAGATTTGATAAAACGTTACACCAAAGTAAAACTTGGTGGTGGAAAAAAGCGTATTGAAAAGCATCATGAAAAAGGTAAAATGACAGCTCGGGAGCGAATAGATTACCTATTGGATAAAGGCTCTAAATGTATAGAAATAGGTGCATTTGCAGGCGAAGATATGTATGTTGAACATGGTGGTTGTCCTTCAGCAGGTGTTGTTGTAAAGATTGGTTACGTAAAAGGGAAACAATGTATTGTTGTTGCCAATGATGCAACCGTTAAGGCTGGAGCTTGGTTTCCTATTACTGCAAAGAAGAATCTTCGTGCTCAGGAAATAGCCATAGAAAACCGTTTGCCAATTATTTATCTCGTGGATTCGGCTGGAGTTTATCTTCCTATGCAAGATGAGATTTTTCCGGACAAAGAACACTTTGGTCGTATTTTTAGAAATAATGCTGTAATGAGTAGTATGGGAATAACACAAATTTCAGCAATTATGGGAAGTTGCGTTGCTGGTGGAGCATATCTCCCAGTTATGAGTGATGAAGCTATTATTGTAGATAAAACCGGAAGCATCTTTCTTGCAGGTAGCTATTTAGTGAAAGCTGCTATTGGAGAAAGTATAGACAACGAAACACTCGGTGGAGCAACTACACATTGTGAAATCTCTGGCGTTACAGATTATAAAGCTAAAGATGATGCTGATGCTTTAGACACAATTAAAAATATAATTGATAAAATAGGAGACTTTGACAAAGCTGGGTTTAACAGAATTAAACGTTTAAAACCTAAAGAAAATCCTAAAGAAATTTATGGCATTCTTCCAAAATCCAGAGCCGACCAATACGATATGATGGAAATCATAAAACGATTGGTGGATGGTTCAGAATTTGAAGAATACAAAGCAGGTTTTGGCAAAACCTTAATAACTGGTTATGCCAGAATTGATGGTTGGGCTGTTGGAATTGTAGCCAACCAACGTAAAGTAGTAAAAACCAAAAAGGGTGAAATGCAGTTTGGAGGCGTAATATATAGTGATAGTGCAGTTAAAGCCACACGTTTTATAGCCAATTGCAATCAGAAGAAAATTCCATTAGTATTTTTACAAGATGTTACAGGCTTTATGGTTGGCAGTAAAAGCGAACATGGAGGCATTATAAAAGATGGAGCAAAAATGGTAAGTGCTGTGAGTAATTCTGTCGTACCAAAATTTACAATTATTATTGGTAATAGCTATGGTGCAGGTAATTATGCCATGTGTGGAAAAGCCTACGATCCAAGACTTATTGTTGCATGGCCAAGTGCGGAACTTGCAGTAATGGGTGGCAATACTGCTGCTAAAGTATTGCTTCAAATTGAAAAAGCATCACTTGAAAAGAAAGGTGAAAAATTCACTAAAGAAATAGAAGAAGCACTTCATAAAAAGATTACATCGAGATATGATACTCAAATGTCTCCTTATTATGCTGCTGCACGTCTTTGGACTGATGCAATTATAGACCCAATAGATACACGAACTTGGATTAGTATGGGAATTGAAGCTGCCAACCATGCTCCAATTGAGAAGCCTTTTAATTTAGGTGTAATTCAAGTTTAACAATACAAAAATGTCAAAAACAAAGCAACCTATTTATGTTATCATTCTCCTTATTCTATCTGGCGAAGCTGTTTTTATTCTACCATTTGTCTTAGTTCGTATATTCAGACCAACATTTTTAGAAGTTTTCGATATCAACAACTTACAATTGGGAACTTGTTTTTCAATATATGGCATAGTTGCGTTGTTCTCTTATATATTCGGTGGTCCATTAGCAGATAAATACCATCCAAGGTATTTAATATCTGTTTCGCTAATACTCACTTCTATTGGAGGTATTTATCTTTCAACGTATCCTGATTACTCACACTTAAAATATTTATATGGCTTTTGGGGTTTTACAACCATATTTTTATTTTGGTCTGCTTTAATTAAAGCTACAAGAATTTGGGGAGGAACAAAGAAACAAGGCATGGCTTTTGGTTTTTTAGATGGTGGTCGTGGATTAGTTGCAGCTGTATTTGGTACTGTTGGAATACTTATTTTTTCGCTGTTTATAGACGTTGATATATCTGAAACATCTTTAATAGAACGTAAAGAAGCATTTAGCTATGTAATTCTCTATTCATCTGTTATAGTTAGTATCATTGGGGTTTTATCTTTTTATTTATTAAAACCATTACAAGTCAATGAGACTTTATCCAAACAAAACTCAAGTATTTTGACTATCTACAATTTTAAACAGATTATGAAAATTCCGTCGGTTTGGCTATTAATGATAATCATTTTATGTGCTTATGTTGGTTATAAAGTGACTGATATTTTTAGTCTTTATGCTAAAGACGTCATGCTTTATGACGATATTGAGTCTGCTAAAGTTGGCACTTCTTTGCTTTATATGCGACCAGTTATTGGTGTTGTTATAGGATTATTAGCAGATAAAACAAGAGCATCTTTATGGATCATTATTGGCTTCTTTCTTACATTAATTACAAGTTTAATTTTTGCTACAGGTATAATAAGTGAACATAGCACATTACTTTTTGGATTATCTATTGGCTTAATGGCTTTAGGTGTGTATTCAGTAAGAGTATTATATTTTGCAACGATGCAAGAAGGAAAAATCCCATTAGTATTAACAGGCACTGCAGTTGGGTTTATTTCGATTGTTGGCTATACGCCAGATATTTTTTCTGGTCCAATGATTGGTGTGTTATTAGATAATTCTCCTGGAGAATTAGGACATCAACATGTTTTTTTGGTATTGGCTGGTTTTACACTAATTGGATTAATAACTTCAATAGTTTTTTATAGAATTTCTAAAAAAATAATTATTGAATAAAAAAGAGTGATACAAAATCTAATTAACATTCAATTTTACAACAGTTTGTTCTAAATTCTTTTTGTATAACCTAACGACTTTAATCTCTTTAGTTTCATTTGCAGAACCAAAATTTTTATAAATAGTTATTTTTACATAAGTTGGTTCATCTAACTTTGAATGATTTCCAAAATAGTTCATATTAAATGTCCATTCTCCTAAATCGGATGAAGTAAGAAAGAATTCCTCGAGACCATAACCTAATTCCTTTTCTTGTAAGATTCGTTGTGAATTTTCAGCAATTGTATGCGACCAAGTAAAAAGACGTTTTTGAGGATTAATAATATTTAAATCAAATTCAGCATCAAAATTATTCCATTCAAAAATAATTCTTGCTTTATGTTTAATTTTCCGTAAATACAAAGGATTAATACCTAAAGTATTTAATTCAGTTTTATGTCTTACTATTAAGCTTTTAGCATCTTTAGTGATTGTCTTTTTAAGACCACTAAAATTAGAATTATTAACACCAATATTTTTGTCAATATTATTATATATTTTTAATGATTCGGCATAGTTACCTGCATAATTATATGCTAATGCCATGTCTCTATAAGATTGTGATTGTTTTGGTTTTAATTTTAATACTTGTTTAAGTGTAATAACGGCATCTTTGTAATTTCCAATAGCTTGTTGTTTATAAGAAAGTACTCTTAAAGCAGCTACGTCATTAAAAGCTATTTCATACACATTGGATAGCACACGTTTAGACAACAACTCGTTATTCCATTCTTTAAAATAATCATAAGTGTCGAGATAAAATTCTGGTTTGTGACCATATTTTTTTCTTTGCAATAAATAATTTTGAAAAGCTTCATCAACAGTTTTTGAGGTTTTTAATGCTTTTATATAAGATACGTTAGGTAACTCGGCAATTAGTTGTGCATTGCCTCTATAAGTTGTTGTAGTACCCAATTTAATTTTCTTTTTTGTAGTATCTTTATCACTAACAGCATTTTTTGTAGTAATTAATAACACACCATTTATACCTCTTGTACCATACTTATTTGTTGCTGCTAAGCCTTTTAAATAAGTAATATCTACAATAATATCTGGATTAATAAAACTAGTATCATTTACAAAACCATTTCCAGCACTAGAATTGGATTGAGCCAAAGGCACACCATCAAGCACTATTAAACCATATTGATTACCAACAATTGTCATGTTTTTACCTCTACCGAGAAACTGACTTAAATCTACACGTCCTTGGGCTGTATTATTTTGTATTTCAAGTCCAGCAAACTGTCCTTTAACTGCTAACTTAACATCAGTATCTAATTCTGAAATTTCCTCTTCTCCAATAGATTCTATAGAATAACCTAATCGCTTTTTGTCAACTCTAATATTACCTGTGTTGACTAAATCTTCTTTCTCTACTTCTGAAATAATTACAATTTCGTCTAGAATTTCTTTAATATCTACCATCGTAATATTAAGAATATCAGCTTTCGACACTCTAATAGTTACAGTTTTTTTTCCTAAATATGTAAATGCCAATATTTCTCCTTCTTTAGCCTTTATCCTATAAGACCCTCCTATTATAGAAGCAACACCCTGATTTGTGTTTTTATTAATTACACTTACGTTTTGTAAAGATCCTTCAATTCCAGAAATCATCCCAGTAACTAAACCATCTGACTCACTTGAGAAAAATTGTTCTACATTTTCATTTCGATTAGATTGCTCTAGTTCTATATTTAAATAGACATAAGATCCTAAAGACAAATCGGCAGCTAATTTTAAATTTATTGTATTTGTATTAGGTAAAGTAGAGATAATGTGAAGTGGTTTGTCTGTTGGAGGTTTAAATTTGTCCAGATTTTCTATACCATCTGAAAATAAAAAACACTCATCGTAATTACCATTAAATAAATTGGAAAATGATGTGGCTCCATCGTATATGGTATTTAGCAATTCATGTTCTAAAGCCTTCCAAATTCCATCTTTTATGGAATAAGATTCTTTAAGAATAATTTCATTACTAAACATAACCAAAGTTACATTGGCAGTTTGATGTTTCTTAAAATAGTTGTTAAGATATTGCAACTCTCGATCAATCTTCCTATCCTTCATAGAATATGAAGCATCCCAATAAATAGTAATTTTTTTTTGGGCATATATACCTTGAATACTAAACCAGAATACAATTAAAATAACAATGTTTTTCACATTAATTTTTCTTTAGTTTTAAAAGTACAAATAATAATGCTGGTACTAAATTATTTAACATTCCATATTATAAATGCTGAAATGTATGCCATAAAAAAGAGGCTATTTAAATACGCCTCTTTTTTATAATGTCTTTCGGTTTTTTCTCCGATTCTTTTTCTTTTGTTTCTTTTCTTCTTTGGTCTCTTCAAAATCCATGACTTTGTACTCTTCAATTTCTTCTACAGAGAGAATTGAAGATAGTTCGTTATAAAAATTTTTGTCTAAATCAAGTGTTTTCTTTTTTCGATCTTCACGCCTATTTTTTTTATCATTTAATATGGCATTTTGACTTTCAAAATTCTTTATAAGAATATTCTTTAAAATTTCCTTTTCAAAAGCATCTAAATCAAATGCTTTAATACATTTTGCAAGAATGATATTGGTTTCTTCGTAAGGATCTTTTAATTCTATATATGTTTCATAACTTACCTTTGGTGGCGGTGTATAACCCCTTTGTCCTCGCTGTATGCGATCTATCTGCTGTGCATTTATTGTTTGAAATGTACAACATATTATTATTCCTGAAAAAATAAAAAATGTCTTTTTCATTATCAAATTTTTGTTCTGCAATTTAATAAAAAAGAGTTGGAATTTCATTATCTTTTAAATACGAAATTTTTATATCTCGCAAATTTTTAGTATTTTAATAACAAAATTAAAATCTTTTATCATGGGAATAATCAAAAAACTTAACAAATGGGCAAACAGACATACATATTATCCTCTTGATTTACTCCGAATTGCATTTGGTGTGTTTTTATTATTTAAAGGATTTTCTTTTATGGGAAATACAAAAATTTTAATTGACCTCATAAAACCTTTACAAAATATTGCAGGGAGTATGTTGGCCATTCATTATGTAACACCTGCACATGTAATTGGAGGTTTACTTATAATTTTCGGTTTGCTAACACGTTGGGCAACTCTAGCTCAATTACCTTTAATTATAGGTGCAGTAATAATAAATTTTGCTGGTGAGATGAATACAACAGATTTAATTTTATCGTTAGTCGCGTTGGTATTATGTATCTTTTTTACAGTATATGGTTCTGGCAAACACTCGGTTGACTATTATCTGAAAATGCAGCAATAACAATATTATTGTTTTTAATTTCCTTGATGATTTTTAAGCCGTGGTATTAATAGTAATTTAGTTTGTCTGCCATTTACATATCTGAATCCATTTTCGCCATAGAAACCTGCTTCTTCAAGCATGATTCGGATATCTCTTTGCCATTGTGGAATATTTACAGTTGCATTTAACTCAATAGCATAAACAGTATTAGGAAATAGAGGATAGTCTCCTGCTCCTTGAACTCCTCCTTGTGCGTCCCACATCCCGATAGTTGGCCCAGAAGAATGACCATAACTTCCTAATGGATGTGTATAAATAGAAGGTTTTAACCCTTCTGCTTTTGCTTCTTGAAGTGATTTCAATAAAATTTGATTTCCTGTTTTGCCTGTTTCAAAATTCGAGGTAAAAATATCCTGCACTTTATTTCCTTCGGCTAATGCATTTCGTAAAAACAAAGGGGCTTCTGTTTCATTTGGTTTTAACACGTAAGCAAGTTCCTGACAATCGGTATTTAAACGCAAATAAGTAATCCCAAAATCACAATGCAACAGATCTCCAGGCAATATTATCATATCTTCAGGTCTATCATCAAACGAATAAATATGGCTTTTTAAAACCTCATAACTACGCTGTATATCTACTGATGGATGAAACCATGTTTTTAATCCAAGGTCTGTAATTTTTTGTCGTAACCACCATTCAACATCTGATGTTGAAGTAATTCCTGGTGTTATTACCTTTTCTGAAAAAGCTTCAGCAATAATAGTATGAGTAATATTAACCAATTGACTGTAAATCACCATTTCACGAGCGGTTCTAGTTTCTATCCAAGCTATGGCTAGTTTTTCGGCAGAAACAATTTTATCATTATATTTTTCAGGTAGGTGTTGCATAAACTCATCGTAATCGGTTTTATCTAGACCATCCGATATATTAAAATGCGTTGAGTAATTCAATCCAATAGTATTAGGATTACGCTCTTCAATAAGCTGCATTAAACGTTTCCATTGGTTTGGTTCTTTATCTTTATTCCAAGCTGAAACTATATTATCACCAAAATTATATCGTGCAATTGCAAGTTTATCTAATGTATTTTTTTCTTTATCTCTATAAAAAAGGATTATTGTTCTTCGTCTGGCATTTAGCCAAGTAGAAGGCAGCATTGTTTTTAAAACAGGATCTTCGTTGTATTCTCTTGAAATTAAAATCCACATATCAATTCCTGTACGATCCATTAATTTTGGCAGTAGATTATTAAATCTATCGGCAAGAATTTCATCAACTACAATAGCACGATCTTTTTCTGATAGAATTTGTTGAGCGTTTATTTGAGTCGTAAAAATTAGCAGTAATATTATAAGCTTCTTCATTGTGTTTTGTTTAATTTATAAAAATATGAAATTTTATCTTTACACATAAAACTCGTTCTTACAAAAGAGGAACATCAAATAGATGTTCCTCAATTTACCAAGTCTGCTTATGAAAAAACTACAACCAACCAACTGTTAGACTTGGTTACTTATATGTTTTAACCAAACTAATAAACTCTGCTCTGTAACCATCTTTATGAAATTCTTTTATATTAGACTTAAAATCATTTATAGCAAAGAGTATCTTTTTCAAATTTTTTGGAGAAGTTTGTTTAAGAGTGACTCAATTAAATCCTGAATAAGTAACAATCGAAATATTATCGTTTTCAGTTAATCTTTTAGAAAGTAATTTAAATGCTTGTTTTAAAACAATTTTACTTTCTATATCAAGACTAACTCCTGATACTTGAATTAAAAACGTAAGGTTTTTGTTAGCCGATTCATCGTTAAAACTCGAAGCATAGTTATCTACAATAAATGGGATTAAGTTCTCTATAGAAACAGAAAAGGTCTCTATATTTTTTTCCTGTGCAATACCTGACGTTATTGTAAACGTTACAAGTATTAATGTGATAATTGTTTTCATCTAGTTTCGGTTTTTAAGATTAGCATAAAACTATGTGCAATCTTTAACCTTTAAAACCGATAATGAGTGAAGTGGTAGGTTGAATGAGTAAAGTACTTAACTTAATAATTTTAAGGTTTCAGTACGTTGTATTTTTCCCGTAGAAGTCTTTTTAAAATGGGAAACAGCATAAATTTGTTTGGGTGTTTCGTAGGTATCTAAATCCTGAAAAACATTAGATCCTAACTCTTTAGATTTGCCTTCAAGTACTAAAATCACTTTATCACCTAAAGTTTCATCCTTTTCTGAAGCAATAAAAAAACGTTGTTTTATTTTATGCTGAAGCTTTGCTTCTATTTGTTCTGGAAACAATTTTATTCCTCCAGAATTAATCATATTATCGAAGCGTCCTAAAATTTCAAACTCTGTTTTAGAATGCAGTTTAACAATATCATTTGTAATTATAGTTTCTGTATTTAATTGAGGTGCATCAATAACAAGACAATCTCTTTTGTCTTTTGAAATGGAAATGTTTGGCAAAAC
Organism: Flavobacteriaceae bacterium PRS1; assembly: GCA_003709165.1. GTDB lineage: Bacteria > Bacteroidota > Bacteroidia > Flavobacteriales > Flavobacteriaceae > PRS1. The sequence continues at coordinate 36,791 of RDRZ01000011.1, forward strand.
TTTAAAATAAGACCTTTCTTTTGTACTCAAGGTAATATCTACAAAGTTATTCAGTTTCTTAACAGCAATATGAGTAATCGTTTCTGTCATTCCGTAAGTTTCATATACATTGCAGGAAATATCTTGAAGTTTTTCTTGTAAAGCATAAGAAACTGAAGCTCCACCAACAATTACTGCTTTAATTTTATGCAACTCTGCTAACGAATTCTGTAGCTGCATTGGCACCATTGCACAAAAATCATAATGTTTAGTATTATTTTCTAATGGATTTATAGCAGGTTCTACAATATCAAGTTCTAAACCTAAAATCATTGCTCTAACCAACATCATTTTACCGGCAATAAAATGAGTTGACAAACAATGTAAAGCTGTATTGCCTGGCTCCAAATTAAAGTAATTTCCTGTGTTGATAGAAGAATTTATCATTGCATCCTTTTTAAGAATAATGATTTTTTGTATTCCGGTAGAGCCAGAAGTTTTAACACTAATACAGTCATTATTATCAAACCAATCTAATAAAAAATTACCTATACTCTTTTCAAAAGGTTTGCCTTCCTTAATAAAACTATAGGCTACGTCTTTTAATTGAATAGGGTTAAAACAAACTCCATTCAATTTAAATTTAATATGACATTTTGTGAAATTTGGGTGCATTTTTGGTATGATATTAGATAAGTTAAATTTATACTATTTTTAAGGACTGGAAGTTATTAATAAAATATATTTGATAATTAATTCTAAAAAAATGCGACACGCCTTTTTAATTCTGTTTTTGCCTGTTATGGTTTTCGCTCAAGATTTTTCTAAAGAAGACTATATCTATTTAAAAAGGCACGAACATATTAAAATAGAATTATCGAAAAATTCTTTTAATATCTCTAAACAAATTACAGAACAAGCCGAATATTTAACAGCTAAAAAATTGTATTTTGCTAACGAATCTCTCCATTTTGACAGCTTTATTTCTGTTGAAGACATTAATGCTTATACTTTTTTACCAAGTACAAACAAAATAATAAAGGTCGATTATATCGAAACCAAACGCGAATTCGATAATGGCATTTTTTATAGCGATCAAGAGAGTAAAAATTTCACATTCCCTGCGGTTACTAAAGGAGCTGTTACAAATTTAAGCTATAGAGAAGTTATTAAAGATCCTCGTTTTTTAGGGCTTTTCCGTTTTGGGACTTATGTACCAACAAAAAGTGCGCAATTATCAATAGAATTTCCTAAAAATGTGAGTATTGGTTATATTGAATTCAATACTGAAAACATTTCTATTGCATTTAAAAAAGAGACTTTTAAAAAAAACAATATTTACACATGGACTGTAAATAATATTGAAGGTTTTCAAGGTGAAAATAAAAGTGAATCAGCACTTTACTTTTTGCCACATATTATAATTTATATAAAAAGTTACGAGCAAAAGGGCAAAATTTATAATGTACTGAATGATGTTAGCGACCTTTATAAATGGTATACATCATTGGTTAAGCAAATTGACATAAAATTTTTAGACAAAGTCTATAAAATTACAGACGACATAACGAAACCTTTTTCAACAAAAAGAGAAAAAGCTGAAGCTATTTTTAATTGGGTACAAGACAATATAACCTATGTCGCTTTCGAAGATGGATTAGGTGGTTTTATACCAAGAGGAGCCGCGAGTGTTTGCGACAAACGTTATGGCGACTGTAAAGACATGGCAAATTTGCTTTACGAAATGCTGAATCATGCTGATATAGAATCATATAGAACTTGGATTGGTACAAGAAACAGACCTTATTCTTATTTTGAAGTTCCAACACCAATGGTTGACAATCACATGATTAATACAGTTATTATAGAAAACGATACCATCTTTTTAGATGCGACCGATAGTTATGTGCCATTTGGTATGCCAAGTGCTTTCACACAAACCAAAGAAGCACTTTTGGGCATTAATGACGATTCTTTTAAAGTTCTTAAAGTTCCTATCCAAAATCCTGATAAGAGTCTAACTTTGATTACCAGCGATATTTCTATTGAAAACGGAATTGTTAAAGTTTTAGAAAAAAGAACATTTACAGGATACGAAAAAGTTGATTTTATTACGGATTACACCTATAAGAAAGACGATAAAACCGAAGAAGAATTTTTAAATACCACTTTAGTTTTAGGAAATAACAAAACCAAATACACAAATATTAATATAGAAAATTTCGATAATGCAACTACTGCTCTAATTTTAAGTTATAACCTTTCCATCGATAACTATGCAAAAACGGTTGCTGATAAAACCTATATAAATTTGAATATAGACCGAACATTGTCTAAAAGCAAGATTGACATTGAAGACAGAAAGTACAGTAAAAAAATAGATAATACCTTCAAAAAAAAATATACAACGACCTTTACAATTCCAAAAGCATATAAAGTTAGTTACATTCCAAAAGATTTGTCATTCGATAATCCCGAATTTGGTTATAGCATAACTTATACTCAAAAAGACAATACAATTATACAGAACAAAACCATTTACATAAATACATTGAGTGTAAAAAAAGAACAGTTTGAAACCTGGAATAGTTTTATAAAAAGTCTAATTAAAGCCTATAAAAAAAATATTGTAATTGAACATAACCTATGATTAAACGATTAACATTTATCCTACTTATTGCATCAACTAATTGTTTTGCGCAATACTATAAAACTTACGATTGGGATGACAATCCAAAACTTCATGAACTCACCGAAAAAGATTTGAAAGAACCGTCGGTTGGTATTTTTGAAAAATATATTGTAGAATATAAAAAAGGACTATTTCTTCAAGACCTTACAAGTTTTGAAACTACACATACCATTATTAGAGTAAATAACGACAAAGGCATTGGTAGGCATAATACGGTTTATATTCCGATGTACGAAGTAAAGAAAGTAATAGATATTAAGGCAAGAACCATTAATGCCGAAGGAAAAGTAACGCTCTTAAACAAAGACAATATTAAAGAGATAAACAATGTTGAAACTTATGGAGATTTTAAAATATTTGCGATTGAAGGTGTCGAAAAAAATTCTGAAATTGAAGTATTATATACAGTCGAGAAAGAATACGACATGCATGGAACTGAAACTATACAAGGGGAATATTTTATTAAAGAAGCTCAGTTTTTATTTATAACCGGAAACCTAAATTCTAAAATTAAAGCCTATAGAACAGAAACTACTTTCGAGACTGTTTCTATTGATGGCAGACAAGCAAAATTATTGACGCTTAAGGATATTCCTGCAATGATAGATGAAGAATATGCAACACCTAACGCAAATAAAATTGCCGTTGTTTATCAATGTTTCCCTAAAGACCAAAATATTACACAAGAAATGTTTTGGGATAATATTGTAAATAATATTGGTGGGAAGTTTTTTCCTGAAGAAGCGTCACATTTAGTGAAAAACGATATTGATAATATCACTAAAGGCGATTTGGATTTATCAACCTTCAAAAAAGCCTCACTAATCGATAATTTTATTAAATCTAATTTTATAATTGTAAAAAACAACAATGCTGAACTTACAAATTTAGAATATATTTTAAAAAACAGAACTGCAAGCGATTATGGCATCCTAAAAGTGTATGCACATTACTTAAAAGCTTTAGAAATTGAATACGAAATTGTAGTTACAGCTAATAGATTCGCACTTAAATTCGATCCGGATTTTTATACACCAAATATGCTTCGGGATTTCTTGATTTATTTACCTACAGAAGAAAAATACATATCACCAGACAGAATTGAGTATAGAGTTGGTGAAGCACCTTTTAATATTTTAGGTAATTATGGATTATTTATTACTGAAAGTTTAGATTATTATTTTAGCAAGATTATACAATCTGATCCCAATTATAGTCGCATTATACGATATACAGACATTACTTTTGATGAAGATTAGGCAAATGTTATAATTAAACAAAACCAAGAGTACACAGGACATTGGGCTATAACAAGCAAAGCTATATTAAGTTTATCGACCGAACAAGGCATCAAAGATTATGAAGATTATTTAACAAGTTCGGGAATTGAGGATAAAGTAGTATTAAGTTTTGAAACCGAAAACACAGATATGAATTCGTTAGAATACAATCTGCCATTTATTACACGATGTATTATTACTTCCGAATCTCTCTTGGAAGAAGCTGGCGATAGTTATATTTTTCAAATAGGAAAAGTAATTGGCACACAAAGTGAATTATATCAAGAAACAGAACGTGTAAATCCTATAGAAATGCAATATCCAAATCAATACGATTACGATATTATAATACATATTCCTAAAGGTTATACTGCCGAAGGCCTTGAGGTTTTAAATATTGATAAAAGTTTTAAATCGGTTACCGGTGAAAAGATTTGCAAATTCGAATCCAGTTATAAAATAGAAGGCAACACCATTGTAGTTACCATACAGGAGTTTTATAAATCTAACGAGTACAACGTTAGCCGTTATGATGAATTTAGAAGTGTTATTAATGCCGCTTCCGACTTTAATAAAACATCTATTTTGTTTAAGGCTGTTGAGTAGAAAATATTGCAACAAAACGCTTTTCTTAATATTTAATCGAATTCAGGTTGTTAAGCTGTATTATTGGTTATAGTTTGAATGCTGTTTAATTCATCTTTTTTATTATTCTGCTCTTCTTCAATATCAAAATCATCTTGTAATCCCAACCAAAATTTTGCTGAATTGCCAAAATATTTTGCTAACCTTAAAGCAGTGTCAGCAGTAATTCTTCTTCGTTGTTTTATAATTTGGCTTATTCGTGTTTGGGGAATAAAAGTGTCTTTTGAAAGTCTGTATGCCGTTATCTCTAAAGGTTTCAGAAACTCTTCAAGTAATACTTCACCTGGATGTATGTTTTTTAAATTATCCCTAAATATATTTTTTTATTTTTAATGTCAATTCAAAGGGACTCTAAATGGCTTGTGGGGTAAAACTGCAGCCGATAAACCCGAACAGATTAGAACAGAATAAAACCTCAGAAGATTCCCCAATTGCAAATAAATCTAAATTCCACAGGCTTTATATTCGAAATGTATTTTTAAGGGTCCTAAAAAAGGGGGATGCTCAATCTAATTGTTTTCTAAAGTTCATACTATAGCCCTGATCAGTATCAATATCAATTTCATCACCTTTGTCCACATATTAATCTGAAATGTATTCCTCAACAATAATTCATCTTCCGGTTCGTCTCAACTACTTTGAGTTAGCTTCTAGGAGAAAAAATCATAGTAAAATATACTTTTAAAAGGTAAAAGCCTAAATACTAAGTCTCGCTTTATTAATGAATAGAGTGAACTATCTTTTAATTAATCGATTTCGCCCTGTTTTCAAATGAGTGTTCATCAGTTGAAAAGTGTTTATTTTCTTTACTATGGGAATTGGCCTACCTATAATCCGGCTTTTTTTAAGGCTCATTGATTGCGTCTAGGCGGCGGAAAGATGAGGAACTCAATAGAAATCAGTAAGGAACTTTAAAAATAGTGAAATTATTTATACACATTGGTTTGCCAAGAACCGCTTCGACATTCTTACAAAAACAAATCTTTCCCTACTTAAAGGCCGACAACTATTATTATAATCCCACCGATCTCATTCAGGTTATGAAAAAATTCTTAGATCCATTTGTCGCTCCTCAAAACAATGAACGAAAATCTTTTGAAGATGGAAAAAAAGAAATTGATTTAATTCTGGAGGGCTATAAAGGTGCTACAATTTTATTGTCATATGAGGGGTTAAGCATGGAGCCTTGGCGTCAAAATTATTTTAATAATTATTTAAACTTAAAAAAGATGTTTCCGTTTGCAAAAATTATTGTAATGCTACGGTACCAAACGGACTGGGTGTTGTCACTCTATCGTTTGAGTTTTCAAAAAAAGGTTTACCAGTCAATTGAGACTTTTCTGAGTTTTAAAAATGGGGTATTTGAAGATTATGAACAAATACCTCATAGTTTGCGTAAGAGACGGCTTAATGTGAATGAGCTACACTTTCCCTGGTTAGTTTTGAAATATGTAGAATCATTTGGTAATGAAAATGTAAAATTATTCTTTTTTGAGGATTTCAAAAAGGACAATCAAAAAGTGGTATCTAACATTCTAGGAGTGATTGGAGCCGATCCATCTATTCAAAATTTTCCCTATTTTGAAAAGAAGATCAATACTAGTATTTCTGCATTTGCTTGCATGTTGTATCGGGTTCTATTCAATTTCTTTGGATTGTTTAAAGATATTGATGCATTATCCTGGACGGAATCAATAAAAAATTATCCATCATGGAAAATTCCATTTTTAATTATAGGGAAATCCTATCAATATGTAATGCGCCGATTGATCAATGGGTTGCTTCGGTCAGTAGACAAAATTATTTATTGGAACTGGGACCTAATGCCACCCAAAATGAAAGATCAATTAGACTCGCGATACAAGGAAGAGAATATGAAGTTGCTTGAGGTAGTCTCACGTGATAAGATACCCTCCGGTTACCTAACGTAACTTTTCCCCAGACTCTGTAGTTTCGTAGTCTAAAATCAACCGATTTAATATTTCAAATACAGATACTTAAATTTGAAAAATTAAACAAAGAAAGTACGGTTTATGCAAATCAAACCCCAATATGCTAAAGAAGACTTAATATCAGTCGCTAGGTCAGCCCAATTCAAACAAGATTACTTATTAAATAAACAATTTTTTCTTTATTTTCTCAAAACGAGATTGTTGGGAAAAACTTTCGATAAACACCGTGATCTAAAATACATCGAAGATGGTTACAATGATTATTATGCTAAATCTAACGATGACTGGGTAAAGGAGCGTGAATCGCGCAAAGATTTCTTAAAATATCAAAATAAACGTATCAACACCACCGGTTGGTTTCTTTATAAAATGTACAATCAAGCTTTGACACAAGTGTTAAATCAGCTTTCTTTTGATAATCTTTTAGAGGTCGGATCAGGCAGAGGAAAAAATTTACTATATCAATCTCTTTATTTTCCGGAGAAACATATCACAGGCCTTGAGTATTCCAAACAAGGCGTAACAAACACCAAAAAACTTCTTCAAGCTCCACCAAAATTATTAATAGATCGAATTGATTCTTTAGTAGATCGGAACAAAATTTCGATTAACAATGTCAACGTTCTACAGGGAAATGCCTTTCAACTTCCATTCTTTGACAAAGAAATCGACATTTCATACACTATTTTAGTTCTAGAACAAATGCCTCATGAATATCAAAAGGCATTGAGCGAAATGGTTCGTGTCACAAAAAAATATTGTATTTTTATAGAACCTTTCAAAGAAAGTAATAACTGGCGAGGCCGCCTTTACCTTGAAGCAAAAGATTACTTTCGTTTTAGTTACAAAAAATTTAAGGCCTTCGGACTTGAACCCGTGTATTTTTCAAACGATCTGCCTCAGAAATTGAAATTCGGTGCAGGTATTCTTGTCGCAAAAGTTAAGTAATGGTTTCCAAGATTAATCGTTCAAGGCTTGACGCCGAATTACTGATTTTTATTTTGTTATCATAGGCTAAATGAGAAGCAAATGTGGTATAGGTTGCCACAAAAGCAACTCTGTATTTTCCGTGGGGCAAGCGACTTCCCATATGATAACAATGATATGTATCAATAAAAAATGTCGTAAGCCTGGGCCCTTTCATTTTTTTAAATTGATGCATTATTTGTTTTTTAACAAAAATGCTATCACTTTTATGAACCGGAAATAACGGCAGATTTAATTTTTCACTAATGTTGCGAGGAAAGAAAGTAAAAGGTCCGTCTTCGTCCGTTTCAACATCGGTTAAGTAGATAAAAAATTTAATCATTTTTTTGTCATTATAATCCTTATGCCATAATTGTGAATGACTCCATTGTTGATGGCATTGCCCCACTGTAAGAACTAATTCAATTCTGGCCAAATAAGGAATTTGCCCAAAATAAGAGGATACAATTTCAATAATTGAATTTTGAAGAGCAAATTTCACAAATACACTATCGGAATAAAAGTCTTCACCAACAAGCATCTCCCTCATATAGGTTTTACTCCTGCCAATATCTACCGTATTGATGTAATAAGACAATTCCTTGGCTTTTTCTAAATAAACGGCATCAAGTTTATCTCTTAGCTCCGTATCGACCAAAGAGCTTGCAGTAACATATCCTTTTTCTTTAATTTGTTCCAGTGATTCGGAGAAGGATGTCTTAGAAAAACATTTGGCCATCCTTTTTCTTTTCTGATACTCAAGCGGATGCCGGATTAAAATCATCCACTTCCGTAGACTCAACTGATATAAACAAAACTTTTTAAGTCGATTCTTAACACTTAAAAAAACCTTAATCATAGTCATCCTACACAAACCTTTTTATCCAATGATCAAACCACTCTTTAAATCCTTTAAAATATTTAAACGAGGAGTAGGCTCCATTGTCTATTAATTCTAATACTGTAATACTTTTTAAGGTTTCCACCTAATTTTTCAAGTCTATTGGATGGTGGGATTCTCAAATCCTGAATGTCTTGCGAGTTATTTAACATTCTAAGTTTCCGCCTAGCAATATCTTGAATTTCGTTTGGCAATTTTTTAGACCTTTGACCAATCCACACTTTCTTTGTTTCCTTACTGCCAAAAGATTTTATCATAGTCCTTTTTCGCGTTACTAACGCCAAAGATAGTAATAAAATTTTAAGATTACAGGTTTATATAATTTTTATGATTTAGAATAAGTATTCTTTATCTCTAATTTTGAAAACTATTGAGTTAGTTTTTATAACAAAAATACATTTCTTGTATTTAACGAATAATTATCGGAAAAGCTGATTTTCGCAGATTTATCATAAAAATATGTGTCATCAGCGTTCTATTTGGAAATTGTCTTATTTTTAAATTCCACCTAATTTATCAACCTCATCAGTATTCGGTTCAATCATAACAGGCTCAACTACAGCTCCAAAAAGTTTGTCTTTCCAATTAGTCCATTTATATTTTTTGGAATATATATATAGTAGTATCGGAAAAATAATAAATACAGGCAGGATGGTTTCGCCTACACCAATTTGAGTTGGATCCGAAATATCTTTAAACACAGAATGCGTTTGAAACGCTGTCCAATCGGCAGTTACCAATAAAGCAGTAAATAAGTTGTTAGCAGCATGGAATCCTAAAGACAACTCTAATCCTTCGTCCATTAATGCAGTTATTCCAAGAAAAAACCCTGTTCCTATATAATAAACCAATATAATGTAACCCAGTTTCTCTACTTCAGGATTTGCAATATGCAGCAAACCAAAAACAGTAGAAGTAATAATTAGAGGTACCCATTTATTATTAGCAATTAAGCCTATTCCCTGCATAAGGTAACCTCTAAAAAAATATTCTTCAAAACTGGTTTGCAAAGGCACTAAAATAATTGCGATAACACAGAGGATTAAAAAAGGCTGTAAATTAAAATTGTTTATATAACCTTCAGGATTAAAAAAATAATCTGCCATTATCATTCCTGATGAGATTATTCCCCAAAATATAAAAGCGAACCAAACACGTTTCCAATCTATTTTTTCTCTTGCTGTAGTCAGCATTCTTATGGACTGCTTATGTAAAAATTTTACTGTAAACAATAAAAATATTAAGCCTCCTGCAAATGGTAATAATATAAATACTAAATTTAAATTAGGCTCAAACAAACCCATTAAATAATCGATGTCTTCAAGTCTTGATTCATCAACATTACCTCTAATTGTTTCAATTCCTATAGCAACTAAATGTGGTACAGAAAACGCAAATACACCAATAATAGCAATACCTGCTCCAATAATATATCTCCACCAATCATGCAATGTGTTATAAACTTGGGTTATATACATATTTTCAAAAATTTAAGTTCCATTTTTGTTTCGGTTCGTACCGCAATGTACCTTTTTTTACCTGTAAAGGCGATACAAAATTGTTAGTAAATAGGCTTCCTGTTCCCAAACCTTGAGGCATTTTATTATTTAAAGTATAGGTCCATTGCGCAATAGCATTGAGTCCTATATTACTTTCTAAAGCACTGGTAATCCACCATTTAATATGTTGTTTTTCAGCAATTTTAATCCATTCCTTACTTCTTTTAAATCCTCCAACTAAACTCGGTTTTAAAATGATGTACTGTGGGTTTATGTTTTGTAGCAATTCTTCTTTTTTTGTTACAGAACTTACTCCAATTAATTCCTCGTCAAGTGCGATTGGCAAAGGTGTTTGTTCACAAAGTCTTGCCATTTCTTCAAATTTCCCTTGCTTAATAGGTTGCTCGATAGAATGCAAATCAAATTCTGACAGTATTTTTAATTTCTCTAATGCTTCAGTTGGCGAAAAAGCACCATTTGCATCTACACGAAGTTCAATATCTTTTACTGAAAATTCTTTTCGTATTGTCCTTAACAACTCTATTTCAGTCTTAAAATCGATGGCACCGATTTTCAATTTAATACACGAAAAACCTGCTTCAATTTTTGATTTGATTTGTTGTTTCATAAAGGCTTTCGTTCCCATCCAAATCAATCCGTTAATAAGAATTGAAGCTTCTCCGTTTGTAAATTCTGAAGGAAACAAAACAAATTCATCTTTACTTTCTAAAGATAAAAAAGCCATTTCCAATCCAAACTGAATGGCAGGAAACTCATCCAACTCAACAAGTAAATTATCCAACCCAAAATGAATATTTTGACAAACCCAATGTAGTTTATCTTCAAAATCTGGTCTGTCATCAATACTCAATCCTCTTAAAATGCCACACTCACCAATGCCTCGCTTATTATTATTGGCAATAACAATAAACCAAGTTTCCTTTTGGGTTAAAATACCACGTGATGTGCCACTTGGTTGTTTAAATTGAAGTATGTGCTTTTTGTAAGTTGCTGTCATTTTCAACTCAAAAATAGGTATTTATTTTTGGATGGTTTGTAAAAGAATTGATTGAAAATTTTTGAAGGTTTTGATGCTGTTTATTTTTTGTTGGCACACATATTCCTATTTCCTTTTTTAATCTTCTTCAAAGTAGTCCGAGTCAATTGTCTTGACCATATAAGTATTGACAGTGGAGAGTCCTACGTTATTTTCTATCATTAAATCCGTAAGTCGTTCTCCGTCTATGAGAATGATTTTGTACTCAACTTGTCCAACAAACTCGTAAACACTTTTTGGAAAATCTGATGTGGTAATGAAGATTCCCTTTTTTGCTTTTTTTGATGCAAGTGCTCCTGTAAAGTCACGAATCTCTTTGACTGGAACTGAATTTTCCCATCTCTTGGCTTGAAGATAAATGATGTCAAGTCCAAGTTTGTCTTCTTTGATGATACCGTCAATTCCTCCGTCACCTGATTTTCCCATTGCTTGACCTGCTTCTTTTCTCGAACCTCCGTAACCCATTGCAATTAACAAGTCAATTACGAGCCTTTCGAAAAATGCAGGAGAACAAGTCTTAACAATGTCAAGTACTTCTTTAGATAAGTCATTTTTGAGCTTGAGATACGCATATTCCAATTCCTCTTCTGGCGTCTTTTCTGATTCTGTTACGAAAAGTTCAGATTGGGATATAGCCCCGTTTTTTTTAGGTTTTTTTATTGATTGAAACTCAATGAACTCAGGGTATCTTTTGAGAAGTGCACCATTTATCTCAGTTGGGTTTTCATTTAGTAGTTCTTGACCTCTGTCGGTTATTTTAAAATGAGCTCTTTTTGGAGATATTAAAAGCCCTGACTTTTTCATATATATTCTTGCCCAACCAACTCTGTTTCTAAAGATTGCTTGTTTGCCACTTGGCAATAGTTCTCTTAGTTCTTCATCGGTCAAGCTAAAATGATCCGCAAGGTTGTCGTGTGTTTCTCTCAGAGAATGTTCTTGTCCGTCAGACAAATGTTTAAGGAATGGGAGCATTATTTCTTCATAGTTTGGTATCATCTATCGTCCTTTTTTATGTTTGCCAATGCGAAGATATGGACTTTTCCAATTGTCTATATCATACGATAAGCGAAGTTAGTTTTTTAAAACCAATAAATCAATTCTTTAAAATAAGTATAAACCAATACATATTAACTTTTGTTTAAAAAACTACAACTCGATAGATGCGCCAATTTCAAGAAGCATCAAGTCTTTATCCTTTTCGAAAAAGCGACGTTTAGCATCATCATGATCAATTTCTATATACCCAAAAGTATCAAAATGATAGCCAAGGATTTTATCGCATTCCACAAAATCACTTGCAATTATGGCGTCCTCAATTCCCATTGTAAAATTATCTCCTATTGGTAAAATGGCAAGGTCTAATTTAGTTTGCATTGGGATGAGTTTCATATCGTAAGTTAAAGCAGTATCTCCAGCAATGTAAATATTTTTGTGTTCGCCTTCTATTACAAAGCCTCCCGGTTGTCCTCCATAAGTTCCATCTTCAAACGATGAAGTATGTACTGCATTTACATATTTAACTCTACCAAAATCAAACTCCCAACTTCCACCATGATTCATAGGATGCACATTGAAACCTTTGTTCTGATAATGTGTTACAATTTCAAAATTAGAAACAATTATTGCATTTGTTCGTTTTGCAATAGCTTCAACATCTTTGGTATGATCAAAATGTGCATGTGTAACTAAAATATAATCGGCTTTTAAACTATCAATTTCTATATGAGCAGCTTTTGGATTACCTGAAATAAAAGGATCGACAAGAATATAGGTTTCCCCTATTAGAATTTGAAGACTCGCATGACCTAAAAAAGTGATTTTCATGAGTTTTTATTTCTATTGAAAACTACAAAAAACCAATCACATAGCATTATAAACATGCCCAACTCCCATCAAAAGTGCAAGTGCAAAAGTAGATAGTGCTAAAATTTTTAATTGAGGATCTAATAATTTTGGATCTTGTATTTTATGAATAGTTATAATATGTTTTATTAATGGTATAAAAACAATAATAAGAACAAAATTAGAAAGCGATTTATAGTATAAAACAACAAATAGGACTGACAAAAATAAAGCTGAAAAAATTAAAATGGAATGATAAATTTTTGCTTTGGTAATGCCTAATTTTACTGCAATCGTAATTTTGTTTGAAGCTCTGTCAGATTCAATATCTCTCATATTATTCAGGTTTAAAACACCAGCACTCAATAAACCGATAATACAAGCAGGAAGTATTATAACGTGATCTAATTGTCTGGAGAAAAGGAAATAAGTTCCCATAACACTTAATAATCCGAAAAAAAGGAATACTGAAATATCGCCCAAAGCTCTATAACCATAAGACGTAGAACCCATTGTATATTTCAAAGCAGCATAAATACATGTAAATGCCAATACAAAAAACAGCATAGAGTACAAAAAGTTGTTGGTTTTAAAAGCGCTATAAACAAGCGAAAATACAAGCAAAATAACAATCAAAATATTTATTTTAATTGCACCAACCATTTGCTCTGGTGTAATTTTTCCGCTTTGTATTGCTCTTTCTGGACCAATTCTGTTTTGGCTATCGGTTCCTTTTATCCCATCACCATAATCGTTGGCAAGGTTAGACAAAATTTGTAAACTAATTGTAGTTAAAACAGCAAAAATAAATATCGAAATCTTAAAAAATCCATTATAATAGGCCATACTACTCGCTACTACAATCCCAGAAACCGAAAGTGGTAAGGTTCGGAGTCTAAAAGCCGAAATCCATAGCTTAATATTTGTCATTAAATTGTTTTATTTAATTTTTGTAACTAATCAATACAAAGGTAATATCTTATTTTTTTCTCGCAAAGACGCAAAGATGCAAAGTGATTAATGCATACTGTAACTGATTCCGATAGCTATCGGGACTGCAAACTGCCAACTAATTTACGGAATCCACTTCTTTTCGAAATTTGGTTTTCTCTTTTCTAAAAAAGCATCACGTCCTTCTTTTGCTTCGTCTGTCATATATGCCAAACGTGTGGCTTCTCCTGCAAATACTTGTTGTCCAACCATACCATCATCGGTTAAATTCATGGCAAACTTCAGCATTTTAATAGAAGTTGGTGATTTTTCTAAAATCTCTTGAGCCCATTGGTATGCAGTATCTTCAAGTTCGTCGTGAGGAATTACAGCATTAACCATTCCCATTTCGTAAGCTTCTTGTGCAGAATAATTTCTTCCGAGAAAAAAAATCTCACGAGCTTTTTTCTGCCCAACCATTTTAGCCAAATAAGCCGATCCATAGCCTCCGTCAAAACTGGTAACATCGGCATCCGTTTGTTTAAAAATAGCGTGTTCTTTACTTGCCAAAGTCAAATCACAAATCACATGTAAACTATGTCCGCCACCAACTGCCCAACCAGGAACCACAGCAATAACCACCTTTGGCATAAAACGAATTTGGCGTTGTACCTCAAGAATATTTAAACGATGATAACCATCTGTACCAACATAGCCTTGGTGTCCTCTTGCATTTTGGTCACCTCCACTACAAAACGAATACACACCATCTTTGGTTGAGGGGCCTTCGGCACTTAACAACACAACACCAATACTTGTATCTTCTTGCGCATCGTAAAACGCATCGTATAATTCTTTTGTAGTTTGTGGTCGAAAGGCATTTCGAACATTTGGTCTGTTAAAAGCAATTCGAGCGACACCATTACATTTTTTATAGGTAATGTCGTCGTATTCTCTAACAGTTTTCCAATTTACCTGACTCATTTCTTTTTTAATTTAACCAAAAGTAAGTTTTTTTATAAAGATAATCTTATTTTATTTGTTCTTTATTAAGTCTTTCATAATAGATTCTCGCTTTCGCGAGAATGACAATTCCAATGGAAATCTCAATACAAAACATCGAGAAGTTTTTTATTATTAATTAAGATGTATGCCGTCTTCTTTTATAGTAATGAGTTTTTGTTTATAAAGTGAGCCAATAGCTTTCTTAAAACTCTTTTTACTCATTTGAAATGTTTCTTTTATAGCTTCAGGAGAAGACTTGTCATTGATGTTTACAAAGCCACTATTGTCTTCAAGTTCATTCATAATAGTTTCAGCATTTGGCTCAATGTTTCTATAACCAACTTGACCTAAAGCAATATCTAATTTATTATCTTTTCGTATCTTTTTTACGATTCCTTTTAGTTTATCTCCAACACTTAAATCCTGAAAAATACTATCATTAAAAATTAACCCTAAATGTTTTTTGTTTACAATAACATTCATTCCTATTTCTGAAGGATGAGACACAATTAAATCCACCTCTTCAAACTCTCTAACAGTTAGTTCCTGATTGCTTAAAAACTTTTTTGTTTTACTTGAAGCTACCAATCTGTCAGTCTTATCATCTAAATAACAGTGTACCAAATACCAACCTCCTTTTTTCATTTTAAAGGCTTGTTCTTTAAATGGGCAAAACAATTCTTTTACCATTCCCCAATCTAAAAAAGCACCATATTCCGACACTTGATTACAGCGTAAAACTGCAAATTCTCCTTTGGTTATATATGGTTTGTCTGTTACAGCAACAAGACGCTCTTCGTTATCGAGATAGACAAAGACTTCTAACTTATCCCAAATTTTAAATTCCTTTGGAACATATCTGTTAGGCAATAACACTTCGTTATTTTCTTTATCACTTAAAAATAATCCTGGCTCTTTTTCGCGAAGTATAGTTAATGTATTGTATTCACCTATGTGTATCATGCTGCAAATGTAATGATATTAAAAATAGTTGAAAGCACTTAAAGTGCCTTAAGTTTAAAGGTTTTAATATGACTATTTTCAATTACTTATTGATTGTTAACTTTTAGTTTTGTCGAAAAAAAATAAGCACTTAAAACTTTAGATACTCTTAAAATAATTTAGTAACACTTCGTCATTTACAGTTCGTGGCGTAAATATTTCGAGAAGTTTAGGGTTTTTTTCTTTTGAATAAAATGAACTTATAACGGTTTTTAAATCTTCTTCATTTGAAGCTGAAAAATAAGTAAATTGATACATTTTACAAAGTTGTTTTGCTGTTAATTGATGCTTGGTTTCAAAATAAGTATCGAAATTATCTGTGTCTTTATCTCCTGGAAGAATTCTAAAAATGCCTCCTCCTTCATTATTAATTACAATAATTCTGAAGTTATTTGGAATGTAATTACTCCAAAGTGCATTACTGTCGTAAAAGAAACTTAAATCTCCAGTAATAAAAGTAGTTTGCGCGTCAATAACTAAAGCAGCTCCAATAGCTGTAGAAGTGCTTCCGTCAATACCGCTTGTACCTCTATTGCAAAATACTTTTAAAGTGTTGTTTAAGTCAAATAATTGAGCATATCGAATTGCAGAACTATTGCCTAGCTG
This sequence comes from Flavobacteriaceae bacterium PRS1, assembly GCA_003709165.1. Taxonomy (GTDB): domain Bacteria; phylum Bacteroidota; class Bacteroidia; order Flavobacteriales; family Flavobacteriaceae; genus PRS1. The sequence continues at coordinate 53,147 of RDRZ01000011.1, forward strand.
TAACATATTATGGTTTGGAATACTCTTTAAAATAATATCAAAAACTTTTAAATCGCTAAACGGAATGTTTTGTAAATACCGTTGATGCTTTTTTGATCTAATTTGTTTTACACTTTGCCAATAATTTTGATAATTGCTATTTGTCTGATTTTTATTTTTAAACAAAACTTTAAAAAAATCATTTGCTGAAGTTTTGAAATGTTTTTCTAAACAGAAAAAAGTGTCGTTGGCTTTTTTTTCATCAATATGCCAATGGTGTTTTGGTTGATACTTTCGTAAGAAGGCTTTTACTTTTTTTGAAACTATCATTCCGCCGAAAGTAAGCAACACATCTGGTTGTAATATTTTAAAGTCTTCATCATCTAATGGAGCAATAATTTTATCTATACTCGGAAAAAAAATGTCGTGATGTAAATTAGATGTGGTTTCTGTAAAAACGATAACACTTTCGTCATTTGCTAAAATTTCTAAATACTGTTGTCCAATTTTGTTTGGGTAATTCACACCAACCAAAACCATTTTACATTTGGCATTGTTCCAAATCGAGATATATTCATTTAAATCTTCAAGGTTTTCAGTACTATTAGTTGCTTCAATAGAATTAGGAATCCCGATAGCTATCGCGACTGAAAATTCATCTACGGTTTCATAAAGAGGTTCTTCAAAAGAAACATTAAGATGCACAGGACCTTTTTGAGAAATAGATGTGTTTAAGGCTAAATTGATTTCTGTTTCATCTTGCTCTGGACTTTCTTGAGTTAAATTTGCTGAATATAAAATATGATTTGCAAAAACATTATTCTGATTTATGGTTTGTCCATCGCCAATTCCTATTAAATGTTTCGGTCTGTCTGCCGATAAAATCACGAGAGGAATATCGCTATAAAACGCTTCGGCAATAGCTGGATAATAATTTAATAATGCACTTCCCGATGTACATACCAAAACAACTGGTTCACGTAATTGTTGCGCAATTCCTAATGCAAAAAAAGCAGCAGAACGTTCATCTACAATACTATAACATTTAAAAAACGAATGATTGGTAAAGCCAATAGTTAAAGGTGCATTTCTGCTTCCTGGAGAAATGACAATGTGCTTTATGTTTTTAGACTTACAAAGCTGAATAATCGTTTGTGCAAGTGGGTTTTTTGGTAAAATCATTTAAACACAAAATTACAAAACCCTTTTTATTATTTGTGCTTTATTAAGGGTTTCTTCCCATTCATTTTCAGGAATTGAATCTTTAGTAATTCCGCCACCAACGTATAAAATTGCTTTATTATCTTTTAATTGCATACATCGTAAATTGACGTACAACTCTGAATTATCAGCATTTATTTCTCCCAAAAATCCAGTATAAAACTCACGATTATAGTTTTCATTGTTTAGAATAAATTCTTTGGATTTGTTTTTAGGCAAACCACAAACTGCAGGAGTTGGATGCAAAGTGCAAAGCACTTGTTTAAAGTATTCTGACTTCAACAAAGCTTTGCCGGATAAAGAAAGTTTGAAGTTTAAGGTTCCTTTAATGATAGTTTGTAAGTGCAAGAGATTTCCTGTTTTTATAGTTTCTGTTTTAGATTTACTAATTTTTATTACTGAAGACTGAAGATTGCTAACTATATAATCGGTTACAAATTGTTGTTCTTGTTTTTCTTTGTCATTCCATTCAACATCTAATTTTCCTTTATAAATTTTCGTTCCAGCTAAAGCCATTGTAGAAAAACGGTTGCCTTGTGTTTTTAACAAGGTTTCTGGAGTTGCACCCAACCATAACCCAACTTTTGGATGATACCACATATATACAAAGGTAGATGTGTATGTATTTAGCAACCTTTTGAAAATTGAAATTGGATTGTTATTAGTTAATGAAACTATTTCTTGTCGAGATAATACAACTTTTTGAAACTGCTTATCGCGAATGGCTTCAATTCCTTTTTTAACAAGATTAATGTGATGCTTTTTAGATTCTGTCATTCCTATCTTTTGACTCCGCTCAAGATAAACTTCGGCAGGAATCTCATCATAGTTTTTATTTAAAGCTCCTATTATATGTGATTTTTCGCTTTGGCTCAAAATATCTTGCACACATATTATAGTATTAGAATTCTCTAAAGGAATTAAAACAGCATTCTCCTTATTATCAAAAAGTGCAAAAACAAATCCGCTTTCGGTAAATTTATTTGTGGTGTAAAGTTCTGAATCTTTCTGAAGTATTGCATTTACAGAAAGTGTATTTGGTTTTCTATAAGCCACAAAAGGCAGTTCATTTTCAAACTGTTGGTTAAGACTTTCAAAAAAACCTTCCGAATTCATCTATTTAGATTTAGGAAGTGCTATCGTAGTTAATTTACACACCGAAACTAAATTGTCAGCATCATCAGTAATTCTAATATCAAACAATTGCGTTGTTTTTCCTTTGTGAATAAATGTAGCTTTAGCATATACAAAACCTTCTGTTACACTTTTTAAATGGTTTGCCGAAATTTCTATACCACGAATAAAAAAATCGCTTGTATTTAAAAAAAAATGTGCAGCAAAACTTCCAACACTTTCGGCTAAAGCAACAGTTGCACCACCGTGAAGTACGCCCTCTGGTTGATAAACTCTTGTGTTTACAGGCATTTTAGCTATCAGATAATCATCGCCTACATCAATTATTTCTATGTTTAAAGTTTCCATTAGTGTATTTTTACAAACCGAATTAGCATGAGCCAAAATTTCTTTTTTAGATAATTTCATAGAAATAATATATTTTTGTAAAAGTACAAAATGAACGTCAAAATGAATTCAACCGAAAAAGAAATTTCTTATACATCAACAAACTCGTATTCCACTTTAAATTCATTGACACACAAAACAAAAACTGTTTGGTTTGTGTGTCATGGAATGGGATATTTAAGTCGTTATTTTATAAACTATTTTAAGGAATTAAATCCCGAAGAAAATTACATTATTTCACCACAAGCACAAAGCAAATATTATATTGCTCCAAAATTCAAACATGTTGGAGGCAGTTGGCTTACCAAAGAAAATACCATAAAAGAAACTGAAAACGTCATGCAATATTTTGATGCTGTTTTAAAGGCAGAGCAATTACCAAAAGACATAAACTTTATTGTTTTAGGATATTCGCAAGGCGTTTCGGTTGCTATGCGTTATGTAGTAAAAAGACAACTGAATTGTAATCAATTGGTATTAATGTCTGGTGGAATTCCTAATGAATTAGTATCAAAAGATTTTGACTTTTTAAAAGGGAAAACTAAAGTTTTATTAATTTATGGTACACAAGACGAGTATATGAATGAGAAGCGTATGGTTTATGAAAAGCAGCGCATTCATGAATTGTTTGGAATTAAAGTTGATATTATCCCTTTTGAAGGAAAACATGAAGTGAACACAGCGATAATTAACAATTTGTGCTCCTCTAAAAAACATAAATAAACATTGCAGATTATTAAATATTGATTATTTTTGCAGACAATTTCGGGTTAACCTCTGGCGAGAATCGTAAATGTTGTTTCGAATTAATTATTATTAAATTTTAAAGACATGGAATCTTTATTAAAATACGTCCAAGACGAATTTGTAACAAAAAAAGACTTAGCCAAGTTTAGTGCTGGTGATACAATTACAGTGTATTACGAAATTAAAGAAGGTAACAAAACACGTACTCAGTTTTATAGAGGCGTCGTTTTACAAAGAAGAGGAACTGGTAGTTCTGAAACTTTTACCATTAGAAAAATGTCTGGTACCATTGGAGTAGAACGTATTTTTCCTATTAATATGCCTGCTTTACAAAAAATTGAAGTCAATAAAAGAGGTAAAGTTCGTAGAGCGCGAATCTTTTACTTTAGAGGTCTTACAGGTAAAAAAGCCAGAATTAAAGAAAGTAGAGATAGATAGTAAAAATTATACTATTAAAATAATAAAATGCTGTTTCGAAGAAAATTTGGAACAGCTTTTTTTATTAACAAAAGTTAATAACTATGGTTTATAAATGGTTAATATCTAATTAGGACAAAAATTTTCTTTTTTAAATTCTTACAATATATTAGCCAAAGAATTAACAACAACATTGTTGGTTTTATTTGAAAAAATAAATTTAAACTAATTCTTAAATAAAGTAACGTTCTTTATATAATTGTTTTTTGAGGTGTTGAGGAACCATGTGTATGCATGTGTAAACCGAAAGACCATGAAATCTTAAAAAGTGCTGAATGTTTCGGCAGACAGTAATTAGAAAAATGGAAAGTTTCTAAAATTAGCAGGATCGAAAGTGAAATCTAAATAAAAGAAGCAATGCTTTAAAGGTTGTAAATTGTGAAAACGAAATACAAACGATGAAGGATCAAGAAAAACAATTAAACTGAAGCATTTTGGTAACATGTCAATTCATTTTGAAAGTTACAACAGAATGTTTCATTGATATAGGGACACTTGAACCGAAAAGAGTGAAAGATGAAAATTCGATCATTTGAGGTTAGTTGCAAAGCTAAATAGGTCATGTAGAACTGTATCAAAGAAAGCCATGTCAGAGTAGTTAATTCTACCGTGATATGGCTTTTGTTTTTTAATCACTTTTGCAACTCTTTTTTAATACGTCTTTGTGATGCTTTGTGCCTTCTTAGAAAGCTTTGTGGCTAGCAAACCAATTCTTTTTACTACTTAACACTAAGACATTACACAAAGTACACCAAGAAATTTACATCAATATTTCACATTTTCCTTTAGCTTCCAATCTTTAATCGGAATGTAATGTTTTAATCACTCGTGAAACTTTTTTAATACTTCCCAATACAAATTACTTCATATTAGATTGATGCAAAACACTATCAAATTTCGTATATTCGTATCACGAAAAATTAGATATCAATTACAATAATCTTTTTTCTTCAATAAAATTAAACGAGTCTCAATGTCAAAAATTATATATACAAAAACCGATGAAGCTCCTGCTCTCGCAACCTATTCTTTTTTACCAATAGTTAAAGCGTATACTAAAACATCTGGAATTGAGATAGAAACTAAAGATATTTCACTTTCAGCAAGAATTCTATCTAGCTTTTCAG
>RDRZ01000012.1 GCA_003709165.1 Flavobacteriaceae bacterium PRS1
ATAAAACTTCTTTAGTCTTTTTAATATCAGAATCGTAACCAACACCAAATACTAAATTCACACGACGTGTACCTTCGGTAGTGTAGTTAACTATAGTCCCATTTGATAAAGAGCCATTTGGAATTATAATTTCTTTGTTCGAAAGACCAGTTAATTTAGTAGTAAAAATTTCAATTTCTTTAACAACACCCATTTCCCCTTGTGCTTCAATAAGATCTCCTATTTTGAATGGTTTAAATATCATAATTAAAACACCTCCAGCAAAATTGCTCAGTGATCCCTGTAATGCGAATCCAACGGCTAAACCGGCAGCTGCTATAATAGCAGCAAAAGACGTGGTTTCTATTCCTAATTTAGAGATAACAACAACAAATAATAAAATTTTAAGAGTCCAACTTACAAGGTTTGATAAAAACTTCTGCAGTGTTATTTCAACGCCACTATTTTTCATTAATTTTCTTGAAAGTTTGGTAACAATGCGGATTAGAATAAGCCCAATAATTAAAATTGCTAACGCAGTTAATATTTGTGGCGAAAAATTTAAAATAAGAGTCCAAAGTTTTTCAATATATTCCATAATCATTATAGTTTTAAATTAGTATTGAATGATTTTTTAATTAAAAATAACAAGAAGTATTGCTATAATTGCAGGTATAGCCTGGATATAAAATAGCCTTATCTTCTTGGTTGAATAAGCACCATAAATTCCAGCAATAGTTACACAAACTAAAAAGAAAGTTGCAATTTCTGTGTTCTTTGAGATAATCGACCATAGTAATCCAGCAGCTAAAAATCCATTATACAGACCTTGATTTGCTGCGAGGACTTTAGTTTTTTCAGCGAATTCTTTACTTTCCAAACCAAAGGTTTTTATGCCTTTTGGTGTGGTCCAGAGAAACATTTCTAAAACCAGGAAATAAAAATGTTCTACGGCTACAAATACAATTAAGATAGTTAGTAGTAAGTTGATAATTTTAGTTTTTAATTAATTTTATGGCTTCCTCTACTTGTTCTACAGGATATTTACAGGCCTTGTTAACACAAACATAAATGAGTGTTTTCCCTTCAGCATATCTGTTTTTCAAGAGCGGTAAATCATTTTCTATTAGGCTTCCAACAATCATTTTATTCGGAATGTAAGTATTGTTTAACTCTTTGATTTTTTCAAAAACTTCTTGTCCAACAATTGCTACTTCATAAAATTCGTTAGAATAGTTCAGCATTAAATCTAACCAATTTGAATAACTAGAACTGTAACTTTCAATTTCAGGCTTCACATTATTAAGCATTGTTGTAGCTATTCTTAAATATGTTTCATTATCAAAGTAATGTGATAATTTGAACAGGTTTTTTGCCATAATCGAGTTGCTTGCCGGAATAACATTATCTCGATATTCAATATTTCTGGTAATTAAAGAAGCATCTTCATCTGACGTAAAAAAGAACATTTTATTGGTGTCATCAAAGAAATGGTCTAATGTGTAATTTGTTAGGTCTCTGGAATTATTCAGCCATTTTTGGTCTAAAGTGTTTTCATAAAGTGCAATAAAAGACTCTATGGATGCTGCATAATCTTCAAGATAACCATTTATGGTACTCTTTCCATTTTTGTAACTATGGTATAAACCACCATCTTCACGCAATTGTGTATTTATTATGAAATTAGCATTTTTCAATGCCGAATTTAAATAACTTTCATCTCCTAATACACGATATGCATCAACATAGCCTTTTAACATAAGGGCATTCCAGGATGTTAATGTTTTGTCGTCTAATCGGGGTTTATCTCTTTTTTCACGTTCATTAAATAAGAGATGCTTCCAATTTTCTTTTTTTTCTTGAAGGTCTTCTTTGGTGAGCTTGTGTTTCTTTAAAATGGCATCATCATCATCTTTACGTATGAGCACATAGTTTTTGTTTTCCCAAAGGCCATAATTATTTATATTGTAATAGTCAGAAAAAATGTCATAATCAGTTTCAATAAGTGTTTTTAGTGTTTCTTTTTTCCAAACATAAAAAGCACCTTCTTCCAGTTCACCTTCCTCTGTATTACTATCTGCATCAAGAGAGGAATAAAACACACCGTTAGGAGCTGTTAATTCGCGTTTAACAAACGCTAAAGATTCAGTTATAACATCTTTATAGAGTTCGTTTTTTGTTATAAGATAAGCGTCTGCATACAAACTTACTAATTGGGCATTATCGTATAGCATTTTTTCAAAATGAGGTACATGCCAAACAATATCTGTAGAGTACCTTGAAAAGCCTCCTCCAATTTGATCAAAAATACCACCATAAGCCATTTTGGTTAGTGTTAAGTTTACATAATCTTGTAATTTTTCGTCGTTATTTTGATAGGCATATCGCAATAAAAAATGATAATTATTGGGCATCATAAATTTTGGAGATCTATCCATTCCGCCTTCTCTATTGTCAAATTGTCTCGACCATTTTTTTACAATGTTTTCAATATATTCAGTTTCAAAAACAGCTTCATTTGTATTTAATGATACAAGGTCTATAGATTTTATACCTTGTTCTAGTTTATCGGCATATTCATAAAGTTTTTCAGGAGATTCTTTAAAGGTTTTTGAGATTTGCTCTAAAGCTTTTATCCATTGATTTTTTTTAAAATAGGTACCTCCCCAAACTGGTCTTCCATCAGGTAGTGCAACAACATTTAAAGGCCATCCACCACGACCAGTCATAAGTTGTACAGCATTCATATAAACTTGGTCAACATCAGGACGTTCTTCTCTATCTACTTTAATACTTATGTAATTAGAGTTCATGGTTTGGGCGACTAAGCTGTCTTCAAAGCTTTCATGTTCCATGACATGACACCAATGGCAAGCAGCATAGCCAACACTAATAATGATGAGTTTATTTTCTTGTTTAGCTTGTGCTAAAGTATTATCATTCCAAGCGTTCCAATTTACTGGATTATGTGCATGTTGAAGTAAGTAAGGGCTTGTTTCATTAATGAGGTCATTAGTAAATTTATGTTTCATAGACTCTGTATTTTGACCTTTACAACTTATTAAAGCAATAATTAATAATAATGGAATATATCTCATAATGTAAAGTTAGGGAATTTTAAGTATACAAAAGAACTCAAGATTGCACTGTTCTAATGTAATTTAAACAAAACAATAAGTTAGCCATTAATAGCTTCCACGAATTCAACTTTACCTTTTAGCATTTCTTTTAGCATATTTTCTATGCCATTTTTTAAGGTTATTGTTGATGAAGGACAACCACTACAAGCACCTTGCAGAATTACTTTTACGGTTTTGGTTTCTGCATCATACGATTCAAATTGAATATTGCCACCATCACTTGCAACAGCAGGTTTTACATATTCTTCAAGAATAGTTACAATTTCTTTTGATATATCGTCTAATGTTTCAAAATCTTCTTCTTTAGAAGTTCCATTGTTTTTCGTTATTTCAGAAGCATTTGCAAGAACGATTTCTTTGCCATTCTCTATATAACTTCTAATAAATTCTCTTAATTCCATTGTAATATCATTCCAATCTGCAACATCGTATTTTGTTATGGAAATGTAATTTTGGTCTATAAAGACACTTTTTACAAAGGAAAAATTAAATAATGCAGTCGCAAAAGGAGATACTTTAGCTTCATCTATAGAAGAAAATTCAAACATTGAAGACACTAAATTTTTATTTGCTACAAACTTCATTGCTGAAGGATTTGGCGTACTTTCAGCATAAACAGTTACAGGAATTTTTTTCTTATCAGAAGAAGATTCAACAACAACACCTCCAGCATTAAGGAAGTCTTCTATTTGAGTAGAGACTTCGTTTTGCACATCTTCCCATTCAACAATATCATAGCGTTCTATAGCAATAAAATTACCTGAAATATAAATCTTTTTCACAAAAGGCAAGTAAAACAGTTGCTGTGCCAATGGTGAGTTTTTAGCGTCATCTATATTATTAAACTCGAAACTTTCATATTGTGTTAGAAAGGTGTTGGTTTCAAATTTTAAAATTACCGGATTACTGGTTTCTTGTATGGAAACATTAATTTTATTCATTAAAACTAGTTTTTACAAAAATAATAAAAGAAATATAGAGTTAGCTTATAGAATACTTAAATCTTAGTTAATTATAGTTACAAAAAATAAATTTATATATTTGACAGCTATGGTAAATTGTGAAAGAGGATATATACCTTTTTTAAACTCTTTTTACATAAAAAAGAATAAATTGATATGAAATTAATAAAGCATTGTTTAATTGGGATAGTTACATTACTAACCCAGTTTAGTATTGCCCAAGAAGGATTACCAATATATTCAGATTATCTAACTGATAATTATTATCTTATTCATCCTTCTATGGCTGGAGTAGGAAATTCTAATAAAATTAGATTAACAACACGAAAGCAATGGTTTGGTCAAGATGATGCACCAAGATTATCTACTTTAAGCGTAAATGGAAGAATTGGCGAATCGAGTTCTGGTGTTGGAGTTATTATTTACAGTGATAAAAATGGATTTCACTCTCAAAATGGAATCTATTTAACATACGCACATCACTTAATGTTTTCCAGAAACCCAATAGACTTAAATATGCTGTCCTTTGGTCTAAGCGTTGGAGTTATTCAATACAAACTTGATGAAACGTCTTTTTTGTCACAAGGATTTGACCCGATTATTTCCGGAATAGAACTTAGTGCTACAAATTTTAATATTGATTTTGGTTTTTCTTACCATTACACGAATTTTTATTCACATTTTACAATAAAAAATGTATTAGAGAATGATGGTATTAATTTTAATGAACAAGGACTTAGTTTCACAAATTTAAGGACTTACTTGATATCTGCCGGGAACGTTTTTCATAAAAATAAAAGCGAATGGAGTTTTGAACCTTCATTGATGTTTATGTACAGAGATGCTACCCAAGAATCTTTTATCGATGTTAATTTTAAAGCCTATAAAAAAATGGATTATGGAAAAATTTGGGGCGGATTGTCGTATAGAAGGAGTCTTGATGGAGCAGAGTTTTTAGATGGTTCGGGAGTAAGCAGCCAAAAATTACAGTATTTTACACCTTTTATGGGTATCGATTATAACCAATTTGTTTTTGCATACACTTATTCGTATCAAGCTAATTCAGTGGTATTCAACAATGGAGGTTTTCATCAATTAACTATAGGATATAATTTTGGTGTTAAACGAGAAAAATGGGATTGTGAATGCCCAGGTATAAACTACTAAAAAAGATTCCATAAGATAGATGCTCTCTCGTTTAGTTTAATATAAAGAATTCCTCGAGGTTCTGCCTCGGGGTCAAGAGGAAAGTTTGAAAACGGATGGTTTTCATAAAACTAGAAATAAGTTTTTTCCGCTTGATACCTCGATGGCTCTGCCTCGGGGTAGTTCATTTACTGTAATTCGTGGTGATGTGTATTATATAAAAATCGGAAACAAATTAAATATTCAGGATGACGCAGTAATTCATGCAACCTACAAAACATCACCAACCAATATTGGTAATAATATCTCCATTGGTCATAACGCTATTGTTCATGGTTGTACAATTCACGACAATGTGCTCATTGGTAAGGGAAGTATCATTATGGACGATTGTGTAGTAGAAAGCAATAGCATTATAGCTGCGGGAGCTGTAGTTACAAAAAACACGATAGTAGAGGCAGGAAGTATTTATGCAGGAATTCCAGCCAAGAAAGTAAAAGATGTTTCACAAGAATTAATTTCAGGTGAAATAGATAGAATTGCCAACAGCTATGTAAAATATTCTAAATGGTATGAATAGCTTTCTAAAAAAGGCAAGCATTATTTTATGCTTCATTTTAATTTTTGGATGCCAAAATGTAGAAGTAAAAACGATTGACAAACTTCAGCTTAATTTTTTAAGCGAATTTATTTTTCCTGAAAATATAGTGGTGGACAGTACAATTGTAGGAGGTTTATCAGGAGTAGATTTTTATAATGGTTTGTATTATTTGGTGAGCGACGATGCTTCTAATCCAAGATATTATGAAGCAACTATTGAGATAAAAAATACAGAAATATTCAGTATTGATATAAAAAAAGTGATTCGAATAAATGACACATCTAAATATCTCGATTTAGAATCTATTCGATATAATGCTAAAACGAAACAACTATTTTTAACAAGCGAAGGACATATCTATAAAGGAAAACCACCATTGTTAATTAGCGTTGATTCCGTTGGAAATATTGAAAACAACATTGAAATTCCTAAAGCATTTCTTCCAAACAGCCAACAAAAACCAAGACACAATGCAACTCTCGAAGGATTAAGCAATAGCTATAATGATAATGGATATTGGATAGCAATGGAGCTCCCATTAGAAGTTGATGGACCAGAACCACAATTAACAAAATCCAAATCGCCTGTTCGAATAACATTTATAGATGCAAAAACGAATAAGGCTGAGAGTCAGTTTGTATATCTTCTGGATGCGATTGCCAAACAGCCAAAAGGTGATTTTTCAGTAAATGGACTTACAGACATACTTGAATACGATAAAAATAAATTTTTTGTGATTGAACGAAGTAATTCAAGCGGTCTTGGAAACCAGAGTAATACTATTAAAATATTTAGTGCAGATGCTTCTCAAGCTACAAATACGCTGCAAATGGATAGCTTAAGTAATAAAGATTATATACCTGCAACTAAAAAGTTATTATTGAATTTTGAAAGATTAAGAGATAATCTCACCAACAATAGTATTGATAATATTGAAGGAATTTGTTTTGGGCCAATCTTATCTAACGGAAACAAAACGCTATTACTTGTTTCCGACAATAATTTTAATCGGTTCGAAAAACAATTAAATCAATTTATTTTACTTGAAATTGCAACTCAAAAATTTAAATAATTTACAGAAAATTTTTCGCCTAAAAGAGAAGCTATAATTTTTGGATTTCCGTTAGTATAAAATTGTATTTTGGGTTTTGTAATCTGAGTATTGAGCAAGTTATTCTGTTCTAAAATAGCATTGGTTTGTCGTGCAACTGCTTCACCTGAATCTATAATTTTTATATGCTTTGGTAATATGTTAATTAACAACGGAATTAAATACGGATAATGTGTACAGCCCAAAACCAAACAATCAATATTTGCATCAAGCATTGGTATAAGATATGTTTTGAGGAGCGATTTCATTTCTTCCGATTGTGCTTTTCCATTTTCAATTAAAGGCACAATACCTTCACCTATTTGCTCAACAACAGTTATACCTTTAGCAAACAAATTTGTTGTTTTATGAAACAACTCGCTTGTAAGTGTTCCTTTTGTTGCTAAAATTCCAATTACCTTGGTTTTTGTTTGGAATGCCGCTGGTTTTATAGATGGTTCTATACCAATAAAAGGAATAGTATAGGTCTCCCGAAGAGTTTTTATTGCATTAGTCGTTGCCGTATTACAAGCTACTACAATAAGTTTGCAGTCTTTTTCTAAAAGTCGTTCGGTGTTTTTAATACTTAAAGCAACGATTTTTTCTTTAGACTTGTTTCCATAAGGAGCATATTTGCTATCAGATAGATAAATTGTGTTCTCGTAAGGTAAAAGTGTGTATATATCTTTCCAAATAGAAGTTCCACCAACTCCAGAATCGAAAATACCTATAGGTTGTTTACTCATATTACAAAAATAAAAAAAAGCTGCCCTTTAAAAGACAGCTTTAAACTATATATTTTAAATATATTTTAGAAGCCCAATTCTTTTTTTACATCAGCCAAAAGGTCTTTGCCATCAGCCATTAATAAAGAAGCTCCTTCTCTAGAGTCTAATATATACTGAAAGCCTTGTGCTTTTCCAACTTTTTGGATAGCAGCTTTAGCTTCTTTATAAATAGGCTCAAATAATTCTTGTTCTTTCTTTTGTAGGTCTTGTTGTGCTTGTACTCGATATTGTTGAATACTGTTTTGAATTTCTCCTACTTCTTGTACTCTTTTAGAGTTTTCCTCATCAGTTTTTGTAGTAGCTTCGGCATCATATTGTTTTATTTTGTTTTCGAACTCCGTAACCATAGATCTAATATCAACTTCATAGGTTTTAGCTAATTTTTCTAATTCGCTTTTAGCAGTAATTGCCGAAGGCATTGCATCGATTAATTTTTGGGTGTTTATATGTGCAACATTACTTTGTGCGTTTGTTAAGCTTACACTTCCAATACAAAGCACAGCTGCAAATAATAGAGTTTTTAGGTGTTTCATTTTAATTAAATTATGTTATAAATTGTTTACTATTGATTATTATTAATTATTTTTTTTGGCTTTGGCTATGCTGTCTTTAGCTTTTTTTTGAGCTTCTAGCCTAGCTTTTCTATCGGCTAATATTTTTTTCTTTTTATCTTCAAGCTCTTTATTTCGAGCCTCTCTGTCACTTAATTTAGGCGGTTCTATTGTTTTTGTACTGTCAATTTCTAAGTTTTTGCCAACTTCAGTTTTGTCTTTGTCAGCTTCTAATTTAGCTTTCCTGTCTGCGTCTATTTTTTTCTTTTTTTCTTCAGTAGCTTTTTTCTTGGCTTCGCTAGGGCTTAATATTTTTTCTTGTGTAACTATGTTTGAGCTATCACTTTCTTTAGCATTATCACTCACTATTTCCTCTTTACTATCAACGGTTTTATTTCTTTCTTTAAGTTTTGCTTCTCTGGCTTTTGCCCAATCTTCCATAATTTTTTTCTTTTTTTCTTCAGCAGCTTTTTTCTTGGCTTCACGTGCTTCCAATTGTTTACTACGCCTTTCTTCAATCACTTTTTCACGTTCCGCTTTTTTATCGTCTAATGCTTTTTGGCGAGCTTCTTGTTCTTTATTAATTTCTGGAATTAATTCTTCTTCTTCGGCTGCTTTTCTTTCTTGACGATTTTGAACTTGTCTTCTTTTAGAAGATCTTGTAATAGACCTTAATACTTGTTCACTTATATCAAATCTATCTGCCGAATACAACATAGTTAGATCTGCGGATTTATCAAAAACAAAATCGTATTTTTTATTAGTAGCAATTTCTTGTACTGCAGTAAATATCTGATCTTGAATTGGCTGCATAAGGTTTCGCTTCTGAATCATTAGATCCCCATTCGGACCAAAACGTTTTTGTTGGTAATCTAATATTTCGCTTTCTTCTATATCAATTTCTTCTTGACGTTCTTCAATTAACTCTTTGGTTAGCAATACACTTTCGCTGTCTAATTGTTTCTGTTTTTTATCGATTTTACTTAAACGTAATTCAATTTCACTTTTCCATTTTTGAACTTTAGTATCAAGTTGGTTTGATGCTTCTTGATATTCTGGTACGTTTTGCAAAATATATTCGGTATTTATATAGCCAATTCTTACACCTCGTTGAGCAAATGATGCAAAACTTATTAAGAATGCAATTGCCAGTAAAAAAAGAACTTTAATTTTCATCCGTTTGTATTTTAAATTTATCGATTTCATCTTATAAATTCTTAAAATGACGGGATAAAATTCACGATTTCGCCACCAAAGTTAATATACTTCAAATTAACGAAATATAATTTTAAAATTTTTAACACATGGCTTAAATCATTATTGACTTAATAGAAAATATCGTGCCAAACTTAAAATTGTTGTCCAATAATAAAGTGTGTTTCCCAACCATGATTACCAATCTCTCCTGGTATTGAATCAAATCCATATCCGAAATCTATCCCTAATAATCCAAACGCAGGCATAAATAATCGAATGCCAACACCTGCCGAACGGCTTAAGTCAAAAGGATTATAATCTTTAAAATCATCATAAGAAGCTCCAGCTTCTACAAAAACCAGGGCATAAATTTTTGCTTGTGCAGCTAAAGTGATCGGGTGTCTTAATTCTAACGAAAACTTGTTATAAATAATTCCACCATCTGGAGAAGTTAATGATTGGTTTGGATAACCTCTTAATGCAATTGTTTCTCGTCCATCTAAACTATAGCTGCCTAAACCATCTCCTCCTAAAAAGAAACGCTCAAAAGGTATTACACCTCTATCATTATTAAATGCTCCCAAAAAACCAAATTCAATTTTTGGTCTTAATATTAGTTGACCAACAATTTTTGTGTACCATTCACCACTAAATTTTATTTTATAAAATTCTAACCACTTAAAGCGTTCTTGATCTATTTCGGCAATTCTTTCAGCAGCATCGGTATTTGTAGGGTCGTTAGCTAATTCTTCGGTTAAATCATCCCTTTCATCTTTTAGAGCTTTATAATCTACACCATTGACTGCTGAATATGGGAATGTAAATTTAGCGGAAACACTAAAATTTGATCCTCCTGTTGGATATATAGGATCTGTAAATGTATTGTTTCTAGTTAAGCCAATTGTATAGGCTAAATTTTTAGATGAACCGTCACCAAATGTAAATAAGCCAGTGTTGTAATTTTGTAAATCATAAAGTTGAAAACTCAAAGCCTGCGATAATGTAAAATAATCGTCTGGAGCTGTTAAACGTTTTGCTAATCCTACTGAAATACCTGTAATATTGAACTGTCGGCTTTTGTCTGCTTTACGTGTTATAGGATTAAATAAAAACTGTTTGGTGTGTGATAAAGATATTGAAAATTGTACAGGCTTTTCCCCGCCTAACCAAGGCTCTGAAAAAGAGAAACTATAAGTTTGAAAAAATTGACTTGCTTGTAAACGCAAAGATAATTTTTGACCATCTCCCATCGGGATTGGTTTGTAAGCTTCTTTTTTAAAGATATCTTTTATAGAGAAATTATTAAAAGATAACCCAAGTGTCCCGATAAAACCACCACCACCATAACCACCTTGCAACTCTATTTGACTTGAACCTCTTTCTACAACAGAGAATTCCATATCCAGAGTTCCATCGGTTGGGCTTACATTTTTAAAATTAGGCTCAATTTGTTGTGCATCAAAGAATCCTAGTTGTCCAAGTTCTCTAACTGTTCTAACAACATCTCTTTTTCTATATAATTGTCCTGGACGGACTCTTAATTCTCTATAGATAACATGGTCGTTTGTTTTGTCGTTTCCTGTTACAGTTACTTTATTAAAATAAGCTGGTTTACCTTCAATAATCCTTATTTCCATATCAATAACATTTCCATCTGCACTAACTTCTATTGGTGTTATTGTAGAAAATAAATAACCACTATCTTGATATAAATTTGTTAAGTCGTTTGCATCTGGTTTCGAATTGTCTTCTATTCGCTTACTAAGTTCGACGCCATTATATGTATCACCTTTATTAATTCTTAAAATTTGGTTGAGTTGTTGATCTGTATATACAGTGTTTCCTAAAAATATAATATTACCATATGTATATTTTTCACCTTCCTCTAAGGTAATTTTTAATGAAATTGTCCCGTCATCATTTTTAATTATAGAATCAGAAATAATACGAGCATCTCTATATCCATTTTCTTTATACTTATTTATTACACTAATTAAATCTTCTTTAAAATCTTCTTCAACATATTTTGAACGTTTATATACTCGAATTGGATTTTTCTTTTTAGTGTTTTTCATCACTTTCCGAAGTTTTTTGCTTTTAAGCTTTTCGGCGCCATTAAACACTATATCCTTTACTTTAATTTTATTGCCTTTATTGATGCTTACCAGCATATTGACTTTGTTTTTTTGAACAGTATCAATAACTTTGGTAGTGATTATAGTTACATTGGCGTTATAATATCCCTTTTTTTTGTATTTGTCTTGTAAATAATTTTTTGTAGTTGTTATAAGGTTTTCGGTAACCTTAACACCAGGTTGCAATGTGTTCTCTTTTTTGATTTCTTCAATTTTAGATTTTTTAACACCTTCAATTTTGGCTTCTTTAAGTTCGGGCAAATCAACAAGAGCAATTTCTAAAACAATGTTATCTCCTTCAGCTTTTGTCATAAAAATATCAATACTACTAAATAAATTTGAGCTCCATAACTTTTTAATGGCAGCACTAATTTTTTCTCCGGGAATAAATACTTCCTGCCCTTTTCTTAAACCTGAATATGTAATTATAGTTTGAGAGCTGAAATTTGTACTTCCAGAAATTGTAATATCTTCAATAGTGTATTTTTTTGCATTTGCTAACTCAATGCCTTGGGCAGTAATGCTAAAACTGTTTATAAAGAAAACTATAAATAAAAGTCGTGTAATGTATGTTTTCAATAGTATAATATTAACTAAGTTGTTCACTTGTTTTTCCAAATCGTCTTTCTCTTTTTTGATAATCTACAATGGCCTCCTGCAAATGTTGCTTTGTAAAATCAGGCCAAAACACATTAGTAAAATACAATTCTGTATAAGCAATTTGCCATAACAAGAAATTACTAATTCGTTTTTCGCCACCAGTTCTAATCAATAAATCTACCTCAGGCAAATTTCGGGTGTAAAGATGCTCATTAATTACGGATTCATCAATTTTTTCTGGCGAAATTATATTATTTTTAACTTTAATGCTAATTTGTTTTACAGCATTTATAAGCTCTTCCCTAGAGCCGTAACTTAATGCTAATGTTAAGGTTCTATTACCGTTGTTTTTGGTAATCTCTATTACATCCATCAATTCCCGATAGACCATTGTAGGTAAGGCTTTGAGGTTGCCTATTGCATTAAGTTTTATATCGTTATCGTGTAGTGTTTTTATTTCTTTTTTTAATGATAAAATTAACAGTTTCATTAAAGTTTGAACCTCTAATTTTGGTCTATTCCAATTTTCTGTAGAAAAGGCATAAAGTGTTAAATTTTTAACACCTATCTCTGCATATGCTTCTACAACTTTCTTGACAGCTTTAGCTCCGTTTTCATGCCCAAATATTCGTAATTTCCCTTTTTGTTTTGCCCAACGACCATTACCGTCCATAATTATGGCAATATGCTCTGGTAAATTTTTTGTATCTATTTTGCTGTTTAAATCCATTATTCGTAACCGCAATAACAAGGGTTTTGCCCAAAGGTGTAAGTTAATGTAATTCCGGAAAATGTGTACCAGTCATTATTGTTTATGTTTCCGAGGCTAAAGTTGGGTTGTAATGAAGGATTATCAGGAATACTACCATCTATTCCGTCGGAAAATGTATATCTGGCACCTATTTCTATTGCAAGAATGAAACTTTTTGTCAATCTGGTTTTAAGTCCTAAAACCATTGGTATACCATAAGCCCAACTATTAGTATTTTCATTAGTTTGAGTTCCATTGTTAAAATAAAAGTTATCATGATTTGCTGCGGTTATTCCTGTATATAAATAAGGAGTCATTTTTTTTCCTTCGGTATGTAAATCAAAATCAAAGAAGGTAAATTCCATACCAGCAGAAATCTCTAATAAATTAGTTTCGAACGAATATCCTCTCTGCTTTCGCCTTGGATCGTCAGATTTTACATCAATACCTTCTAATTTTGCATAAATAACAGATACTCTATACGAGTGTCTCGGGCTTCGATTCCATTTTAAAATAACTCCAACAGCAGGTTGATTAGGTGAAATATAGTTCGTGGCACCTACGTCTCCAATAAAATTGCTACCACCAATAAACACTCCCACCTCATAAATTTGAGAATAATTAAAATTGTAACAAAAAACACTCATAATTATAATGGTTATGTACCTCATAGGATTTTAAAAGTTTGCAAATATAATAAATAAGATTTGCCTATAATAATTTGTTGAATAGTATTACAGATAAACAGGAATTAAGCCAAATTATTGCCTAATTTCGTTTGTCTTCTCCCCAAAGAAGTTTCTTGCGTAGTGTGTGAATAAAACTCTCTCCTTCGAGTTCTATCATTTTAATTTTAAAATCCGCCTTTTTTATGGTAATAGTAGCATTGTTATCTAATGTTGTTATTCTTGAATCTAAAGACACTAAATAACTATCTTCTCTTCCGCTTACTTTTAGTTTTATTTCGGTAGAATCTGGAATTACTAAAGGTCTGGCGTTAAGATTATGTGGAGCGATTGGAGTAAGTGTGAAGCTGTCTGCATCTGGCATAATTACGGGTCCACCACAACTCAACGAATATCCTGTAGAACCTGTAGGTGTTGAAATAATTAAACCATCTGCCCAATACGATGTTAAGTATTCGTTATTTAAATAAGTTTCGACAGTAATCATAGAAGTTGTGTTTTTCCTGCTTACTGCAATTTCATTTAAAGCCACATTAAAATCTAATAAACTTTCATTTTCCGGTTCGGTTTTTATAGTGAGCAGACTTCTTTCAGAAATGCGATAATTGCCTTTTAAAATATCTTCTATGGCATTTTGAATATTGTCTTTTTGTATTGTAGCCAAAAACCCTAAACGACCGGTATTAATACCAACTATTGGAATGTTAAAATCTCTAACATAAGTAATAGCTCTTAGCATCGTACCATCGCCACCAATACTTATTAGTAAATCGTACGAATTATCTAAACGCTTAAATGTTTTAAAATTGAAGGCTTTAAAATTACTGTTTTTTTGCGCTTTAATAGATGTATAAAATTGGTCATCAAAATAAATTTCAGTTTGCTTATTGCCTAAAACTCTTAATAGTGTTACTATTGAAGACTTTAAATTTTTGCGATAAAACTTACCGAATATTGCAATCTTCATAAGTTATATGTTTAAATATTTGTTTAAATAATCAGATCGCTCTTTAAGGTTTTTTATAAATTTATCTTCTTCATGGCCTGAAACAATTTTATAACTGTAACGTCTAAATGTTTGAATAATATCATTAAGTCCTGAACGGCCAATTTTTATAGTAATTTGGATTACATCATTTTCCATTTTAGAAATAAACGTGCCTAAAAGTTTTGCATTATTAGATTCAACAATCTGACATATTTCGCTAAAAGAATAATCGTTTATCCCTTTTTCCACTATTAAAATTCCTCCAGGTTCAGCAAAAAAAGGCGTTTCGTTAAATAAAGAAATGATATCGCTAAGTTCATAATACCCTAAATATGTATTTTTTTCGTCTAAAACAGGCATAATATTAGTGCCGTTTTGGGCAAATGCTTCTAATACATCCAACCAAGGTGAATTTGCTCTAACGTAAAAGCCTTCAATGGTATATAAAAATTCTGAAAGCGGTTTGTCCGATTCAAAACAATGAGCGTCAGTTTCAGAAATACAGCCTATATAAATATCATCTTTCTTTACAGGAACATGTGAGTATATAAGCTGATTGAACAATAGCTGAGCATCTTTAATATTATCGTTAACATTAAGAGGTTTTACATCGTTTATTATGTAATCACTTAGTGGCATATAGGTTTATAAAAGTATGTGCAAATTAATCAAAAATATGCAGAATAGGCATAATTCTATTGGTATTACTTTGTATTTTTGTATTTTAAAGACTTAACAAATGACAAAATTAAGTGTAAATATTAACAAGATTGCAACCTTAAGAAACTCAAGAGGTGGAGACACTCCTAATCTTGTTCAATTTGCAAAGGATATACAGCAGTTTGGTGCTCAAGGAGTCACCATTCATCCAAGACCAGACGAACGTCATATTCGTTATCAAGATGCTTACAATTTAAAACCGATAGTTTATACCGAATTAAATATAGAAGGAAATCCGATTCCGAAATTTGTAGATATGGTTTTAAAAATTAAGCCAACACAAGTTACTTTAGTGCCTGATGCTGATGATGCTATAACGTCGAACGCTGGTTGGGATACTATTAAACACAAAGGATTTTTATATGAAATTATTAAAGAATTTAAACAAAATAATATACGAACTTCAGTTTTTTTAGATGCAAATTTAAAACAAGTTGAAGGAGCAAAAGAAACAGGAACAAACAGGATTGAACTCTATACCGAAGATTTTGCACACCAATACAGTTTAGGAAATAAAGACGCTATTAAACCCTATATTGAATGTGCAGAATTAGCAAATTCTATTGGTCTTGGAATAAATGCAGGACATGATTTATCGCTGGATAATATTAAATATTTTAAAGATAATATACCAGAACTTTTGGAAGTTTCCATTGGTCATGCGCTAATTTCGGAAAGTTTGTATTTAGGAATTGAAAATGTAGTAAATATGTATTTACATAGATTGAAATAAGTCTTCATATACAGTTTGAAGTTTTAAAATCAAAAATCATAATTCGTAAATGATATTACACTCCAATATTTTAGGTCAAGGGCAAGCATTTATTATACTCCATGGTTTTTTAGGTATGAGCGATAACTGGAAAACTCTCGGCAGGAAATTCAGTGAGCAAGGTTATGAAGTGCATTTGGTTGACCAGCGAAATCATGGGCGAAGCCCTCATGATGCAGAGTTTAATTATCAAGTTTTAATTCGAGATTTAGAACAATATTGTGATTCATACAAGTTAAGTAACATTGTATTACTTGGTCATTCGATGGGAGGAAAAGTATCAATGTTGTTTGCAGCAAAATACCCTCAAATGGTTTCAAAATTAATAGTAGCCGATATATCTCCACGATATTATCCTGTGTATCACCAAACCATTTTGGAAGGATTATCAGCATTAAATTTAGATGTTTTAACAAGCAGAAAAGAAGCCGACGAAATTTTAGCAAATTATGTTTCAGAGTTTGACGTAAGGCAGTTTTTACTTAAAAATTTATATTGGGTTGAAAAAGGCAAATTTGCACTTCGGATAAATTTAAAAGTATTAAAAGATAATGTTGAAGAGATAGGCGAAGCATTGCCAACGAATTCAATATTTAAAGGAGACACTTTGTTTCTTCGAGGCGATAAATCGGATTATATTTCTATTAATGATGAAGCCTTAATAAAGTCACATTTCCCTAAAGCAACCCTAAATACCATAGAAAATGCAGGGCATTGGTTACATGCCGAAAACCCTAAAGATTTTTTCAATCAGATTATTAAATTTATTAAATAGTTGTAACTATCCAGTGCCTAAAGTTATAAGTATTTAGAGTGAACTAAAGTGAGTATTTTTCAATTAAAAATAAACTTTAGGACTTCTTTTATAAATTTTTTATGATTTTTTCAGTAAAAAGGGTATGTACTCAAATTGATTGGGTATTTAACTCAACTTGATTTGGTAAGCCATATGGTCTGTTAATATCTCTATTTTTCATATTTGAATAACTTTAAGTACTTATAACTTTAGCGCACTTTAAGTACTGAATAGTTAAAATAGTCATTATCTTGATAAAAAATCTAAGACAAATATGAATTCAATTATCAAACTATTGTTAACTGCAGTTGCAGTATTAATAATATCCAGCTTATTAGGAGGTGTTAGTGTTGACGGTTAAGGTTCGGCAATTATTGTCGCTTTAGTATTAGCAGTATTAAACTTATTTGTGAAACCTGTTTTAGTGATTCTTACGCTACCAATCACGATTGTTACATTGGGTTTGTTTTTGTTAGTAGTTAATGCATTAATTATTTTATTAGCAAACAAGCTCATCGATGGTTTTTTGGTTAATGGAATTTGGACAGCAATACTGTTTAGTATTCTTCTATCAATATTGCAATCTATATTACATTCAGTCTTAAAAAAAGATAAAAAATAGATTTTTTAGACTTTTAAAAAATTTGTTGGGTTGTAAACAATATTGTATTTTTGCGACCCAATTTTCATATAAGAAAACAATGAATATTACAAGAGAAAATATTGATGAGTTAAATGCTGTAGTAAAGCTGGATATTTCCAAAAGTGATTATAGCGATAAGGTGGATAAGATTTTAGCAGATTACCGAAAAACGGCTAACATTCCAGGATTTAGAAAAGGACATGTACCAATGGGAATGGTAAGAAAACAATATGGTAAAGCGGTTTTAATTGATGAAGTAAATAAATTGCTTCAAGATTCACTTAATAAATATCTAACCGAAGAAAAATTGGATGTTTTAGGAAATCCGCTGCCAAAATCTCAAGATAATTTAGATTGGAATGCTGAAGAATTTTCTTTTGAATTCGAACTTGGTTTAGCACCACAATTTGAGGTGAAACTAAAAGGGAGAAAATCAATAACTCATTACAAAATTGTTGCCGACAAAAAAATGGTTAACAACCAAATTACAAGTATTCGTAAACAATATGGTAAACTCGTCTCAAAAACTGTAATGACAGAAGGCGATGAACTCACTGGTGTTTTTAAGAATGAAGAAAAACAAATCGAAAGTTCAGCAACATTAACATTAGATAAATTTAAAGGCAAAGCAAACTCTAAAAAATTTATTGGTGCTAAAATTGGAGATGTTATTACCCTAAAAACAAAAGTACTTTTTAATAACGAGCATGACTTAATAAACTATTTAAAAGTTTCTCATGACGATGCGCACGAATTAAATATTGAAGTTACCTTCACTATTACCGAAATAAATACAAGAGAACTTGCAGATCTTGACCAGGAGTTGTTCGATAAATTATTTGGAAAAGGAACTATTACTTCGGTCACCGAACTTAAAGAAAGAATTAAACACGATGCCGAAAAACAATTTGTTCAACAATCCGATCAAAAATTATTGAATGATGTTACCGAGTATTTGGTAGAAGGAACAAAATTTAATTTACCTGCAACATTCTTACAAAAATGGATGCAAACTGCAGGAGAAGAAGCTATAGACGAGATTCAGGCTAAAGAAGAATATGAGAAATCTGAAAAAAGTATGCGCTACCAGTTAATTGAAGGGAAAATAATGACAGATAATGACATTCAAGTTAATTTCGAGGATTTAAAAGCACATTCAAAAGAAATGATTAAAATGCAAATGGCACAGTTTGGACAAAACAATTCTTCAGATAAGGAGTTAGACGATATTGTAGCACGTGTACTATCAAATAAAGATGAGGTAAAACGCTTATCTGAACAACTTGTGAGTCAAAAATTATTAGAATTATATAAAGAAAAAGCAAACCTTAAAACCAAAGAACTATCCTACGAAAAATTCGTAAAAGAAGTTTACGGTTCATAGTTTTAAAAAATCATTATATTTAGGCGTTGATTAAACTTAATTCAACGCCTATTTTATTATCAATCAAATATTAAAAAGAATATGGATTACGGAAAAGAATTTAAAAAATTCGCTATAAAAGATCAAGGCATAAGCAGTACCTATTATGATAAAATGTTAAGTAGTATGTATCCTGTTGGTCAAACTCCAAATATTATTGAAGAACGCCAAATGAATGTTGCTATTTTTGATGTATTCTCCAGATTAATGATGGATCGCATCATATTTATGGGAACAGGAATTAGTGATCACGTTGCTAATATTATTCAAGCACAGTTATTGTTTTTAGAAAGCACAGATGCTTCAAAAGATATTCAAATATACATAAATTCACCAGGAGGCAGTGTATATGCCGGATTGGGTATTTATGATACTATGCAATTAATTAAGCCAGATGTTGCAACAATATGTACAGGAATGGCAGCATCTATGAGTGCTGTATTGCTGTGTGCAGGAGAAAAAGGAAAACGTAGCGGTTTAACCCATTCCCGGATTATGATTCATCAACCTATGGGTGGAGCACAAGGACAAGCAAGTGACATCGAAATTACAGCTCGTGAAATAATATCCTTAAGAGAAGAGTTATATAGAATAATTAGTAAACATACAGGTCAAGATTACGATAAAATACATGCTGATAGCGATCGTGATTACTGGATGAAATCTGATAAAGCACTTGAATATGGTATGATTGACGAAATACTTGTGAAAAGTTAGTATTGATTCCAATAACTATTGAAATTGGAATTTGAGATTTTGTATATTGAAATTTAAATTTTTTTGAAAAATTTAATTTATGGCTAAAGAAGATTTAGAATGTTCGTTTTGTGGAAGGAAAAAACCCGAAACCAATTTACTTATAGCTGGTTTAGATGCACATATTTGTGATCGCTGTATCGAACAAGCTCATGGTATTGTTATTGAAGAATCGAAACAAACCGATAAAAGTAATCTTTCGGCAGAATTAATGCTGAAAAAACCACAGCAAATTAAAGCGTTTCTGGACGAGTATATTATTGGTCAGGAATACACCAAACGTATAATGTCTGTTGCGGTTTATAATCATTATAAACGTTTGTTACAAGCAAAAACCGATGATGATGTAGAAATTCAAAAGAGCAATATTATTATTGTTGGGGAAACAGGAACAGGTAAAACTTTAATAGCAAAAACCATTGCCCGAATGTTAAATGTACCTCTTGCAATAGTAGATGCAACGGTTTTAACAGAAGCCGGCTATGTTGGTGAAGATGTAGAAAGTATTTTAACACGCTTACTACAAGTAGCCGATTATAATCTTGAGAAAGCCGAAAAAGGCATTGTGTTTATTGATGAGATAGATAAAATTGCCCGAAAAAGTGATAATCCATCAATTACACGAGATGTTTCCGGAGAAGGAGTTCAGCAAGCATTACTTAAACTATTAGAAGGAACCATAGTTAATGTTCCTCCAAAAGGAGGAAGGAAACATCCCGACCAAAAATTTATTGAAGTAAATACCGAAAACATCTTGTTCATTGCTGGAGGAGCTTTTAATGGCATGGATCGTTTTATTTCTAAACGGTTAAACATGTCTGCGATTGGTTATAAAGCATCTCACGTTGAAGATGGTCTCGATAAAGATAATTTGCTGCAATATATTACGCCTAAAGACCTCAAAGACTTTGGATTAATACCAGAGATTATTGGACGACTTCCTGTTTTAACCTATATGAATGCTTTAGATGCAGTAACCTTAAGAGCAATTTTAACCGAACCGAAAAATGCCATTATAAAACAGTATGTAAAACTGTTTGCTATGGACGATATTGAGCTAACTATTACAGAAGGAGCATTGGGTTTTATTGTAGAGAAAGCCGTTGAATATAAACTTGGCGCTCGAGGCTTACGTTCGTTATGCGAAAAAGTTCTAACAGATGCGATGTTTTATTTGCCAGGAACTTATGAAACCAAATTAAATGTAACAAAGTCTTATGCTGAAGGAAAACTTACCAAAACGCTTCTTAAAAAATTAAAAGCAGTATCTTAAAAGAAAGAACCCGTTGTGCATTTAAATAATGTTAATTTTTAGATTATTTATATTTCTATCAAAGATAAACTTATTGATGTATTGTATGATTGTTAATGAAGCTAACTTTGATAGTATTCTTGTTTTAAAACCTTCAAAGGTTTTGGCATAATTTCTTCGAATCATAATCCCGATAGTTGTCTGGTGGTCATAAAATTGAGAAAACAATGTTTATATTCTCTTCCTTTTCTTTCGAAAAATATAAGCTTGCTTCTGGTATTTATATTGATTTTTATATCTTTCAAATAATGAATATCGTGAACTGATGCTTTACTAATATCAAAACTTTTAAACAACCTTGAATTGAGCTGACAGCATGAATTTTATACCCATAATAATGCATATTTTGACTTGCACAAAAACCTTTGTTTGGAGAGGAATAAATTTTTTTCTCCTTTTACTTCTTGGTAATTTGCAAACCTCTAATGGCATACTATCTACTATAAAATAATTTTAAAAGTCATTAAATTGATTTGAAAGTTCTTTTCTTATAAACTCAATTGCAAAAAATTAATTTTCGTTTTCTTCGATTATAAACACTACGCTCTATTTTAATTTTTAATGACTCTGGAAGAATTCTAAATAACTGGTTTTCACTGTCTATGCTCATGTATTCTGCAGTCAGATTCATTGCTATTATTTCTATATCTTTAAGTTTCCTTTTTTGTTTTAAAAACTGCTCTCTTTTTCTAATTGAGGAGAAGACTTCTAAAATTTTATTGTAATTTTCTTTAAAGTTGTTCATATATTTAATCTATAGAATTCCTCGATGCTCTGCATTGAGTGTAGAGTAAAGATATGTATTTTTGTGAAGTATGAATGAGCATATTTTTAAAAGTCATAATAAAACCTCGATGATGTGCCATTTTGTTTATCCAATTTTGGATTTTACAATACTTCTATGGCTCTGCCTCGAGGTAGTTCATTCTTAACAAGATACGGAATGTATGTTAATAACTCATATAAATTTATATTTTGAGTTTTTATAACAGTTACATTTTATTACATTCGTGGAAACAAAATTACACAACAAATCTCACTATGCGAAAGATTTTAGTTATTGGTTCTGGCAAATCTTCATCTTATCTTATTAAATATTTTTTAGATAAATCTGAATCAGAAGATTTACATATTACGATAGGTGATATCAATATAGAAAATGCTAAAGAGTTAATAGGAAATCATAATAATGCAGAAGCGATTATCCTCGATGTTTTTGACCAAGACTCAAGAAATAATGCAATAAAAAATGCAGACATTGTAGTATCTATGCTACCAGCTCGTTTTCATATTGAAGTTGCTAAAGATTGTATTTCTTATAATAAGAATATGATTACAGCATCGTATATAAGCCCTGAAATGCAAGTATTAGATATTGAAGCCAAAGCCAAAGGGCTTGTTTTTATGAACGAAATTGGCGTAGATCCAGGAATCGATCACATGAGCGCTATGAAAGTTTTAGACACTATTCGAGAAAAAGGAGGGAAAATTATATTGTTTGAATCGTTTACTGGTGGATTGGTTGCTCCAGAAAGTGACAATAATCTTTGGAATTATAAATTCACTTGGAACCCAAGAAATGTGGTGATTGCTGGGCAAGGTGGAGCAGCAAAATTCTTGCAGGAAAACAAGTACAAATATATACCATATAATAGATTGTTTAGACGTACCGAATTTTTGGAAGTGGAAGGCTATGGCAGATTTGAAGCGTATGCAAACAGAGATTCTCTCAAATATCAAAGTGTTTATGGCCTTAATAATGTAAAAACCTTGTACAGAGGAACGATGCGTAGAGTTGGATTTAGTCGCGCTTGGAATATGTTTGTACAGTTAGGAATGACAGACGATAGCTATACAATTGATGATAGTGAGAATATGAGTTATCGAGATTTTGTAAATACTTTTTTGCCTTATAGTCCAACGGATTCTGTTGAATTAAAATTCAGACACAACTTAAAAATAGATCAGGACGATATTGTTTGGGATAAACTTGAAGAACTTGATATTTTTAGTTCATCAAAAAAAGTAGCACTTAAAAAAGCAACTCCAGCACAAATTTTGCAGAAAATACTAATGGATACCTGGACACTAAAAAAAGAGGATAAGGATATGATTGTGATGTATCATAAGTTTGGTTATGAATTGCATGGTAAAATGCACCAAATAGATGCTACAATGGTTACTATAGGTCAAGATCAAACCTATACTGCTATGGCTAAAACTGTTGGCTTGCCAGTTGCTATGGCTACTCTTGCTATACTTGATGGAAAAATTAAAACTCCAGGTGTTCAAATCCCAATTTCAAAAGAAGTTTACACACCTATTTTAAAAGAGTTAGAAACCAATGGAATTGTTTTTAGCGAAAAAGAAGTGCCTTATTTGGGTTATAACATGTTAAATGTTTAATGTTTTCGAATAAATCATTCAATAAATTGCAGTTTTCGATCTAAATCATTCAATTTTATATCTTTTTATTACAGTTTAAAAGCATTTTTGTATTTTTACCTATTAATTTTAAACATAAATAATGCATGAAAATTACAGATCAAAGTATTCTGATAGATGGAATTGATAAAATGATACTTCGCGAGTTAATGCAAGATGCCAGAACTCCAATACTTAAAATTGCTCGTCAGGTTGGTATTTCGGGAGCAGCAATTCATCAACGGTTACGTAAACTTGAAAATTCAGAATTGATTTCCGGTTCAAAATTTATTATAAACACAAAAGTATTAGGCTATACTACAATGGCATTTGTCGGTATTTTTTTGGACAAAGCAGTAAGCAATCCACAAGCAGTTAAACAGCTTAAAAAAATTCCTGAAGTTTTAGAATGTCATTACACCACAGGAAACTGGAGCATCTTTATAAAAGTACTTTGTAAAGATAATGAGCATTTAATGCATTTACTTAATAAAGAAATTCAATCTATCAAAGGCGTTTCAAGAACGGAAACCTTTATTTCTTTAGAGCAACAAATTGATAGACAGATTAAAATCTAATTATTATTTTGTTAGTATATAAATAATATTATCAGGAAATCCTTTGTCTGTTCTATTTTTGTCGAACTTAAAATGATGTCTTATTAAAAGTGTTTTTGATGCTTTATTTTTTCTGTGAGTAAAAGCTTCAATAGAGTTTAGGTTTAAGGTCCCAAATCCAAATTCGAGAACTTTGCTTAAGGCTTCATTCATTATTCCTTTTTTATGGTAAGCAGGAAGTAGCTCGTAACCAACTTCTGCAATTAATTTATCATTTGAAAAATTCCATAAACAAATAGTGCCTACAAGTTTTTGAGTTTCTTTTAAGGTAATTGCCCAATACAAAAACGCTTCATTAGCAATTCCTTTATTGGTTTTTTGTGTTTATTTTGCAATGTATTTATATACAATTTCGTTAGATCGAATTTTAAAAACGGCTTGACCGTCAGTTGTTTTAAGTTGACGAAGTGATAAGCGTTTTGTGGCTAAAATTGGAAAAGTATTTGAGTTAATCATTTAACTAATTCAACTTATAATGTACATCTTGTTCTGTCAATTCATCAAGTAATTCTTGTGATATTTTTACTTTTTGCTTACGACTTGGCATTTGTAGTTTTATGCTTTCTTCGTTATCGTAAACCACAAAATTAAGAGCATGACTGCCTTTGTGCATATGTAATAACTCTTTTATAGATGTGATTTTTTCTTCTTCAAGATCATTAATATTTAATTGAATTGAGAGCTTTTTAGCCATCGTATCCATAACATCGTGTAACAATTGGAAACTGTTAAACTGGACTCTTGGGTCGCCTTTTTTACCTGTGTCTCTATTTGTCCAGCCATCTTTTACAAAAGTGCGAACATAAATAAAGTTATTTTTCATTAAAAAGTGACGATATTTTAAATACTCTTCACCAAAAATTCGGAATTCAAAACTATCTGTATAATCATCAACCGTAAATAAAGCCCAACCTTTTCCTTGTCTGCTAATTCGATGTTGCACATCTGTAACCACGCCACCAAAAGTGAGTTCTTTATTTATATAGGTTTCTAAATCGTTAAACATTGCAACCGTAGCGTTGCAAAAGGTGTTCATTTCGGTTTTAAAATCGTCGAGAGGATGACCTGAAATATAAATACCTACTACTTCTTTTTCTTGGGCAAGTTTTTCCATAGTTCCCCATTCTTCACAAGTAGGAATTTGAGGTTCCGAAATTTGAACTTCACTTGAATCGCCAAACAAACTTACTTGTGCAGAATTTTCATTTTCCTGATGTTTGCTGCCATACTTTATTGCTTTTTCTAAAAAAGTAATATCGTCACCTTTCTTATGAAAATATTGAGCACGATGCGTATTTGTAAAACAATCAAATCCACCTGCAAGCGCTAAATTTTCAAAGGCTTTTTTGTTAGCTGCTCGTAAATCCACACGTTTTGTTACATCAAAAATTGAATTGTAATTACCGTCTTTTTTTCTATTCTCAACTATGGTTTTTACTGCACCATGACCAACACCTTTTATGGCTCCCATTCCAAAGCGAATGGCATTATCTTTATTTACAGAAAATTTGTAATACGATTCATTAACATCTGGACCAAGTACCTTTAAGCGCATACGTTTACACTCTTCCATAAAGAAGGTAACCGATTTTATATCGTTCATATTATTAGACAATACTGCAGCCATATACTCGGCAGGGTAATGCGCTTTTAAATATGCAGTTTGGTAGGCAATCCAAGCATAACAGGTTGAATGCGATTTATTAAAGGCATAACTTGCAAAGGCTTCCCAATCTTTCCAGATTTTTTCTAAAATTTCTCGTGGATGTCCATTCGATTCTCCACCATCTAAAAACTGTGGTTTTAATTTTTCAAGCAAAGAAAAAATCTTTTTCCCCATCGCTTTCCGTAACACGTCTGCATCACCTTTTGAGAAATTTGCCAGCTTTTGAGACAGTACCATCACTTGCTCCTGATAGACTGTAATACCATAGGTTTCTTTAAGGTTTTCCTCCATTATTGGAAGATCGTACACAATCTTTTCATCACCATTTTTACGTCTAATAAAACTTGGGATATATTCCATTGGACCAGGACGGTACAAGGCATTCATAGCAATAAGATCGTCAAAAACGGAAGGTTTTAAGTCTTTTAAATGCTTTTGCATTCCAGCAGATTCATATTGAAAAATACCTACGGTTTCTCCTTTTTGAAACAGCTCAAAAGTCTTTTCATCATCTAACGGAAAAGTGTCTGGATCGAGTAAAATATTGTGTTTAGCTTTTACAATTTTTACGGTATCCTTAATTAAGGTCAAGGTTTTTAATCCGAGGAAATCCATTTTAAGTAATCCTGCATCTTCCACTACAGAGTTGTCAAATTGTGTAACATACAAATCGGAATCTTTTACAGTAGCAACAGGAACAAAATTGGTAATATCGCTTGGTGTAATGATAACACCACAAGCGTGAGTTCCTGTGTTACGAACAGAACCTTCCAATTTTCGTGCTTGATTAATAGTTTCAGCCTCAAGATCTTCGCCATCTGCAATATTTAAAAGCTGATTTATTTTATCTAAATCTTCGGCTCTAAATTTGCTTCGTAATTCTCTTTCATCATATCCAAAAATGGTTCCGAGTTTAGCCATAGTAGGAATTAATTTCGCTATTCTATCGGCTTCATTTAGTGGCAAATCCAATACTCTTGCTGTATCTCGAATAACCGATTTAGCAGCCATTGTTCCGTAAGTAATAATCTGCGCAACTTGCTTACTTCCATATTTATTAATTACATAATCCATAACCTTTCCACGGCCTTCATCGTCAAAATCAATATCAATATCTGGCATACTCACACGATCCGGATTCAGGAAACGCTCAAATAGTAAATCGTATTTTAGAGGATCTATATTGGTAATCCAAAGGCAATATGCAACTACTGAACCTGCTGCAGAACCACGACCTGGACCAACAGAAACATCCATATTTCGTGCTTCGCGAATAAAATCTTCAACTATTAAAAAGTAACCTGGATAGCCTGTTTTTTTTATAACATTAAGCTCAAAATCTATACGCTCCTGAAGGTCTGAACCAATCTCGCCATAGCGTTTTTTTGCACCTTGAAAAGTGATGTGTTTTAAATACGAATCTTCGTTTTCAAAGTCTTTTGGAATATCGAATTTTGGCAGTAACACATCACGTCTTAATTGATAGGTTTCAACTTTATCTACAATTTCCTGAATATTGGAAATGGATTCAGGAACATCTTTAAAGAGCGTTTTCATTTCGTCAGAAGACTTAAAATAATACTCCTGATTTGGCAAACCATATCTGTATCCACGACCACGACCAATTGGTGTCGCTTGTTTTTCGCCTTCTTTTACGCACAATAAAATATCGTGTGCATTGGCATCTTCTTGATTTACATAATAAGTGTTATTGGTAGCGATTAGCTTTATATTGTGATCTTTAGAAAACTTTATGAGCGTAGGATTGATGCGATTTTCATCTTCCTGATCGTGTCGCATCAGCTCGATATACAAATCGTCGTCAAATTGCTCTTTCCACCAAAGTAGTGCTTCTTCGGCTTGTTTTTCGCCAATATTCAGCACTTTACTTGGTACTTCGCCATACAAATTTCCTGTTAAAACTATAAGGTCTTCTTTGTATTGTTCGATGAGTTTTTTATCGATTCGTGGCACATAATAAAACCCATTAGTGTAAGCGTGAGAAGATAATTTTACCAAATTGTGGTATCCTTTTTTGCTTTTTGCTAAAAAAACAATTTGATAACCATTGTCTTTATGGCTTTTGTCTGAATGATTTTCGCAAACAAAAAACTCGCAACCTAATATTGGTTTTATTTCTTTTAAAATTGGTGTTTCGCCTTTTTCTAAGGCTATTTTGTTTTTTTCTTTTACAGAATTATTATGATTGTTAACTGCCTTTATAAAATGAAAAGCTCCCATCATATTTGCATGATCGGTAAGTGCAACGGTTTGCATTTGTTTATCTGCTGCTGCAGAAACCAAATCTTTTATGCTAATTGTTGACTGTAATATTGAAAATTGAGAATGGTTGTGCAAATGCACAAAATTGGCATCTGATAATTCTGAAATATTTTCTTTTATTTCTTCTTCGGAAACATCTTTGATTTGCTCTTTTTGAAGTCTTTTATTTATCTTCTCGCTTTCCTTTTTTAGATTGATGTGTTTTAATTCGATGAGTTGAATTTCGTTTGGATTAGCTTCAGAGAAATTTTTAAAATAGTCTGGCTGAACTTTTAATTGTTCTTTTGTAAATTCTTCTTTTCGAATCAATTCAAAAAAGCAGCGTGTTGTCGCTTCAACATCAGCTGTAGCATTATGAGCTTCGTTAAAAGGTTTGTTAAATAAATACTGATGTAATTCTGTAAGTGTTGGGAGTTTAAATTTGCCATAACGTCCACCAGGAAGTTTGCATAAACTTGCTGTATGTTCGGTACAAGTGTCTAAAGCTGGAAGTCCTTGAAGTTGGTTTGCAATATTTTCTCTTACAAATTCGCAACCCATAATATTGAGGTCGAACTTTATATTTTGTCCAACAATAAATTTGGTTTTGTTTAGAGCTTCATTAAATTTTTCTAAAACTTCTGCTAGAGGAATGCCTTGTTCTTGAGCCAATTCGGTAGAAATGCCATGAATATTTTCGGCATCATAAGGAATATTAAATCCTTCAGGTTGGACTAAATAATCCTGATGCTCGATTAAATTCCCTGATTCGTCATGCAATTGCCAGGCTATTTGAATACATCTTGGCCAGTTATTAGTATCAGTAATTGGAGCATTCCAACGTTTGGGTAATCCAGTAGTTTCGGTATCAAAAATTAGGTACATAAAAGTGTTTTATTCCGTAAAAATAAGAACCCTAAAATTAAGAATAATTATGATGATTTGCATGTCAAACTTATGAACACTTTGTGTTATAATTCGGTTCATATTAAAAAAGTGAAACTTCTAATTGAGAATTAGAAAAATATAGTATCTTTGCGCTCTCATTAATAACAGAGGTCGAGAACCTCACAAATTAATTTTTATGCCAGTTAAAATTAGACTACAAAGACACGGTAAAAAAGGAAAACCTTTTTACTGGATTGTTGCAGCAGATGCAAGATCAAAAAGAGATGGTAAATATTTAGAAAAATTAGGTACTTACGATCCAAACAAAAACCCAGCAATTATAGAATTGAATATAGATGGTACTGTTAAGTGGCTTCAAAATGGAGCACAACCAACAGATACTGCAAGAGCAATTTTGTCGTATAAGGGTGTAATGTTAAAACGACATTTAGCAGGTGGCGTTAAAAAAGGAGCTTTCACCGAAGAAGAAGCAGAAAAAAAGTTTCAAGATTGGTTAGATGAAAAAGCAGCAAAAGTTGATGCAAAAGTAGATGGTTTGGCAAAAGCTAAAGCAGATGCAGAATCTAAAGCTTTAGGAGCTGAAAAAGTAGTAAACGAAGCAAGAACAGCTCCGGTAGTTGTTGAAGAAGAAGTTTCGGAAGATGTTGCAACTGAAGAAGTTGCTGTTGAAGAAGAAACCACTGAATCGGTTGCTGAAGAAACAAAATCAGAAGATGCTGTTGAAGAAGTAAAAGCTTCAAACGAAGAAGAATAAAAGAATTATTTTTTATACTTTTAAACTCCGATAAATTTTTTGTCGGAGTTTTTTGTATGAAATAATATTTAAATGAAGAACGTAAATTCACAAATTGAATCTTAATATTTATGACTATTGAAGATTGTTTTTATTTAGGAAAGATTGTAAGAAAATATAGTTTTAAAGGAGAGCTCCTAATAAAACTTGATACAGATCAGCCTGAAACATACAAGAATTTAGATGCTGTTTTTATTTTTGTCGGTAATTCTTTAATTCCCTTTTTTATTGAACGTTCACAGCTTCATAAATCTGATTTGCTACGGGTAAAATTTGAAGAAATATCTACTGAAGAAGATGCTATTGCATTACTAAAAAGCGATGTTTATTTACCACTTGAATTGTTACCAATACTGGAAGGAAACAAATTCTATTTTCATGAAGTAATAGGATTTATTATTAAGGATGTAAATTTCGGGTACGTAGGAATAGTAAAAGGCATAAACGATACAACATCGCAAGCGCTTTTTGAAATTGACAGAGATGGCGTTGAAATATTGATTCCAATAAATGATGAATTTATTAAAGAAGTTGACAGGAAAAATAAAACGATTGTTGTTGATACACCTGAAGGGCTGATTGATTTATATTTATGATAATGTCATCAAATCCATTTCATTTCAAACAATTCACTATAAACCAAGATCAATGTGCCATGAAAATTGGCACAGATGCTGTTTTATTAGGAGCTTGGGCAAATTTAGAACATCATCCAAATTCTGTTTTAGATATTGGAGCAGGAACTGGCGTTATTGCATTAATGTTAGCTCAACGTAGTAATGAAGAAACGATTGATGCCATTGAAATTGACGAAAATGCTTATGAGCAATGTGTCGGGAATTTTGAAAACTCACCTTGGAGTGATAGACTGTTTTGTTATCATGCTTCATTAGAAGAATTTACAGACGAAATTGACTATAAATACGACCTCATTATTTCTAATCCTCCTTTTTATTCGCCCACTCTGGCTTCACCATCTCTCCCAAAGGGAGAGAATATAATGTCCAATTCAAGAAAAATAGCTAGATTTTATGATGCTTTGCCTTTTGAGCATTTAGTTGAAAGCGTATCGAAATTACTTTCAGACGAAGGAAAATTTTCAGTAATTATTCCGTTTAAAGAAGAAGAAAATTTTATTGAGTTAGCTTCAAATATAAACTTATTTCCAAATAGAATTACAAGAGTAAAAGGGAGTCCAACTTCAGAAATAAAAAGAAGTTTAATGGAATTCTCATTCAATAAAAATGATTTAAAAATAAATGAGCTTATAATTGAAGTTGAACGACATCAATACACACAAGATTATATCAATCTTACCAAAGATTTCTATTTGAAAATGTAATTAGAAACTTCGTAATAAAGGACGTGTCAAACACGTTGGCCCGCCACCGCCTTTTACACTAATCTCTTCGCCTTTGTAAACTTTTACTTTACAACCAGCAGCTTCCAATCGTTGTTTTGTTATTGGGTTACCATCAACCATAATACATTCTCTTGGTGCAATAGCCAGTACATTGCAACCCATAGATTCAAATTCCTCTTGTGGAACTTCAACAAATTTAAAGCCTCTTTCAATAAGCGTGTTTCTAAATTTAATTGACATAAATGGAGAATAAACAACTGCCAAATCCTTATCGATTGGACTTAAAATTGACATGAGATGAAATACATCTTGCTTCCCTTTGTAATGTGGTAATTCTGCAACAATAACTACAATTCCTTTTGGTTCTAATAGTTCTTTTAATTGAACAATACCTTCTTTATTTGTTCTATAAGTATGTCCAACTGCTAGAGTTTTTTCATCTAGCCAAGCCACGTCTCCACCTTCTAATGTTCCAGGCGATTTTATTTCTCCAAGAATAGGAATATTATTTTTTTTGAAAACTTGCTTTTGAGACCTAGGCTCATTAATTCTTCCGGATTTCCCCATGTTACAAATTATCATTCCAAAATCTGTTACTATTGATGCATCTCGACAATATATAGAATCAATTGTTGTGGAATCGACAAAAGGAAAATATTTGATTCCCGTTTTGCCTAAATACTTTACGAAGGTTCTGTATTCTTCAATTGCAGAATTAAAATCAGGGAGAGATAAATAATTCAGTTCTTGCCATTGCTTACTTAAATGATTATCAGAAATAAAGGCATTCTTAACAGACTTTAAATAAACCGATTCTAGTTTTAAAAATTCTGAATGATGTGTCGTTTTCATTTACTTCTTGCGTTTATGCCATTGCATTATTATATATAACGGAATACCTGCCAATAATAATAAGAATCCATAAAAAACAGTATCATGACCAGATCCATAAACTGCCCAAAGGGAATATGTAAAACCTAAACCTCCAAGAACAAAGGTTTTCATCCAACTATTCACATGTAATTTTCTCTCAATAATAACTAAAATATAGGAAGATGAAACAAAAAGATAAGGCACTAAACAGGTGAGTGTAGTTAATAAAACTATAAACTCAAACTGATCTACTAACCCTTCCGAATAGTTCATTAACATTACAATAGAGGTTAAAATACTTCCGATAATCAATCCAAAAATCGGGACTCCATTTTTATTTTCTTTCTTAAATATTTTTGGAAATAAATTATCTTTTGCGGTTGCCATAGGGATTTGACTTGTTATTAATATCCAACCATTCAATGCACCAATCGCAGCTATTGCTGCTCCAGCCGCCACAAAATAACCTGCATATTCTCCTCCAATTAATTTTCCAGCTTCGGCAAATGGAGCAGGAGATTCTTTTAAAGTTTCAACTGGGAGTATACCAAACAAAACAATTGTGCCAAGTATATAAACAAGAGTTGTAATTATCGTTCCTAACATTGTTGCTTTAGGCACAGTAACTTCAGGATTTTCTATATTTTGAGCTGGAATTGTTGCACATTCGATTCCTAAAAAAGCATATAAAGTTAATACAGCAACAACAGGAAATGTTGCAAAATTACTTTCAGCAGTCAAGTTAAAAGCAGGAAAATTATCAAGACTAAAAAAGAACACTCCAATAAGTATAACAAACACTAAAGGCATTAATTTTAAAACTGTAGTTATAACTTGCATTTTCCCTGAGGCTTTAACACCTTTGGAATTTACCCATGTTAATAACCAAATTATTCCTAAGCCAACACTAACAGCCAATAAAGGCTCTGTTTTTAAAGCTGGAAAGAAATAACTTAATGCACTTATAGCAGCAACAGCAATGGCAGCATTGCCAATCCAACATGAAATCCAATAACCCCAAGCCACTAAAAATCCGATAAAATCTCCAAAACCAGCTTTTGAATAGGTATAAGGTCCTCCGCTTTTATTAACAATTATTTTACTAAAGTTGCTAAAAATCTTAGCAAGAATTAATGCACCTGTAGCAGAAAACAGCCATCCTATTAAACTAATACTACCAAATCCTGATAAAACTGCAGGGAGTACAAATATACCTGCGCCAATCATGTTTCCAACTACCAAAGAAGTGGTGGTTAATAATCCTATTTTTTGTGATTTCGAAATCATCCAAAGTGCTTTAAAGGAGATCAATTTTAATTATGCAAATTAGGAGTCAGCTTTTAAATATACAACAAATAACTAATGGTCAGAAAATTCAACATTGATTCAGACATCAAAAAAGCAGAAACACTTCCAGCATCTTTTTATATAGAATAAAATAGTTCTCACCAACAAGAGAGCAAGGTGTACATCATTTTCATCGATTGCTATCTGAATTTTTAAATCAATAATTTTCTTTTTAAAAAGCGTAAGATTCATTCACAATACTTAAATTTGAAGCATTAAAATAAAGAACATGAAGCCAGATTTATTTGAAGCTCCCGATTATTACAATCTTGATGAGCTTTTAACAGACGAACATAAATTAGTACGAGATGCAGCACGAGAATGGGTAAAACGCAACGTGTCACCTATTATAGAAGAGTATGCTCAAAAGGCTGAATTCCCTATGCAAATTATAAAAGGGCTTGCTGAAATTGGTGCCTTTGGTTCTTATATTCCTTTGGAATATGGAGGTGCCGGACTGGATCAGATTTCTTACGGGTTGATTATGCAAGAGATTGAACGTGGTGATTCAGGAGTGCGATCAACTGCTTCAGTGCAATCGTCGTTAGTAATGTATCCTATTTGGAAATACGGAACCGAAGCACAGCGACAAAAATACCTGCCAAAATTAGCAAGTGGCGAATGGATGGGTTGTTTTGGTTTAACCGAACCCGATCATGGTTCAAACCCAAGTGGAATGACCACGAATTTTAAAGATAAAGGAGACCATTACCTTTTAAATGGCGCCAAAATGTGGATATCTAATGCACCATTTGCACAAATTGCAATAGTTTGGGCAAAAGACGAAAATGGACGAATTCATGGTTTGATAGTAGAACGTGGTATGGAAGGGTTCTCAACACCAGAAACTCATAACAAATGGTCACTACGTGCCAGTTCAACAGGAGAACTAATTTTTGATAATGTAAAAGTCCCGAAAGAAAATATCTTGCCGAACAAATCAGGATTAGGTGCTCCACTTGGTTGTTTAGATTCCGCACGTTATGGCATTGCCTGGGGAGCAATTGGCGCAGCAATGGATTGTTACGATACGGCTTTGCGTTATAGTAAAGAACGTATTCAATTTGGAAAACCTATTGGGCAATTTCAACTTCAACAAAAGAAACTCGCCGAAATGATTACTGAAATCACAAAAGCGCAACTTTTAACATGGCGACTTGGTGTGTTACGCAATGAAGATAAAGCAACATCGCCTCAAATTTCTATGGCAAAACGCAATAATGTAGATATGGCAATACATATTGCTCGTGAGGCAAGACAGATGTTAGGAGCAATGGGAATTACCGGAGAATATTCTGTAATGCGTCACTCAATGAACCTTGAAAGTGTTATTACTTATGAAGGGACTCATGACATTCACTTACTTATTACAGGATTAGATATTACAGGTTTAAATGCATTTAATTAAGATGGATTAATATAGTATTCAAAAGCGAAATATTATTTAATTCGCTTTTTTATTTTGCTTACATTTACTTATGTTTTCAGCAAAAAGGCGGTTTGATAATGCGTATACATCAGCAAAAGTCATTGACTTCGATGATTCAAGTAAGTTTATCTTTTTTAGTGATTGCCATCGTGGAGATAATAGTTTTGCCGATGATTTTGCTAATAACAGAAATATCTATTTCCATGCCTTAACACATTATTTTAATGAAGGGTTTCAATACTGTGAAATTGGCGATGGCGATGAGCTTTGGGAAAATATATCATTTAAAAACATTTTCGAAGTTCATCAAGATGTGTATATGTTGTTGAAACAGTTTCATAAGGAAAATAGACTTCACATGATTTGGGGAAATCATGATATGGTATATCGAGATCCGGAATATGTAAAAAAACACTTGTCAACATATTTTGATGAAAATTTAGGGGAAGACGTTGAACTATTTTGTGATATTAAATATAATGAAGGCATCGTTTTAAAGCATTCAGAAACAAAACAGGAGATCTTTTTAACTCATGGTCATCAAGCCGATTGGTGGAATTATACGTTTTGGAAGTGGAGTCGGTTTATGGTAAGGATTCTTTGGAAACCATTACAAATCATGGGAATTGCAGACCCAACAAGTCCGGCAAAAAATTACAAGGAGCTTATTAAAATAGAGCGTAGAATTAAAAAATGGATTTTAGATAACAACAACTTAATCACAATAGTTGGTCATACACACAGACCTCGCTTTCCAAAACCTGGAGATATAGCATTTTTTAATGACGGAAGTTGTGTACATCCACGAAGTATTACTGGTATTGAAATTGTACATGGAAAAATTGCTTTAATAAAATGGGAAATTTCTACGAAGGAAGATGGGACGCTTCAAATTGTAAAAACGATACTTGAAGGACCAAAAAAATTAATAGATTATAAAACGGAATGACATAAACATAAGCAGTATAACATCAGTCAATTAAGGTATAAACAAAACAAATTGTTAGTTTGTAAGCTTTGGTATTTTTTTGACTAATTTTGTATTATTAAACAATAAAAAGATTTCTGCCGACGCAGGAATAATAAAATTAAATATTATGGCATTAGAAATAACAGATGCAACGTTTGAAGAAATAGTATTAAAAAGTGATAAACCAGTAATGGTAGATTTTTGGGCAGCTTGGTGTGGACCATGTCGCATGGTTGGACCAGTAATAGACCAAATTAGTGAAGAATACGCTGGAAAAGCTGTGGTTGGCAAAGTAGATGTAGATGCAAATCAAGAATTTGCCGCAAAATATGGAGTGCGAAATATACCAACGGTTTTAGTGTTTCAAAACGGTGAGGTTGTTGGTCGTCAAGTAGGTGTGTCGCCAAAAAACGTATATGCAGAAGCTATAGATGCACTTTTGTAATAAACGGTAG
This sequence comes from Flavobacteriaceae bacterium PRS1, assembly GCA_003709165.1. Lineage (GTDB taxonomy): Bacteria > Bacteroidota > Bacteroidia > Flavobacteriales > Flavobacteriaceae > PRS1. The sequence continues at coordinate 36,145 of RDRZ01000012.1, forward strand.
CATTAAAAATATAAAAAGGTTTGCCTCCAGATAACTATTGGGATTGGTAAACCTTTTTTAATTTAGAGACTTTATGGATTTACAATTAGAGCTTAATAATACAGGAGGATTTAAAAACCTTGATCTGCTTGCAAAACAAGTAGTAGAAGGATTTATTACAGGAATGCATAAAAGTCCGTTTCATGGTTTTTCTGCTGAATTTGCAGAGCATAAAATTTACAATCAAGGCGAAAGCACACGACACATCGATTGGAAATTATTTGCAAAAACCGATAAACTCTTTACAAAACGATATGACGAAGAAACTAACTTAAGATGCCATTTAATAATTGATAATAGCAGCTCGATGCATTATCCACAAGTTACTACATTAGCATTTAATTCTTTAAACAAAATTGGATTTTCTGTTTTGGCAGCAGCATCTTTAATGCATATTTTTAAAAAACAACGAGATGCAGTTGGGTTAAGTATTTATAGTAATAAGTACGATTATTATGCACCGGAAAAAGGGAGTGAACGGCATCATAGGATGCTGATAGCCCAATTATGTGAAACAGCAATTACAACACCTAAAAACACTACTACAAATACTTATGAGTATTTGCATCAAATTGCTGAAAAAATTCATAGACGATCAATGATTTTTGTGTTTACCGATATGTTTCAAACAGGTATTGAAAGTATAAAACTTTTTGATGCTTTACGTCATTTAAAATACAATAAACACGATGTTATTTTATTTCATGTATTTGATAAGGAAAAAGAATTAGATTTTAATTTCGATAATAAACCCAAACGTTTTGTAGATGTCGAAACAGGAGCATTTATTAACCTTTATGCAGATAATATTAAAGAAAATTACAAAAAAGCGGTCAACACATATTTTAATCATATTAAATTAAAATGTGGACAGTATAAAATTAAATATGTTGAAGCAAATATAAATGAGAGTTTCGATAAAATATTGACGACTTATATGTTAGAGCGGCAAAAATTTGTTTAAGACAATTTTTAGCAAAAAACATAATAAATTTGTTGCGATATAAAAAATGGAATGTATATTTGCACCCGCCAGCGCACCGATAGCTTGCTTTGGTGGGCAGGACCGCAATAATGCAACGGTTTGGTAGTTCAGTTGGTTAGAATGTCGCCCTGTCACGGCGAAGGTCGCGGGTTCGAGTCCCGTCCAGACCGCAAGATTGTTTAAAACCTTAACCAAGTTGAGGTTTTTTAGCAATTTAAAGATGTTGTGTTGTTGGCAAACAGCAATGTTTGTCAAAGGTTTAAGTAGTTAAACCAATGGAAAGCTTTCCTTTTTTCTTAATAGAAGATTGGGATGCTTTTTTGTTTTAAGACACTTTAATATTCTTTTAGATATATTGTTTTTTATCAAAACTAGGCTGCATTTTGACTAGAATATTCATGAATTTATTGTTTATAAATGATTTTTTCTCAAATTTACCCTAGTTTTCTTACATAAAATATGAAGTAACCCCAAATACCAAGTGAAGACCCTTATTAAAAATACAGCTTTTTTCTACTGTTATTTTTTCCAATAATAATGTTGAGTCAAATAACTTTAACTCATAATATTGGAACTACACCTATTCAGACAGATATGTTTTCTTGTGAGGATGATGAATATTGGGCAAGGACTTTTAAACTTTCAGACTTTGGTATAACAACGAATGATAAATTTATTATTAAATCAGGGCAAGTAGGAATTAGTAAATCTTTTAATGGTGCTTTTGTGAGATTTAATATTTATAGTATAGATTCCAATTTTCCAGAATCTAACCCTACCTATATAAATAGTGCAGGATACCAACTATTACCACTTATAGATGGGTCTCCGCAAATTATTCAAATTGATTTTAATACACCTGTTGTTATTCCGGCCGGTGTTGAAAGAATTTTGGTTGAAGTTAGGAAAAGCGAGGATTTTTATAATCCTAATTCAGCTGAAGTTTTTATAGCTGGTACCGAAGAAGATAACGACTTTTCTTGGTATAAAGGTTGTGGAGGGCTATATATACATACCTCTACAAATGATCTTAATGTTCCAAATGCCAATTTTTATATTAATGTTATAGGAGAGATATTTAATACATCAAATTCTGGCTCAACAACAACATTAACTCATAATTTCTGTGATGATATTGTTCAGACAATGCATCATTCTTGTTATTCATCTTATACATATTTTGGCAGGGATTTTTATTTAGAAGATTTTGGGATTTCAACTGATGAAGAGTTTGTAATTAATTCTGGGCAAGTTGGGATTAGTTATAGTTCATGGGGTGCTACTGTTCAATTCAATGTTTATAAGATTGATGATAATTTCCCAGACTCTTTTTCTGAAACTGATTTGATAGGTAGTAGTCAGGAATATCAATTTCCCTATATGGGCGAACTTGTAAGAATTTTAGATATTGATTTTGAAACACCTATTATGATTCCTGCTGATGTTACAAGAATATTAGTTGAAGTAAAAAAAGGATTATCTGGAGATGTATCTGGATTAGCGCATTTTGCAGGAACGACTCAAGACGATGGAGCTTTATCTTGGTATAGAGGTTGTGTAGATGGGCCAAATTATATTAATACAGATGATTTAACTTTATATCCTCTTTGGCCTGGTGAAAACTATAACTTATATATTAATGTTACTGGTGATGTAAATCATATTGCCAACAATTTTGGGATGAATATATCTAATATTTGTTCTGAGTTTTTAAAGGAATTTAGTGTAGAGAATAAGTCGGACATTGCTTCAATAGTATGGGATTTTGGCGATCCAGCATCTGGAGCAGATAATACTTCTACAGATTTATCACCTTTTCACGATTTTTTAAGCAGAAGGAACATATACTATTATTGCAACAGTTACAGCTAATGATGGAAGTGTAGAGGTTTTAACAGAAACCATTAATATTAAATAACCACCAAATGCATATGGAATAAATAATTTAGATTCTTGTGAAGATACTTTTGGCACAGGAATTTCTACGTCTTTCAATACTTCAAATATTAAATCTCAAGTTTTAGGAGGTCAAACAGATAGGGTGGTTACTTATATTGATGGAAGTGGAAATGAATACGATTTGCTGCCAAATCCTTTTACAAATACGGTAAAGGATAGAGAAACTATTACAGTAAGAGTTGCTAGAAGTGAAGAACTATGCTGTTATTCCGAAACTACTTTCGATTTAATTGTAAATCCTTTACCAGTACTAACAAATATTCCAGATTTAACCAGTTGTGAAAATAATACAGATGGTTTTGCAGATTTTAATTTAAGTGATGTTGAATCAATTGTATTAGGAGATCAAGCAGGAATGACAGTTGAGTATTATAATGGGTATGGAAACCAAATTCCAAGCCCATTACCAAATCCTTATATAAACAGTATTCCAAATCAAGAAATCATAACTGTAAGAGTAATTAATGATACCACAGATTGCTATAATGAAACTACATTTACTTTAAATGTAAATGAACTTCCAGTAGCAAATCCACTAGATTCCATAATAGGCTGTAATGATAATAATGATGGTATTTCAGAATATTTTGAAACATCATTGGTAGAAAGTATTGTTTTGGGTGATTAAACAGGAATGGAAATTAGTTATTATGATAATAATGGAGTACAATTGCCAAGCCCTTTGCCAAATCCCTTTACTAATACTGAAACATACAATCAAAATTTAACCGTAAGAGTCACTAACTCCCAAACAGGTTGCTTTAATGAAACAATATTAACCCTTGAAACATCATTGCAACCAAGTATTAATCAACCTCAAAATTTATATGCTTGTGATTAAGGAAATGGTTTTGGAAGTTTTGACACTTCCTTGTTGGAATCTCAACTTATAGGTAATCAAACAGGATTACTAATTTCTTATATGGATGAACAAGGTAATAGTTTGCCAAGCCCATTACCAACAACATTTCAAAACACATCAGCTTATAATCAGACTATAAATGTAAGAGTAGAGAATCAATTAAGTTCTTTATGTTATTCTGAAACTAGTTTTGAGTTAATTATTAACGAACTTCCGCCTATAGATATTGAACCTAACTATTTTATCTGTAATCTAGATCCTTCAATAGCACTTTCTATAGACATGAGTTATAATACTTATGAATGGCAATTTGAAGATGGAAATATTATTTCTTCAACTCATGAAGCAAATATAGTAGATGAAGGTAATTATTTATTAACTGTATCCAGAATTGAAAATGGCATCACTTGTGAAAACTCATTTACATTCCATTTAACCAGATCAATATTACCAAGTATTCTGGATGTTAAATATGATGAACTTGGAAATAATTTTATAGAAATTATTGCTTCAGGTGATGGAGATTTTGAATATTCTATTGATGGTATTAATTATCAAGACAGTAATTTTTTCGGCAATATTCCTGGTGGTATTTATACTGTTTATGTTAGAGATAAAGAGGGTTGTGGTGAAGATTTCACCGAAGTAGCAATTGTTGATTACCCAAAATTTTTCACGCCTAATAATGATGGGTATAATGATAATTGGCAAATAAAAGGCTTGAATGCTCAACTTAAACAGGGTAGTAAAATTTTAATTTTTGACCGTTATGGTAAATTATTAAAACAGTTGGATTCCTTTTCTAAAGGCTGGGATGGTAAATTTAATGGTAAAGATTTACCAACAAATGATTATTGGTTTACAGTTGACTTAAATGATGGAAGATCTTTTCAAGGACATTTCACATTAAAGAGGTAATAATTCACTCAATTTTGTTTTAAGAAGATTATTCAATTAGGGTATCTTTAAAATATAAAGTAATAAATAGCTTTATTTATAGCATATTACAAGCTGGTTAAGATGTCCCGTCCAGACCGCAACTTAGAAGTTGTGTTGTGCCACATTTAGTGGCTAGTAGTTTAGAAATAGACTAGTGAGAAGCTTTTCCAATCCCGATAGCTATCGTGGAGGAGAGGCTTTTTTGTTTTAGGACTATACCATATTAATTAGAATGACATGTGGATTTAGCACAGGCTGAGGTATGTAGAGTATCTGTTGGTTTTCATCTGTCTAATTCACCAGATACCACCAAGGGCTATGGTTATGGCCTCCCCATTGACACCACTGGATTCTTCTGATGCAAGGAAGGCAATCAACTCGGCCACTTCTTCAGGTGACACCACTCGACCAGCCGGATAAAGCGCAGCTCTTTCCTCCCATACGTCGTCAGTAGAGATTCCGCGCAGTTCAGCTTCGGCTTTAGCTGAAGTCTCAGCCATTTCTGTTCTTACCCAACCGGGTAGCACCGCATTTGAAGTCACGCCGTGAGGCCCTGCATCTTGTGCAACCGATCGCATTAGGCCCAGAAGACCATGTTTTGAGCTGTTGTATGCACTACCGGCATATTCTGCCACTTGTCCAGCTGTAGAACTAGTAAACACTAACCGGCCGTATCCTAATTCAATCATATCTTTGACAACTGCCTTTGATAGCAAATAGGGACCATCTAGGTTGATACGCATTGTTTCGCGCCAGATCTCGGGCTCCTGTTCCCAGATCACACGCTCATGGGCCGATCCAATACCGTGATTACAAACTAGGATTTCAACTGGCCCCAATCGATCCTGTGTTTCTTTGACTGCAAGTGCACAGCCCTCGTGTGTACCAAGATCTGCTACAACATAGTCTAGTCCCAGCGTCCGTAATTCGTTCTCACTGCGTGCAACAGCCATCACACGTGCACCGCGCTTTTCCAAAAGATTAGCCGTTGCCCGACCAATTCCACGTCCTGCACCAGTTACCAATGCTACTCGTCCTTTTACTCCAGACATAATTTACTCCTATTTTAAAAATTATATTTCTTACAACATCTTAATTTAATCAATTTTCCATAAATTGAATTACTAATATTTAAGTTTCTCAATAAAAATTGAAATTTAACTGTAACACAAAAGGAATAGTTCATTGCTGGTTCGAGTCCCGTCCAGACCGCAAGAAAGAAGTTGTGTTGAGCCACAAAATGTGGTAAGTAGTTTAGAAATAGACTAGTGAGAAGCTTTTACAATCCCGATAACTATCGTGGAGGAGAGGCTTTTTTTGTTTTAGGCGGGTAGGGCTTTTGCTATATTAGCTGTTATAATAATATAGTAATATTGCCTTGAACTAAGTCTATTTACTTATTTTTTGGTAAAGGAGCCACATTAATTTGTGGCTTTTTTATTTAAGAGAGATTGTTAGTACACTTTTAGGACATAGTAGTATGAAGATAACTCAGGATCATTATGGTTTGGTTGTACATAAGAAAGATTAGTTTAGAAATGGGGAGATTAAGGATTAAAGCCTAGTAAAAATTACTCTAATTTATAAATCACGCCTGATTTTCTAAACTCATCTTCATCTATCTCAACCTTTTTGTCTGCATACATTGAAATTTTCCATACTTCATTTTCTCTAATTAAAATCACATTAAAGAATGCATAACCTCTTGGCTGAAAGTTTTCTGAGTCTGATCCTCTTGAGCTAAAGCAATAATACCCCGTTTGGTAAGTTTTAGTGTCACTAGTTGCAGAAGACAAAATAGAGAATGTTATATTAATGAGTTAAAAACCATAGAAGACGAAATCCGAAAAATTTCTCATTATTTAAACAAAGACTTTGTAGTAGGGACGAGGTTTATAGATATTATAAAAACGCTTATAGAGACACAAACACAAGCTTATAAACTAAACTATACATTTAAAGAAGATGATGAAATACTTTGGGACGATGTCTCAAACAAAACTAAAATCAATGTTTATAGAATATTACAAGAAACCATGCAAAATATTTACAAACATGCCAATGCGAAACATATAAAAATTAGTTTTGAATTAAAAAATAACGTAATTTTATTAGCTGTACAAGATGATGGTTCTGGATTTAATGTTACCAAAGCTAAAAAAGGGATAGGACTAAAAAACATGAATTCCAGAGTTAAAGAAATAGGAGGAAAAGTAGAAATCGATTCTAAAGTGGATATAGGTACAATAATCAAGATTAAGGTGCCTTACAACTAATAATTTTTATGGAACAGCATTTAAAAATATTAATGGTTGACGATCACCCAATGATAATTGAAGGTTATCAAAATACGTTATTGGCAACCAAAAAAGAAAATCAACATCTAACTATAGATATTGCTTTAGATTGAGACATGGCTAACGAATTAATGAAAAAATCGGTAAATAATACGCCTTATGACATTCTGTTTTTCGATATTAGTTTACCACCTTCAAAAGATGGTCTAATAACATCTGGAGAAGACCTTGCAAAAATAGCCTGAAAGTATTTGCCAGAGGCGAAAATTATTATCTTAACTATGTTTAATGAAGCATTCAGAATACTTAACATTATTAAAGGTATAAACCCGGAAGGTCTTTTAATAAAAACCGATTTAACCTCAAGAGAACTCGCCGAAGCATTTCAGCATATTTTAGTAAGCCCTCCATACTATAGTAGCACAGTAAATAATTTTTTAAAAACTACGGTTACTAATGAAATATATGTAGATGAAATAAACAGAAAGATTCTTCACTTACTATCTCAAGGTGTAAAAACCAATGCACTAAAAGATCATATTGATTTATCTATGAGCGCAATCGAAAAAAGAAAAAAAAATTAAAATTATTGTTCTCTGTTGAGGATGGAAAGGATGAAACCTTACTGAACGAAGCAAAAAAAAAAGGATTTATATAATAAAAGTGTTAAAATTTAGTTTTTATCAAATTTTAAAAACTCATCAAACCTTTACTATCATTGAAAGTTACGGTTTTTCCGTAACTAAAAGTGCTTTATTATATCTAAATTTATGTATTCTTTGAATGATTAATTAATCCCAAATTAATTATTTGTTGGAATAATAGCAATTAATGGAAACCTTATAACTAAACAGATATTCATTTGTAGGCTGTAAGGTTTTTTTTATGAACTCATCTTGACTTTTGTTTATAACCAAAAATGAGATGAAATGTATCTAGATAGGGCGCTTTTTAAAGATATAATCGCTACATCCAAGAAAAAGTCCAATAAAAAAGTGTTAAAGTTTAACTTTCCCCAGCTTTTAAAAACTCCTCAAACTATTTCTATCATTGAAAGTTGCGGTTTTTCCGTAACATAAAGTGCAGTATTATATTTAAGTTTACTGTAATCAACAGAATAATTAATTAATCCCTCTAATTTATTTGTTGAATAATAGTAATTAATGAAACCTTATGACTAACTCAGATGCGCATTTGAAAGTCATAAGGTTTTGCTTTTAAAACAGTTCACTCCTATAATCCCAAACTTTTCCTATATAGAGACCTAAATAAATTATAGCTACAATAAATTTTATAAATGTTGAAGTTAAGAATCCTAAAAAAGAGCCAAAGGCAGCTTTTAACGCTGTTTTAGAATCGCTTTTATTTAAAAGTTCTCCAATATACGCTCCGGCAAAAGGGCCTACAATGATTCCGAAAGGGCCAAGAAAAATTAAACCAATTATAAGACCTAAAGTAGTACCAATCATTCCAGCTTTACTACCTCCAAATTTTTTTGTTCCTATGGCAGGAATAATATAATCTAGTAACCAAATTACTAAAGCAAAAAAGAGAGTAATAATTAAAATTGTCCAGTTCATAGGTACTGCATCTGTAAGATGAAGTATAAGCAGACCAAACCAACTCGTAAGAGGTCCAGGCAAAATAGGTAAAAAACTGCCAATAATTCCTAATAACATAAAAAATGCAGCGAGTATCACTAAAAATAAATCCATTAACTTTTTTGTTTGTATGACGAAGATAGCATCATTATGTTACATGAGTCATCAAATGGCTTCAATTTAGAATAGTTAAATAAAAAATGTATTTTTAGGTTGGACTTTAACAATTCAGTTTGTTGTTAATGAATAGAATACTTTTTATTGTCATATCAATATTCGTATTTAAAGCCGAAGCACAGTCTTCGACTTTGCAACTTGGCGATAGTTTGTATGTAAACGGAAACTATTCCAAAGCAATTGAAGTGTATAAGCAATTAGAAAAACAATCGATTGTGTACGACAAAATTGCAATAGTATTTATGGATTTAGGTAATTATGACGAAGCTTTGTTGTATTACGAAAAAAGCATACAATCCAATCCAGATAATGCCTTGATAAAATATGAATACGCAAAATTGGCAACAATCTATAATCAACAAAAAATATATAAAGAAGGAACTGAAGCCTTTCAACGCGCAATCGAAGAAAATCCAAACAATGAACACGCAATTTTTTTTAGTGTATACAAAAGACAAATATTATGAAGATATTGATACAAGAATTAAATTGCATGAAAATTATCTTGACAAACTCTCAAAGAGTTTGTTTAAAAGTGTTGCAGACAAACGTATTAGCGAACTGAAAGAAGAGCAGTTTTTAAAACAAGGAAAAGTTAAGGAAAATTAAAAAAACATTTTTTTTGTTAAGTATGCTGTATTCAGCGTAGTCGAGAAATCGAAGTGTATTAAACCCAAAAAAATCGTACTTTTCACTTTTCAGTTTGCGTTAATGAAATACCTAACTATTCTTTTCCTTGTCTTATGTTTTTTCTCTTGCGATTATTTCGATAAGAAAAAAGTGTATTCCGAAGATATTTTAAAAGAAGACCTACAAACCTTTAATTGGAACGAAGTAGATGAGTATCCCACATTTGCTGTTTGCGATAATGCTTCAACCAAAGCCGAACGCAAAGATTGTTTTGAGACGACATTAACTACATTTATATTGTCACAACTTGCTAACGAAACCATTATTGTTACCAAGGACATTAATGACACTATTACAATTACATTTCAAATTTCTGAAAAAGGAAAATTAAGTGTCATCGACATAAAAAGCAGTGATTTAATTAAAGAACAAATCCCAGAAATGGATGCTTTATTAATTGAAAGTTTAAAAGATTTACCCAAAATATTTCCAGCAATTAAACGAAGTCAACAGGTAAAAACTGAGTTTAAATTACCTGTCGTTATATATGTAAACTAACTACAAATAGAACTTGTAACCTAAAGAAATATTGCTCGAAAAATTATCTTTATTATTTAAAAACAGAGCAAGCAGTTCGTTATAGGATAATGTGATAAAACTATGGTTCGTTATTCTAAAGTCTGCACCAACTCCAAAAATAAAGGGGACAGTAAAGCCGTTTTCAGATATTTCTTTTTCTAATAAAACATCTATGTCAAAAAAGGTAATGGTTTGTTTGTTGAAATTATAAGTTGCAGCTAACACGTTGGCATAAACAGAGAATGTCTTCTTTTTAAGAAATCGAAACCGATAACCAAGACCCAGTTGAGTTTGAGAATATTTAAAAGCATCACTTTGAAATCTATGTTGAAACTGAAAATATATAGAATGGCGAGGAATATTTTTGGCTTCAAAAACTTCAATTTCTGCTCCAATAAGTATATTATTTGTGTTATTAATATTCTTTATAAAAGGGCTATTGGTTATACCACCAAAAATTAAAAGTAAAGATTGTAAAACGGCATCATTGGTGGCTAAATAATCAGGATCTTGTAAACTATTATATTTATTTATAAAATTCCTTAAACTATATAGTGTGAGATTTACTTTGTCTGTGCTTAATCTACTGCCTTTTGTAAGATTATTTAAGGTTACTTTGTATTCTTTTTGAAACTTTTTGGTGTTGCCTTAGGTGTTTACCAGTTCAGTTATCATGCTATCTTTTCTAATAAAATAGCGATATTTCCGATCAAAAATATTCCAGAGTAAATCAATAGTTCCATTTACTTCAGTTTTTAATTCGTATGTTTTTCCATTAATGGTGTATTGTTTTTGTGCTAAAGCAGAAAAACTAAAACCTACAAACAGTATTAAAAAAAGTATCTTTTTCATTTGTAACAGATTTTGGGGCAATTGTAAAGCTATAAAAAATAAATAAACTTTTTACTGTTTGAAAGACCTCTCTTTCCATTTAAATTCAAAAAATATAGATTTTACAGCAATATAAACACTAAAAAACGGGTATAAAAAACTACTAATTATGTAATTTTTTATATTTAGTTTTTGATTAAAAAAGTGAGCAGATTTGTGTATTAGAAACAAATCAAAAAAGAATTTTACAATAAAAATGAAGATTAAAATCTCAAATTTTATAATATTAAGTATAGTAAATATGGCAAGGCTAATAATTATAGCATTCATAGATAAAACGAAAAGTCCAACTAACTTCCCGAATGAATTATTGTAAGAAGCTGTTTTAGCAGCCCAACGTATACGTTGCTGAATTAAATTTGTAACAGAATCTTGTGATTTTGTACTAACCAAAGCATTTAAAGATTTTAAACACATTATTTTTTTTGGATGTTTTATTAAAAACTTTTCCATTAAAAAAATATCGTCACCACTTGCAATATTTGTATTGCCTTCAAATCCTTTAAGCAATTTAAACTCTTCTTTTTTATACGTTAGGTTTGCGCCATTACATAAGAACGGTTTTCCAATTCCAAATCCAGCTATGGTTGAGCTCTGTAAACTTAAAAAATCAAGTAATTGAAACTGTTCAAAAAAAGTATTACTTACAGAATATGTAACTGGAGCTATAATCATTTCAGGATTATGTTTTTGAATAAAAGCATCTAGCGTTTTTAACCACAATTTTGGCACAATACAATCAGCATCAGTTGTAATAATCCATTCGTTTTTTGCACTGTGAATTGCTGTTGTAATCGCATCTTTTTTAGGGGAATTAGTTAATCGTATGTTTTTTTTATTTTCAATGCTTAATGTATGATGTTGTGTTTTAAAATCATGTATAATTTCGACTGAATCGTCCTCAGAAGTATCATCAATAAAAAGAATTTCAAATAAATGTTTTGGATACTCTAATTCAGAAAGTGATTGTAATAAATCGGGTAAGTTTTCGGATTCATTTCTAAAAGGGATTACGATTGAAAATTTGGTTTCTTCAACTAAAAATTGCTTTTTAAATACTTCAACTTTATCAAATCCAATAATAAAATATCCGATTAAGCTACAGTAAAAAAATGTAAAAACGAAAATTATCAACATCATAAGTTTAGTCTATATTATCAGAATCTATGGTTTTATAATAATCAAAATTTAAAACATAAAAACCACCAAACACGTTTGGCAACACAAAATTTAGTATCCACATAAGTGTTACAATACTTAAAATAGTTAACTCATTAACAGCAATAAAACTAAACAAATACAAAGCGATACTTCCTTTAATAACAACATCAAACACAAAAATTGTTGGAATAATTGAAGACAGTAAATACATCGTAGTAATTACAATCATCGCATTAAAATAAGAGGCATTAACGTCAAAAATATGTAATAAATAATAAAATTGAAACGAAAAAATAAGATATCTAATAACCGAAAAAAGAACATTTTTAAAATTAATTTTTGAAGAAATATTTAAAACATAAGTTTTTATATTTTGTATAGAAAATTCTTTAATTTGAAACTTTTTTTGTTTAAAAAAAAAAGATGATAAAGGCTATAATTAAAGCCGTAAGTGTTATTAAATAAAATAATTTAATAGGCGAAATATCAATATCGTATTTATAAATAAACAAAGGAAAACCAATAACACCAAATAGTAAAGTTGTACTCATTTGAGACATATTTCCAATTAAATTTAAAAGTAGAACACGTTTTCTTAAATGTTTGATAAAATATATGGCTTTGGCACCATATTCACCAATTCTATTTGGTGTAAAGAGCGAAGCAGTATGAGCAGCCAAACTTTGTTTAAAAGCTTCAAAAAATGTAACTTTTTTAATAGAAGACACCAAATTCTGCCATTTCAGAATTTCAAAAAACCAGTTAAAAATGCTTAAAAAGAGCACAAAAAGTATGTTTTTAAGCAAAAAAACGTCATTTTTCATCAAAAATGCAATAAAAACACTAAAATTGAGATTATCATTATGAGCTAATTTATGGTATATAAAATAACAGGCTCCAACAACAATACTTAATTTAATAAGTGCAAAAAATAATTGTTTAGTTTTGTTAGGTACAGTTCCTTGCATTTGGATTAAATTATCATTTAGAGAACAACACAAATTAAAACTATTATTACTATATGACCTCAAATTTTAAGAAATATACCAATATTGTTCTGCTTCTTGGTTTCATATTAGTTTCAGTTATTGGATATGCACAGACGGAAACAAATAAATGGAAATTACAATTGGCATTTGGTTTTAATTATCCAAATGTTGGTGGTTTTGTTTCAGGATTTGAAGCAAAACCGATTAATTTTCCGACGATTAATATTGGTGTACAACATATGTTTACAAAGACTAAAGGCGTAAAATTAGATTTTGGTTACAATAGGTTTTCTAATGCAGATAATTCAGCAGAATTTAAAACCAACTATTCAAGAATCAATGCTCAATTTGTGTATGATGCAACTCTGGTTTTCGAGTTTTTACCAACTAAAATTGGGTTGGTTGGGTATATTGGTCCAGGATTTAGCATTGTAAAACCTTTAGGGAATTTTGGAGCAAATAAAACATCTTTTTTAAATGCAATAGCTGGAGTTGAAATACACTATAATGTATCTAAAACATTTTCGGTGTTTACAGATGTTTCTTATATATACAGTTTTTCTGGAGATAAGACCTATAATCCAATTTCAGAAGGTTTTGGTACATTTAATGGAAATTTATTTGCTGTAACCTTTGGGGTTTCTGTATCTTTAAGCGGTTGTTATTATTGCGATTAATGAGTAAAGACAAAATTATATTAGGCATTGACCCTGGAACCACAATTATGGGTTTTGGAATTATAAAAGTGGTCAATAAAAAGATGGAATTTATTCAACTTAATGAATTAAATCTCAAAAAATATGACGACCATTATTTAAAACTGAAACTTATTTTTGAACGCACTGTAGAACTTATAGACACACATCATCCAGACGAAATAGCTATTGAAGCACCTTTTTTTGGTAAGAATGTACAAAGTATGCTTAAATTAGGTCGTGCTCAAGGTGTTGCAATGGCAGCAGGATTATCTCGTGAAATTCCAATAACCGAATATTCACCTAAAAAAATTAAAATGGCAATTACAGGAAACGGAAATGCCAGTAAAGAGCAAGTTGCAAAAATGCTGCAAACCTTATTGAGTTTAAAAACATTACCAAAAAATTTCGATGCAACAGATGGTCTCGCAGCTGCAGTTTGTCATTTTTTTAATGCCGGTAGAATTACTGTTGGGAAAAACTATTCTGGTTGGAGTGCTTTTGTTAAACAGAATGAAAATAGAGTGAAAAAGTAAGCAGTAACGAGTCGAAGTTTTCAGTTAGTTTTTTTATTAAAAATATGAAAGTGATATGTACAAGAAAAATACCAAAAATTAAATACCAAATTGATTAATTTTCACTGAACACTGAACACTGAACACTGAACACTGAACACTGAACACTAAACACTGAACACTGAATGAGCGGAATCTACATACATATTCCATTTTGTAAGCAAGCCTGTTACTATTGTGATTTTCATTTTTCAACCTCGTTAAAAAAGAAAGATGAACTTGTTAAAGCTTTAGCAAAAGAATTAATATTACGAAAAGGTGAATTACAAAACCAAACCATTGAAACCATTTATTTTGGAGGCGGAACACCTTCATTATTGACGATTGATGAATTACGATTGTTGATTGATTCAATTTATCTAAATTATTTTGTTAGTGATAATCCGGAAATCACTATTGAAGCCAATCCAGATGACCTATCAAAACAAAAATTAAACGACTTAACAACTTCACGAATTAACAGATTAAGTATTGGTATTCAATCTTTTTTTGAAGATGATTTGCAAAGCATGAATCGCGCACATTCTTCTCAAGAGGCGAAACAATGTTTAGAAGAAGCAACAAAACACTTCAGTAATATTACAATCGATTTAATTTATGGTATTCCAAATATGAGTATCGAAAAATGGAATGAAAACCTACAAACTACTTTTAGTTTTGGTGTAAATCATATATCAAGTTATGCCTTGACTGTTGAACCTAAAACTGCATTGGCGAGTTTTATTAAAAAAGGTACTTATCCACCAATTGATGACGATTTAGCATTGCAACATTTTGATTTATTAATGGCTGAAACTGAACAGCAAGGTTTTGTACATTATGAGATTTCAAACTTCGGAAAAAAAGGGTATTTTTCAAAACACAACACAAGTTATTGGCAAGGAAAATCCTATTTAGGCATTGGTCCTTCGGCACACTCGTTTAACGGAAAGCAACGCAGTTGGAATGTTTCAAACAATACAATGTATATTAAAAGCATTCAAGATAATACATTACCAAGTAAAGTTGAAACCTTGTCAAAACAAGATAGATACAACGAATATTTAATGACTGGTTTGCGTACCATTTGGGGAGTTTCTTTAAACAAAATAGGAACTGATTTCGGAATTGATTTCAAGGAACATTTAATTGCTTCCGCTAAAAAGTTTATAAATCAAGAGTTACTTATAATAGAGGATTGTAAAACTGAACAAGGTATAAGCATCTTAAAGCCAACAAAAAAAGGTAAATTCTTGATAGACGGAATTGCTTCAGATTTGTTTATCCTGAACTAGATTCAGAATCTTTTTAATAGAAACTTAATTATGAAAGAAGGTTATACTTACATTTTATCAAACAAAAACAGAACTGTTCTTTATGTTGGTGCGACAGAAAAATTAAAACAAAGAGTAGAATTACACATACAAGGTAAAGCAACTTTGTTCACAAAAAAATATAGTGTTAATGAATTAATGTATTTTGAAAAATCCTCTAAATATCATGAGGCTTTTGTTAGAGAAAAACAATTAAAAAATTGGAAGCGAGAATGGAAATGGAACTTAATAAAGACTATCAATCCTGAATTAAAAAACCTATATTTGGAATTGTAAATAGTATCGAAAGATACTGAAACAAGTTCAGTATAAATGCTAGCAACCATACAATACAACTCCAAAAAATACCAAATAGATTTAACGAAACCAATCGATATTTCAATACCTTTAAAAGCTTCCAAACAGAACGTAAACGCATGGTATTTAGAAGAACCAAAAATAGAACCTGTAAAAGTTGAAAAGTGGATCGCAAGTGTTAAAGAAGGCGCATCAGTAAATTTTAATAATATTGAGTTTAACCCTCATGCGCATGGTACTCATACGGAGTGTGTTGGGCATATTACTGAAGAATTTCTTTCGATAAACAAAAGTTTAAAACAGTTTTTCTTTCTTGCCGAAGTCATAACAGTTGCTCCAGAAAAGCTAAATAACGATTTTGTAATTTCAAAAAAACAATTACAGTTTGCTTTAGGAAACAGAAAACGAGATGCCGTTGTTATTAGAACAATTCCGAATACAACCGAAAAATTATCTAAACAATATTCTAATACTAATCCGCCTTTTTTATTAGAAGAAGCCGCTAAATATTTAAGAGAAAAAGATGTAAAGCATTTGCTTATCGATTTACCAAGTGTTGATAAAGAAAAGGATGATGGCAAACTTTTGGCACACAAAGCCTTTTGGAATACTTCAGGAAAAACCAGATTTGATGCTACAATAACCGAGTTTATTTTTGTGCCAAATGCAGTTAAAGACGGTACTTATTTTCTTAATCTTCAAATAGCACCTTTTGAAAATGATGCCACACCAAGTAAACCAATTTTATATAGAATTGAGTAAAAACGGAAATTTTAACTAATAAAAATTCTTCCCATTAGGGAGTTTAGGATTGAATTCATGAACATAGAACAACTTCGAGATTATTGTTTAAGCAAAAAACACGTTACTGAACATTTTCCTTTTGATGATGATGTTTTAGTATTTAAAGTTTTAAATAAAATGTTTGTATTGACATCTCTAAAAAATGGGAAGAAGGCGACCCTTTTATTAATTTAAAATGCAATCCAGATTATGCTCAAGAACTTCGTGAAGAATTTGAAAGTATAAAAACAGGCTGGCACATGAATAAAAAGCTTTGGAATTCGGTTTATATACACGAAGGAGATTTAAAACCAAAATTTATTCTCGAACTTATAGACCATTCCTACGATATGGTTTTCAAAGGAATACCAAAAAAGATTAAGGATAATTTAAAATAAACCAACTTCTCAAATTTATTAAAGTGCTTAATTTTTTGTATATTATGCAATGATAATGATATCTACTTAAGTATTCACAATATGTTTGTGTATTAAGGTTGTGCTTTAAATATTTAATTATCATTGTCTTATATTTTAGAATAGTATTTAATAAACCATCATACAAATTTTAATTTATTCAGATTATGAAACGAGCAAGTTTAAGTCTTAATCACCAAAGGAAAATGATTAATAGCGAACAGTCCCGATAATTATCGGGATGACCTATAAAAACAATAAATTTAATTACATGAAAACAACCAATCATTTTTTTAAGGGAATAATCGTAGTATGCTTATTGATTACTGTTTCAATTTTTTCTCAAGAACAACTATATATTAATGTCACAACCATGCACAGGAATATGAATCTTGAAGATTTTTCAATGGATGAATGGAAAACCGTAGAGGTAGAGTATCATGAAAAGGTAACTATGAAGAATGAGTATATATTGTCATCCACTACTTTACTGCATTATTTTACTTCAGATAATTCTGAAGTAGTTTTTATAACGGTATATCCTTCTTGGACAGCAATTGAAGAGGCAACTAAAAGAAATGAAGAACTCGAAAAAGAAGCCTGGCCAGACGAAGAAACAAGAAAGGCCTTTTTTAAGAACCAAAGAACCTATTATGCAAACGAACATTCCGACGAAATATATATAACTATTCCAGGCGTCAAAGCTTTGGAAGAAACAGATTTACCTTTAATTTACTATGTAAGAACAAGTTATTTTGCTTATCCTGAAGATAGTGATGGTGCGTATAATGACGAGTTTATGAGTATGCTTAATGAGTATAACGAAGCTGTAACACATAAAAACGATTACTACAAAGGCTACTATCCACAAGTTCATTTTTACGGAGCAGACCGCACCGAATTTGTTGAAGTGTTTATAACCGAAACTTTGGCCGAATTAGAAAGAGGTATTTCCAATCAAGGTAAACTGTTTAGAGCACATTGGGAAGGCGATGATAGACAGAAAGAATATCGTATGGTAATGGGTAAATTCCTAACAGGAATTCATGGAGACAGAATTTACAGTTCGGTTCCAGAATTGAATAAAACCATAGAAGATCCTGAAGAATAGAAATGTTTAGTTTGAACGTATAAACTTTTTTAAGAATACAGCGGTATTCGAGTGTTATTTTTTTGTACATTTGGCACAATCGATAAATTTAATCTCCCCTTTTCATTGATTAATAACGAAATTAAAGGTTTCCTCAAATCTTAGAATAGTAATTAATTTTAATCATTATACTAACTAAATTTTAAACAATTATGAAAACAACCAACTGATTTTTTATTGCTCTAACAGCTATGTTATTGCTATTTTCAACAACTACTTTTGCTCAAGACGATACACAACCAGAAACAATGTATTATACAGTAACAACAATGCACTGGAACTTGGATTACGAAGATTGGGATAAGGATACATGGATAGCTGTACAAAAAGAATATATGGATAACGTCACTATGAAGAATGAACACATTTTGTCAGCATCGTATTATTTTCACCATACATCTCCTGATAATACAGAATTACTCTATGTTCAAGGATATGCATCATGGAATGCCATAGATAAAGCCTCTGACAGAAATGGAGAACTTGCAAGAGAGCATTGGGCAGACACTACTGCTCGTAGAGAATATTTTACAAAACGTAATGCGTATTATGCAAATAAGCATTCCGATGAAATATATAGTGTTACTCCAGGAACTAAAACTTTTGCAGAAGCTCCAAAAGACGGTATGATACTTTATGTGCGTAAGAGTCATGCAGCATTTCCGAGTGATGGATCAGGAAAAGAGTTTAGAGAGTTACGTGATGGTTATTTAGAAAATATAATCAATAAAAATGAACTTATTAAGGCCTATTTCCCTCATGCACATTTTTATGGAGCAGATAGTACTGATAGAATTGAAGCATTTTTCTTTGATAATTTAGCAGATTTTGATAAACATTTTGAAAGAAATGGAGAACTTGCTAAAGAAGCATGGCCAGATGAAGCTGCACGAAAAGATAGAGGTAAAAGAGTTGCTAAATATTTTTCAGGAGTACATAGTGATGCTATTTACACTTTTGTAGGTGGACTAAATAAAACTAATCAATAAAAAGTTTTCACTAAAAATAAAAAAGGACACAAATTGTTTCCTTTTTTATTTTTTATATTGAGATGGTGTCATCTGTTTTACGTTTTTAAATTGTCTATTAAAGTTTGAAATATTATTAAATCCGGATTTATCAGCAATTTCGGCTATAGAAAGTTCTTTGTCTGATAATATCAATTTACATGCATTTTCTACTCTTAACTCATTCAAAAATCTAAAATAGGTTTTATTGGTTCGTTTTTTAAAATACTTACAAAATGCATTTTTGGTCATTGCAGAAATTTTAGCGATATCTTCCAATCGAATTGTATCCTGAAAGTTATTCATGGTATATTCCATTACAGCACTCATACGCTTTCCCTCTATATCAGAATACTGTTTATCATAAACAAAAGAAGATAAAGGCCTGTATCTTGATTTTGAGAGTATATCCAATATATTCAACAGAATAATAAAACGTTCAAACTTCGAACTTTCTTTTAATTGAAAAAAATAATACTGAAGCTTTTGCTTATGTGAAGTTGCTTTTAATCCATTTTCAGAACGTTTAAAAAACAAACGAAATTGACTTAATTCTTCAAGTTTAAAAAAGTGCTTTCCAAATGAACTTTCAGTAAAAAATAAGGACAACATCAGCGATTTTTTATTTGTATTCACTTCGCTTTTAAAAACATGTGGAAGTTTACTTCCAATTACAAGCACATCCCCTTTTTTATAATGGTTTACAGTATCTCCAACAACAAGAGTCCCTTCACCTTCGGCAATGTAACTCACTTGAATTTCTTCATGTTGATGAAACTTATCATAAAAAACCAATTCGTGATCTTCTTGATATACAAGAGCATCATGTTCCGGCTTTGGAATTTTAAACGGTAAAACTTTCACTTTGCTAAATTACGCAAATACTATTCAATAATTTCTTTTATATTTAGATATTGGATAATATAGTATTAATTATGGATAAAAATACATTATCAAAGTTTGAATTCTATGCTTAAATTTGTTTAAAATAAATTTATACTATGAGTTTAAAATGGGAAGGCGTTATGCCGGCAGTAACAACCAAATTCACCAACGATGATACTTTGGATTTGATAATGTTTGAAACCAATATTTTAGCACAATTAGATGCTGGAGTTCATGGAATAATACTCTGTGGAACATTAGGAGAAGCCAGTACTCTAACAGATGACGAAAAACGCATATTAACAAGAACGACAGTTGATATAGTTAAAGACCAGGTTCCAGTGCTTATAAATATTGCTGAACAAACTACAAAAGGGGCCATCGAAGCAGCTCAAAAAGCAGAAGACGATGGAGCTAAAGGACTCATGATGTTGCCTCCAATGCGTTATAAAGCAGGAGATAGAGAAACGGTGGAATATTTTAAAGCAGTAGCAACAAATACGTCACTTCCTATAATGGTATATAACAATCCTGTAGATTATAAAACTGAAATCACTCTCGATATGTTTGAGGAATTACTAAAGTGCGACAATATTGAAGCTGTAAAAGAATCGACTCGGGATATTTCTAATGTGACAAGAATTAAAAATCGTTTTGGAGATAGATTAAAAATTATGATAGGAGTAGATACCTTGGCTTTAGAAAGTTTACTTATGGGAGCTAATGGTTGGGTGGCCGGTCTTGTATGTGCATTTCCTGCGGAAACAGTTGCAATTTATGAGTTGCAAAAAGCAGGTAAAATAAAGGAGGCTATCGAAATATATCGTTGGTTTTTACCATTATTAGAGTTAGATATTAACCCTAAATTAGTACAAAATATCAAATTGGCAGAGGTAGCTACAGGAATAGGAACCGAAAATGTCCGCGCTCCACGTTTACCATTATTTGGAAAAGAACGTGAACATGTAATAAATATAATTAAAGAAGGATTAAGAACTCGGCCAACATTACCAGATTATAAAAATTTGAGCGCTATAGTATAGTTAATAATACTATAAATCCCTTCCCTTTTAAAGGGAATGTGTCACGAAGTGATGGAAGAGTTATATGAAAATTATGGAAGTACATTATGTTAGAAATTAGGCCAAGATGCGAAAACTGTAATAAATCATTACCTTATGATTCGCAAAAAGCAATGATCTGTATATTTTAATGTACGTATTGCAAAGATTGTGTGGAAAATGTTTTACAAAATATGTATCCAAATTGTGGTGGCAATTTTGTAGAACGTCCAATTCGACCAAGCAGTTTACTTGAAAAACAGCCAGTATCTCAAAAAGTGTGTTTATAATCCAGTTAATATTGAAGCACATTTAAATAGAATAAAGAACAACAATTATAGATAAATAAATTCCCTCTTTGAGGAGGGATTA
>RDRZ01000013.1 GCA_003709165.1 Flavobacteriaceae bacterium PRS1
AAACCACCCTGAAACTATCGATAGCATTCAAAAAGCATTTGAATCTATAAGCACCATATATATTGCAGATGGTCATCATAGGTCTGCTTCCTCCTCTTTACTTTCGAAAGAGATGAAAACAGTAAATAATGAACGCTATAACTTTTTTATGAGCTATCTCATTCCAGAGTCTGATTTACGAATTTATGAATTATATAGATTAATAAAAGGTTTGAATGGATTGAGTAAAGAAGAATTTTTGATGCAATTAGACAGTCGATATCGTATTGAAAACAGAGGTAAAGCACTTTATCAACCCACAAAAAAACATCATTTTAGTATGTATTTAGATGGTGAGTTTTATTCGTTGTTTTTACGAAAAAGTAATTATATCTTTAACAATGCTTTAGATGCTTTAGACACACAAATACTTTTTAAAACCATTTTAGAACCAATTTTAGGTATTTCAGATTTAAGAAATGACAACCGAATTGATTATTATTATGGCAAAAATGGATTACTAACTATTAAAAGAAAAATAGATGATGATGAATTTACCGTTGGTTTCGGTTTAGTACCAATATCTATTGATGAAATGAAAGCTATAGCAGATCAAGGTTTAACAATGCCTCCAAAAAGTACATTTATTGTACCCAAATTAAGAAGTGGCATCACTATTTATGAGTTTTAACAATGAATATTAAACAAAATTTAATCAATATTAAGTCTACACTTCCAGTTTCCATCACTTTAGTGGCTGTAAGTAAAACCAAAACCTTGCGTGAAATTATGGAGGCTTACAATGCAGGGCAACGTGTGTTTGGTGAAAACAAAATACAGGAAATGACAGATAAATATGAGCAATTGCCAAAAGATATTCAATGGCACATGATTGGTCATGTGCAGCGCAATAAAGTGAAGTATATGGCTCATTTTGTGAATTTAATTCATGGCGTTGATAGTTTTAAATTGCTTTCAGAAATCAATAAACAAGCACAAAAACACAATAGAATCATTAATTGCTTATTACAAATAAAAATTGCTTCAGAAGATTCTAAATTCGGAATGACTGGAAACGAAGCTTCAAGCATTTTACATTCTGAAGAATTTTCAGAATTAAAACATATAAAAGTTATAGGACTTATGGGAATGGCTACTTTTACAAACAATCAAAATCAGGTTAAGAAAGAGTTTTTACTATTAAAGAATACTTTTGAAGAATTAAAACAACTGAAGACTGCTCCCGATAACTATCGGGACTACCAACTGCATACTATTTCCATGGGAATGAGTGACGATTATTTATTAGCAATCGATTGTGGAAGCACTATGATTCGTGTCGGAAGTAGTATATTTGGAGCAAGAAATTATAGTTAACAGTATTCAGTGTTCAGTGTTTTCGCCTCCGTTTCACTTCGGACGGACAGGCAGTGTTCAGTGTTCAAAATATATGTTAGTAAATTCTTAGGAAAAGAAAATAACTCAACAACTCATAAACTCTACAACTCATTTACGCAATATTAGACATAGAAACCACAGGTGGAAAGTACAATGAAGAAGGTATCACCGAAATTGCAGTTTATAAATTTGATGGCCATAACATTACAGATCAATTTATAAGTTTGATAAATCCTGAAAAAGAAATTCAATCATTTGTTGTTAACCTGACTGGGATTAACAGTAATATGCTTCGAAATGCTCCAAAATTTTATGAAGTTGCAAAACGTATTATTGAAATTACTGAAAATTGTATTATAGTCGCTCATAATGCTCAATTTGACAATCGGATTTTAAAAACAGAATTTAAACGCCTAGGCTTTGAATATAAGCGTGAAACACTTTGTACAGTAGAACTTGCCAAAACCCTAATACCAGGCTTGTCGTCCTACAGTTTGGGAAAACTCACAAAATCTCTAGCTATCCCGGTAAGTAGTAGGCATCGTGCTGCTGGAGATGCAATGGCTACTGTAAAACTTTTTAAGTTATTACTTGCCAAAGATGTCACTAAAAAAATTATTAAAGAGTCCATTAAATTAGAAACTAAATCACAGATTGAGCCAAGATTATCCGAAATAGTTGAGCAACTCCCATCTATTACTGGAGTGTATTACATACATAAAGCAGATGGGGAAATCATATATATTGGTAAGAGTAAGAATATTAAAAAACGTGTAAATCAGCATTTTACGAGTACAAATATTAAATCTAAAAAAATACAATTACAAGTAGCAACAGTTACTTTTGAAGATACTGGAAGCGAACTCATAGCTTTATTAAAAGAAAGTGAAGAAATAAAACGTAACAAACCCATTTTTAATCGTGCCTTGAAGCGTAGCATTTTTTCTCATGGATTATACTGTTTCACTGATACAAATGGTTATATAAATTTAAAAATAAATCAGGTAAACGGAAAAGAAACACCTATAACTACATTTTCTAATTTTCAAAGTGCAAAAAGTTTTATAACCAGAATAACTGATGAACAGCAACTTTGTCAAAAACTAAATGGCTTATATAAAACTAAAAGGAACTGTTTTAATTACACCATAAAACAATGTTTTGGTGCTTGTATTAAAAAGGAAAGTCCTATTGATTATAATAAACGTGTCACTAAAATTATTGACAAACATAATTTCGCCAAGCATAGTATGGTTATTGTAGATCATGGCAGAGCCATTGATGAACGCAGTGCCATACTCATTGAAAATGGAGTTTATAAAGGTTTTGGGTTTTACAATCTCAATTACCAGATTAATAATATAGATGTGTTACAATCAATTATTACAGTTATGGAACACAATGGAGATACTCAACATATTATTCAAAGTTATTTAAGACGAAATAAAAAACTTAAAATTGTAAGATTATAATGAAAAAATACTTAATCCTACTTCTACTACAAATTGTTGTTATAAGAATATGCGCTCAAACAAATTTTGATTCTACTTCTTTTAAAGTTTCAATAGGTGATTTGGAAGCGACCAAATATCTGCAAGACTCTACTGCAAATGCTTTAGTAATCTATGAATATGGGAATAGCTATATTGATAAGAATTCTTTTCAACTTGTAACTAAAATAAAAAGAAAGATCAAAATTTTAAACAAAAAGGGAGCTGATAATGCCACTATAGAAGTATATTTATTTAATAGTGATAGTAAAAAAAGAAAAGAAAAAATAAAAGACATATTCGCTACTACCTACAACCTTGTTGAAGGTAATACTGTAAAAACTATGCTTAAAAAAAGTGAAATTTTTGAAGATATATATGATGAAAATTTTACGATAATTAAATTTACACTACCAAATATTCAAGACGGTTCTATAATTACTTACAGTTATACTTTGGAATCCCCATTTATATATAATTTTAAAGACTGGATTTTTCAAGAAAGAATACCCAAATTGTATAGTCGATATGAAACTAGTATTCCAGAAAATTATGATTATAACATTAAACTCGTTGGTTCTTTAAAGTTATCCGAAAGAAAACATGAACTAAAACGCAATTGTCTTATTGCATTTAATGGATTTATAGCAAATTGTGTAAACTCAATATATGCAATGAAAGATATTCCTGCATTTATTGAAGAAGATTACATCACTACAAAAAATAATTATTTGTCAAAAATAAAGTATGAACTAAAGGTATATAAGGGATTTGACGGAGTGGTTAAAAGCTTTACCAAAACATGGAAAACAGTAGATAAAGAACTTAAAACTAACCAAAACATTGGAAAACAACTAAACAAACTATCGTTAACAAAAGACTTATTAGATAGTAATATTAGAAATGAAACTAATCAATTTAAAAAAGCTAAAGCAATCTATGAATTTATTCAAAACTCTTACACCTGGAATAATGAGGATAGTCTTTTTAAAGATGTTTCTATTAAAAACTTAATAAAAAATAAATCAGGTAAAGCTTCCGAAATAAATATTTTATTGCATAATCTTCTTAAAGAAAATGGTGTAAATGTAAATGCGGTTTTATTATCAACTCGAAAGAACGGATTACCAACCAAACTTCATCCAGTAATTGCAGATTTCAATTATTTAATAGTTGAAGCAAATATTAATGGAAAACTATATCTATTGGACGCAACTGATAAGTATTTAAGTTTTGGTGAAATCCCTTTTAAGTGTTTAAATGATTATGGAAGGTTATTAGATTTTAAAAATGGTAGTCGGTGGATTGATATTAAAATAAATAAATATTCCATAATCCAACAGCAAATAAATTTAACATTAGTAAAAGAAGGTGCAATTATTGGTAAAATAAATTCAAGATCTACAGGATATCATGCATTACTTGAAAGGAAAGCATATTTTTCAAATCCTACAAAATATTTAGAAGATTTTGAAAATGAATATGAATATATAGATGTCATCGAACATACTGTAAAAAGTAATAATAAAAATGATGATAAATTTCAAGAATATTTTGAAATTGAGATTAGTGACTTAAATATAATTGATGGTATTATATATTTTGACCCATTCATCTTTAAATTTTTTACAAAAAACCCATTTCAGTTACAACAAAGAACCTATCCTATTGATTTCGGATATAAAGATTCCTACTTATATTCTATTGAAATATATTTAAATGGGTTATATGAAATTATAGAAACACCAAAAGACATGAATATGAAACTCCCAAATAATACAGGTGAGTTTATTTTTGCTACTAAAATTACAGGTGATAAATTGACTATATTTTTCAAAATTAATTTTAAGGAGTCTTCATATAGTGCTAAATATTATAGCTATATAAAAGAGTTTATGAGCAAAATTGTAGATGTTCAAACTAAAACGCTAATAGTTTTAAAAAAGAAATAACTAATCTTTTATTACTTTTGATTTTATGAATAACCAAAAATCACATAAAAACTGGAAAACAAAACTTCATGAAATTATTTATGAAGCAGACACACCAATTGGAAAATTGTTTGATGTAATTCTTCTTATCGTTATTATAGCAAGTATTGTTTTAGTGATGTTAGAAAGTGTAAGAAGTATTGACGAAAAGTATCACAGGTTTCTTAATATTTCAGAATGGATTATTACAATCTTGTTTAGTATTGAGTATATATGCAGGATAATAGCAGTAAAAAAACCGCTTAAATACATTACAAGTTTTTATGGTATTATAGATTTATTAGCTACATTACCAAAATACCTGTCTTTAATATTTGTAGGCTCTCATTCTTTAGTTGCTTTAAGAGCTTTACGATTAATGCGAATATTTCGTATTTTAAAATTAGTACAGTTTATTGGAGAATCTAATAACTTAATAGTTGCTTTAAAAGCAAGTAAAGCAAGAATTTTTGTTTTCCTCTCTTTCATACTAATCCTTTGTACCATATTAGGAACAATTATGTATTTAATTGAAGACGATTCCAGTGGTTTTACCAGTATTCCTGAAAGTGTTTATTGGGCAATTGTAACACTAACCACAGTTGGTTATGGTGATATTGCTCCTGTTACTCCTTTTGGGCAACTTATTGCATCCTTGGTTATGATTTTAGGTTATGCTATTATTGTAATACCAACAGGAATTATTACTTCAGAACTAGTTAAAGATAGCATGAAAAATGTTCAAACCAACACACAATCATGTCCAAATTGTTCTACTGGTAAGCATAGAGACAAAGCCGAGTTTTGTTATAAATGTGGACATCTATTAAATGAAGATTAAATACCTTATTTCAATAGTCGGCCCAACTGCCATTGGTAAAACTGCATTAAGCATTAAATTGGCAAAATATTTTAAGACCGAAATTATTTCGGCAGATTCACGTCAGTTCTACAAAGAAATGAAGATTGGTACTGCTGTTCCTTCTTCGGAAGAATTATCGCAAATAAAACATCATTTTATTCATCATAAATCTATAGAAGACAATTACAATGTTGGTGCTTTTGAAAAAGAGGTTATTCAACGTTTAGATTCACTATTTAAAACACATAATGTCGTTGTTATGGCTGGTGGCTCCGGACTTTATATAGATGCTGTTACTAAAGGGCTTGATTATTTTCCTGAAATAGATGCTTCCGTCAGAGAAGGTTTGAACAAAAGACTTAAAACTGAAGGTTTACATTCTTTACAAAATCAACTAAAAGAATTGGATATAGACTCTTATAACAAAATCGCAATCGATAATCCACATCGTGTTATAAGAGCTTTAGAAATTTGCATAGGCACAGGAAAAACATATTCTTCATTCTTGAACAAAGAAAAAGTGAAACGAAATTTCAATGTAATTACAATTGGCTTAACAGCAGATAGAGAAACTATCTATAACAGAATTAATAAACGCGTCGATATACTGTTGCACAATGGTTTATTAAACGAAGTAAAAGGCTTAAAAACTAAACAGCATTTTAACGCCTTAAATACTGTTGGTTACAAAGAGTTGTTTAAACATTTAAATGGAGAATGGACTTTAGATCTTGCAATTTCTGAAACTAAAAAAAATACGCGACGTTTTGCCAAACGTCAACTCACCTGGTTTAAAAAAGATAAAAGTATTTTATGGTTTGACCACACAACGGATTCTACTACAATTATTGAGAAACTTAAAAATAAATTTAAAACATAATTAAAAATCTATATTTGTTGTGATATGATGAGTTGTAACACATTCCCCAAACAGTTAACTTAAAATTAGAAATAGTACTTCTATTAAAAATTCATAATTTACTGAACACTAACAACCAATTAAATATAAAATTATGAAGACAAAATTGACATTAGCATTGATTATAATTTTTGGAATTATAATCACAGGATGCAAACAACAAGAACAAAAAGTAGAAGTAGAAGAAGTTAAAATTGATTTAGTAAATGATGAGTTTCCAAAAGCAAAACAAGAAGTAATGGAAACCTTTGGTGCAATTGCACAAAGTATTAAAGATGGTGAGATAGATAAATTGGTAAAAGGGTTGTTGGGTGATACTCCAATAGAAGAAGATTTAAAAGAACTTTGTGATATTATCGGTGGTCGGCCAACAGGGTCTATAGCTAATATTCTGTCCATAGACTGGGGATTAGAAAAATTTCAAAAGGCAGGAGTTAGCGTTAGCAAAGAGGCCTTTACGATGCCGGGCCTTTGGCTTGAAAATGAGTCGTCCGCCAAAATTAGCGGTGCTGCAGAATTTGATCCAAGAGTTGTAGCCCTAACCTTTTCTAAAGGAACTCACCGCACGGGTTTAAGAGGAAATCTTGTAGATGGTGGTCATGGTACGATGGATGATTTTGCAAGACTGGGTGAGAATGCAAAAGGGAATTTTGTGCTTGTTGAAACTGATGAATTACTTGATATAGACGGTCTTTTTAAAGAATATGCCGATGCAGTACTGATAGAAGATTTAGCATATAAAGCAGGTGTAAAAGGATTGGTTTATATGTCTTCTCGTCCCATGCGGCTGCTTTATCGTCATAATGCATCAAGAAGCTTCGAGAATTCTTTACCCATGGTTGTTATGGCCAGAGAAGATGCTAAGCGCTGCCTGAGAATATTACGTAATGATAAATCACTGTCTCTTTTGGTAAAAATAAACATAAGAGAAGGCGGTCCTTACAAATCTTATAATGTTATAGGAGAAATCAAAGGCTCTGAACGACCTGATGAAGTAGTTATAATTGGAGCACATTTGGATTCTTGGGGTCTTGGAACGGGTGCAAACGATAATGGTTGTAATGTTGCAATGATGATTGATATAGCCCGACAAATGATAAAGCTGGACATAAAACCAAAGAGAACAATTAGATTCGCTCTTTGGAATGGTGAAGAACTTGGATTGTATGGATCCATGGCTTACACCGAAAAATATGAATCACAGCTTGATAATCATGTTATGGCAATGTCAGTAGATATTGGGAGTGGCCCAATTACTGGTTTTTTTACTGGTGGTCGCCCAGATGTATTAGATGCTACAAACAAGATTATGGATTCTTTAACGGATCTAGGAATGTTTACAAATATTGATATTCCTCTTGTAGGAACAGATAATTTTGATTTCATGATGCATGGAGTTGGAAATCTCATTGCAAATCATGAGCCAGCAAATTATGCGCCAAATTATCATGCTGAATCTGACACTTATGATAAAGTCAACTTGCAGGCATTAAAGCACAATTCGGCCATAGTAGCAGCAGTTACTCTTAGATATGCCAACGATCTCAATATTGATATTCCGCGACAGTCAAGACAAGATATTGAAAAACTTGTTGAATCTACAGACCTTGAGCAACAAATGAAATCCATGATGGGTATATGGTATCAGTGGATAGAAGGGAAAAGAGGAAGATAAAGCTACAATATTATAGAGTATTTTGAACCCAAAAACCCCAAAATTACTATTTTAAATAATTCTTGCATTTTTTATTAGTAAGAGTGAAGTTCCACGCGATTCATCAAGGGGATGTAGCCAAGTAGAGAGCGTCAATAGTTCAAAGTTTACCGAATTTAAAAATGGTGAACCAAGAAATGGTGGTGAAGCAAACGAAGCTGACGAACGAAGTGTTTTTGGGTCTGTAACCGAAGTAATAAAGTTCGATGCGAAAGATTTACAAATTGCCGTTTATGGTGATGTTGCCAATTTAACCTTTCATTCTGATTTTCATTTAAAATTTGGAGAAGATCTTGTTGTTGTTAATAACCAAATCACACTATTATTCGTAAAAACGGACAATGGGTGGAAAATGGTTCACGAACATCATTCGCCTTTGAAAAAGAATGAATAACGAGCTACAACAACGCATATAAAAAAATAGCTATTAAGAGCAAGTGATTAATTCTTGCGCTTTTTTAATACATTTACACTATCAGAAAAGCTTGTAATTATCTAAACGCAACTTTTTATATACAAAACCGTTAGGCAACATTTTGACCCGTCCTGAAATATGTATACACAAAACAACAAGTATATGTATAAAAATGACAGAGTAACCAGACGTTACAGCAAACCTTTTAAATTAAAAATTTTATTCGAACTTAGTACAGGAAAATATACCAAGAACCAATTAGGAAAACTCTATGGTATTGCTCCCACAACCATTAATGAATGGAAAATAATAACGATATCACAACAAAGGAACTGTGCTAAAACAAAAAAATCCAGCATAAATACCGGATTTTTTTCAATTAACTACTTAACTTAAACTTATTTACTATTCGTTTTGGTTAACTACCAATCTAAAACCTTCACCATGAATGTTTAAAATTTCAACATTTGGATCCACTTTTAAATATTTACGCAATTTTGCAATATACACATCCATACTACGAGATGTAAAATAATTATCGTCTCTCCATATTTTTGTTAAAGCTAATTCTCTTGGCATCAAATCATTTTCGTGTAAAGCCAATAAACGCAATAACTCACCTTCTTTTGGAGATAATTTTTCTGGTGCAT
The DNA here is from genome assembly GCA_003709165.1 of Flavobacteriaceae bacterium PRS1. Taxonomy (GTDB): domain Bacteria; phylum Bacteroidota; class Bacteroidia; order Flavobacteriales; family Flavobacteriaceae; genus PRS1. Next base: position 9,398 of record RDRZ01000013.1, read on the forward strand.
CTCCTTTATATTTTAAAAAACGTAATTTAGAATTTAGATGAAAGTCCCCAATTTCAAACTCAAATTGTTTACTGTCGGTAACACTATCAGTAGATTTTCTATTTATTATTACTTTTATTTTCATGAGTAATACCTCGCTGTCAAACGGTTTGTTTAAGTAATCGTCGGCTCCTACTTTATAACCTCTCAATACATCTTCTTTCATGGCTTTTGCTGTTAAGAAAATAATAGGCACATCTGCATTCTTTTCGCGAATTTCTTTTGCCAAAGTAAATCCGTCTTTATAAGGCATCATGACATCAAGAATACACAAATCGTAATCGTCCTTCTTGAATTTTTCAAAGCCTTCCATTCCATTTTTTGCATGAACAACATCGTAATCGTTCATCATTAAATAGTCTTTTAACACGGTTCCGAAATTTGGATCGTCTTCGACTAAAAGTATTTTCTTATTTATATCTTCCATAATTTTATTAAGTTATTAATGGTAATTTTATTGTAAAGGTGCTACCCTTTCCTTTTTCGCTTTCTACGGTTACATAACCTTGGTGGTCATCTACAATTCTTTTAACGTAAGCAAGTCCTAAACCATGACCTTTTACATTATGTATATTTCCTGTGTGTTCTCTGTAAAATTTCTCGAACACTTTCTTTTGAACGGATTTTGTCATTCCGTTACCTCGATCTTTTATTTTTAATATAACGCTTTTTCCAATACTCTCTGTATAAATATCTATTTTTGGTTCATTATCCGAATATTTAACTGCATTATCTAATATGTTTACAATAACATTGGTAAAATAAGTTTCGTTAGCCAACACCGAATGTTTTGATGCATTAAAATGTGTTTTTATATAACCATCTTTACTTTCAATAATAAGCTGTATATGAGTAATTGCATCCAAAATTAAGTCGTGTAAGTTAACTCGTTCCTTACTTATGTTAAGTTCCTTTTTTTCAAGTTTAGATATTCTAAGCACATTTTCCACTTGTGCATGCATCCGTTTATTTTCTTCCTTAATCATTTTAAGATAACGTTTCACTTTATCTTCATCATGAATTATTTTAGGATTCCTAATAGCATCTAACGCTAAATTTATAGTTGCTATAGGTGTTTTAAATTCATGCGACATATTATTGATAAAATCGGTCTTGATTTGGGAAATCTGACGCTGCTTTATTAATTGGTAAAGAGCACTTATATAAGCAATAATAATAATAACTGTAAAAATTATCGATAACAAGGTCATTCCAATTATAGACGACAATATAAATTTTCTCCGTTCAGGGAAATTTACATATAATTTAAAATCACTTTGATCATTATAGTCTAAAAAAATTGGTATTCCAAAAGTGGAACCGTACTCAAAATCAAAATTTTCAGATTGTATTTTGGTTGCTAAATCTTTGTCGTATATAGCATATTCAAAATCAATATCAATATCATCTTGAAGCAATTTCTTTTTAAATAATTGCTCTACCTGAGTTTTTCTAACACGATTATGTATTGGCGTTCTTTTTGCATCCTCACGATAAAGTGATTCAAAATTTTCTTTTTCTAATTTAGTCATTCTACTAATTCTCAAAAAAGACTTTTCAGGTGCATAATTTAAACTACCATCTATCGTATTAGTGCTATAAACATTTGTTTCGCTTTTATTAAATATGCGACTAATGCTAACACTATTTAAACCTATGTCAATGAACGAAGGGATTCTAAAATTTTCTTCTAAAATTCTGTTCCTGTAAATAATTAATTCATTCGCATCATCATCTTGTCTATAAACAGTTATTCCCCTAATTGATGTCGTATCAGGCTGTCTACCTTCAGCAATTACTTTTTCTAATTCTTGAAAATAATCACGATACTCTTTATCCTCAATAGCGTTTGAAACATAGCTCAAAGCTTTTTTTACATTAAAGGTAAATTGCTGCTCTTCGTTTTTAACTATACTATTAATATAATACGCCTGAATGAAAATGATACCAATAAGTGACAAACTCATTAATAACACCAATAAGATGAATAATCTTTTGTTCATTCGGTCAAAATTAACATTTTAACATTTAGTAAGAAGTGCATTTAACCTTACCTTAACACAAATGTTAAAATTTGGGATTCATGTTAGTTTTTCAAGTATCTTTTGATGAATATTTTTCACCTGTTTAGCCGTTTGAGACAACTCTTTATTCTCAATTACAAAATGAGATAATTTTACTTTTTTGGCATCGTTCCATTGGTTAACCATAATCGCTCTTACACTTTGTTTTGTTGAGTTATCTCGCTGTAATATTCTTTGAATCCTAACTGTTTCAGGAGCTGTTACAGTAATTATATAATTGCATTCTTTGTAACCACCATTTTCAAATAAAATAGCCGCTTCATAAATAACATAAAGTGACCTTTGGATCTTAATCCATTTTTTAAAATGCGTTTTAACTTTTGGATGAATAACAGCATTCATCTCTACTAACAAATCTTTATCATTAAATATCTTATCGGCAAGAAACGCTTTGTTTATTTTACCATAGCTATAAGCATTCGTTCCAAAAAGTTGAATGAGTTCTCTTTTAATAACTTTAGAGCTTTTCATCAATTTCTTTGCTTCCACATCTGCAATATAAATTGGTATGCCAAGCTCAATAAACATATTGGCAACTGTAGTTTTACCACTTCCTATTCCTCCTGTTAAACCTACTATAATCATTGCAATAAAATAAATTCTATACGTTTTTCATTCAGTCTTACATTCTTTACCTTATCTGGTTGTTGCACAATCTTCGGAATGAGATAAGTATCTTGAGCATTTAAAGAGTTATAATCAACCTCAACAATAAAACTACTTGTTGATATTGTTTTAAAGTTGCTTAAACTAGTATAATATACTACTGAAACTTCTTTCGGATAATATTTTAATTTTATTCCTTCTGGAATATTAATTATATTGATAGGCACATTAATCGTGCCTTCTGTAAATCGCTCAACAACCGCACTTATTTGCACTTGGCTATGAGTAAACTTTAAACCTTCGGAAGAATTAGTTAGATTTAATTCAACCGAAATTAATACATCAGCATTTACATCTTCCATTTTTAATCGCTTTGTGAAAATTTCTGAAATCGAATCTGTTAGTACTTTAGGGCCAATAACTTTAATCGAATCTGGCTTAATAACATAATCATTAATTACATCGAATCCAACAGAAAAAGTTATATCAGCATCTAAAATAACAGGTATTTTTTTAACATTATTAACATCGTACCTAAATGCAATTGTGTCTGGGTTAATACTAACAATTTTTACATTTGGTTCGAATTGAGAAACTATAGTTGAAAATTCTTTTTTTTCTGTCCAAAAATAATGTGTTTTATTCTTTTCTAATTTTTGAAAATCAACGACTATTGAAGGTCTTGCCAAATAGTACTTTATTAATTTAAAACCATAAGTAGTAAGTGTAATATTTAACAAATGTGATGAATCATTTACAATAAGCTTATCTACAGGAATATTTACTTTTTCTATATTAAAAACTACGGTTTGGGTATAATCTTTAGATAGTTTTGTCAACACTGAAAACAACAAAGCCAACACCAGAAAAAGAACAAAAACATTTACTTTTTTACTACTGAAAAATAACGTTATTTTAGTTTTAAATCTCATTTTGGTTTACTCTGAAAAATAAATTAGGAAACAATTGTTCTGCACTTTTATTTGACAATTTTAAAATTAAAGTAGATTTTAAAAATCCGTAACCATAACCGAAAAACTGTATTATAATTGCAATAATTGCCAAAAAGGGCACTATTATATTTTTTGTGTTTATAAGTGCAACAACAAAACTTAATACTAAATATATACCAAAACTCTTTAATGGCAATTCTATTCCTAAAAAAAATAAAACAAAAGAAGCCAATAAACCAATGGAAAATATTGTCGGAAACCAATAGGTGAGTTTTTTTGTTTCTGGATGCCATGTATTCAATATTGATCTTGTCAATCCAAACTTATAAACTTGGCTATAAAATTTTGCCCAAGAGATTCTTCGTTTATGATACACAAAAGCTTCTGGTATGAGTTTGGTATTAAAATTTAACTTGCAAAGTCTTATCGATAAATCCGGGTCTTCTCCAGGATGAATTCTACCAAATCCGCCAGTTGCTTCAAATGCTACTTTAGAAATTCCCATATTAAAACTTCTTGGCTGAAACTTATTTACACTTGCTCTATTCCCTCTAATTCCGCCGGTTGTTATAAAAGAAGTCATAGAGAAATTAATAGCTTTTTGTAAATTAGTAAAAGAGTTGTGTGCAGCATCTGGACCTCCAAAACAGTCTACATAGTTTTTATTTAAACTTTTAAGAACTTCATTAAGATAGTTTTTAGGTAATATACAATCGGAATCTAAAATTATAAAGTAAGTTCCTTTTGCAAGTTTCATTCCGTAGTTTCTAGAATCTCCTGGGCCTGAATTTTCTTTAAAATAATATGATATGTTTAAGTTATTACTAAAACCATCAATTATATCTTTAGAAGTCAAGGTAGAACCATCTTCAATAATTACGATTTCAAAATCTTTTTCTCCTTCTAAATTAATAAAGCTATCAAGAAGTTCTTTAACTTCATCTGGTCTGTTAAAAACAGGAATAATAAAAGAAATTTCTTTTGCTAGCATATATTGCAAAGGTAAATAAAGAATTTCGTGAAACCAACTATTCTCAAGGCATAACATAGATGTATTTGCTAGTTTCAATTTAATACAAAAATCAAAATTCTTTATTTTAGATTCCCGTTTTCACGGGAATGACAATTTTAATGGAAACCTCGATGTTCCACATCAAGGAGTTCTTGTTGAATAAACAAAATACAAAAGCCATCAATCCCGATAACTATCGGGAGATGGCTTTTGAAAAAACAATATGTAATTTAATTTATTGTTTAATAATTCTATAACTTCCTATCTTATCTCCAACTTGTACTTTAACTACATACATACCTGTTGATAAATTTGAGATATCTACTTGAGATTTAATAGTATTAGGTTGAATTCTCATTACTTCTTGACCTAACAAACTGTAAATTCTAACATCATTTATTGTTTGTTGAGCACTAAAGTTTAATATATCATTAGCAGGATTTGGATATAATTTAAATCCTTCAATTTTATTATCTCCAAGACCTAAAGTTGCGCTATAAGCTGAAACCTGAAAATTAATTGTATCATTATTTGCATAATCCCAAACTCTAAAATAGATTGTTTGTCCTGCAAGACCCATCGCATTTGTAATAACTACTTGAGAATAAAGTCCATTACCACCATCATCATTACAACTAATTAATACTAATGATCCACACGAACCTGAATATGCAGCTGCTCCAGAATCACCACCACTTCCTGTTGGATTAGAATCAGTTTCTAAAGTAATATTTCCGTCTGGAGGAACCACTACTGAATACCATAAATCGCCACCAGAATAACTTGCACATCCAGGAGCCGTTTCACCAGAATCTGTTGTACTTACATTATTACCAGTTAATGGATTAGTTTCAAATAATGCACCAGGAGTTAAAACAATTGCTCCAGAACAATCATCATTTGCTGGTGGTGGTGGTGCAGCTTCTGTTGTAAAACTCCATTCTGCACAACCAGTAGCTGCCCCTCCAACATTGCCTGGTACTACCATCCAATAGTATGTGGTTGAAAAGACTAAATTAATTAAATCTATTGTTGGAGTTGAAACTGTAGCAAGTGACGATAATGATCCCGAAACTGTACCAAAAAAGAACTCATAATCTGTGGCTGGATCTCCTGTTGTTGGCGCATCCCAAGAAAGTGTTAAACTTCCACCTGGAATAAGCACATTAGTTGCTAAATCCGTAGGAATAGGTGTCGCCGAACAACCAGGTGCTGTTGCATTAGAAATTAAATCTACATCGTCTATATACCAATTATCTCCATCATCTTGTGACATTACAAAGGCAACGTAAATTGGCATACCATCATAAGCACTTAAATCTACAAAATGAGATGCAAAAGAAATTCCAAAATCTAGTTCTGTTTGTGTGTCAATGATAGTAAAATCTCCGTGTGTAGTTTGAGATACTATTGAAACTCTTACTGTATATGTAGTACCCCAATCATTAGTAAAAGCTTGACTTTGTTGAAAGCTTAAAATATTAGTTGCAGCTGTTGGTGTAAATTGAGGAGTAACAAGCCAATCTTCGGCTCCAGTAGCTACATTTTCGTATCTAACAAAAGCTGAAGCAGCTCCACTTGCAAATGTAGTAGATTGTTCCCAATTCCAAACTGTTCCTTCGCCATTTGTACCTATAAAAGTAGCCCAACCAGTTGGTGGTACTGAAGTTTCAAAACCTTCTGGAAATTGTGCATAAGCATCAAAAACACTAACAATTGTAAGAATAAGTAATAAAGTATTTTTTTTCATAATAAAATTATTTTTAGTTATTGGATTAAAAATTAATAGATTGTGAATTTAGCACATTTTTTTAATATAATATGTTAATCCATAAATATTTATTGAATATTTAAAATCTTAATTAATAAATTAAATAAATCATAATTTTTAGAAAGAATCAGTAATTATTGTATAAAAAAAACCTTGCTAAAACGTTAACAAGTATAATTATTCAAAAAAGTATTAAATGCTTTTATTCTTTCATAAAAGCTTCCATAATTTTAGCACTTACTCCCATATTTGAGAATCCTCCATCATGAAAGAGGTTTTGTAAAGTCACCATTTTTGTTAAATCTGAAAAAAGTGTAATTGTATAATCTGCACATTCTAACGCAGTAGCATTACCTAGTGGTGACATTTCATCTGCATAAGAGAAAAACCCGTCAAATCCTTTTACACCACTTCCAGCAGTAGTTGGTGTAGGCGATTGTGAAATTGTATTTACTCGTACTTTTTTATCTTTCCCGAAGAAATAGCCAAAACTACGCGCTATACTTTCCAGATATGCTTTATTGTCTGCCATATCGTTATAATCTGGAAATACACGTTGTGCTGCCATATAAGTTAAAGCTACTATGCTTCCCCATTCGTTCATGGCATCTGCTTTATACAAGGTTTGCATTACTTTATGAAAAGACATTGCAGAAACGTCTGTTCCTTTTTGTGTCCAATCGTATTTTTGATCTGTATAATGCCTTCCTTTTCTAACATTTATGGACATTCCAATAGAATGCAGAACAAAATCTAATTTCCCACCTAAAATCTCCATAGATTTTTCTACTAAGTTTTCTAAATCTTCAACAGATGTTGCATCAGCTGGAATAATTTGAGATCCCGTTTTCTCTGCCAATTGATTTATTGTACCCATTCGCATAGCAATTGGAGCATTAGTTAATACAAATTCTCCACCTTCTTCGTGTACACGTTCTGCAGTTTTCCATGCTATAGATCTTTCATCTAAGGCTCCAAATATGATTCCCTTTTTTCCTTTTAATAAATTATATGACATGTTTTGTTGTTTGGTTGTTGAGTTGATTAAAGCTGTAAAGATAGTACTTTTTAGTGTTGTCTGACAAAAGATATAAGACCGCTACGCTCATAGAAATAAGACAAAAGACTTGTTTTTATATAATTGACAATCAGTAGAATACTAAATTAAAAGGATGTAATCAAAATTGTGGTTAAAAAAATAACTTATATCAATTTAATAAAGTTAAAAATGTGAATGAAGAGTATTCAGTTTGCAGTAAAAAATCAGAAAATTGCTTTTAAAAATTTTAAATGAAACTCGAAAATATTGAGGAAGAATATTAATTCAATAATTGTTTTGCATGTGCAATTGCGGAACCCGACATTTTTTCTCCACCCAACATTTGTGCAATTTCAACAATACGTTCATCATTATTTAATTTTTGTAAATGGGTTGTTGTTTTGTTATTTATATCTTCTTTATAGACTTTAAAATGTGAATCGCCTTTGGCAGCAATTTGTGGGATGTGAGTAATTGTAAACACCTGAAGCGTCTTACTCATCTGAAGCATGATAGTTGCCATTTTATTAGAAATCTCTCCGGAAATTCCCGAGTCAATCTCATCAAACATTATTGATGGTAACTGTATATACTTTGACAAGATAGATTTTATTGCTAACATTATTCTGGATAATTCTCCTCCTGAGACCGCTTTTTTGAGGGGTTTAAATTCGCCTCCTTTATTTGCCATAAACAAAAACAACAAACTATCTTTTCCATTACTTAAATATTCGTTTTCGAGTTTTACCGAAATATCAAACTTTGCGTTTTCCATTCCGAGATCTGCTAATATATTTTCAAGTTGAAAAACAAGTTGTGGTATGGCTTTTTCTCTTTGGTCATGAATAATTTTTGAACTATTATCAAGTTCTTTTTTTATGGTATTCAACTCTTTCAGTTTAAGCTCAATATCTTCATCAATGTTTTCGGATAAAGCTACCTTGTTTGATAATGTAATTTGAATGTTGATTAATTCATCAATATCTGCTACAGAATGCTTTAATATTAAATTATGGATAGCTTGTAATTTTGTGTTTACTTGTTCTAAACGATTTGGATTAACCTCCAATTTTTCTTGAGCGGATTCTAAATCGCTGAAAAGGTCATCTAATTCTATTAGTGTACTGTTTATTCTATTGTACAGTTCTTTATAGACTCCTGATAATTCTGATAGTGTATATAAGCTGCTTTTAAGTGTTGCTAAGGTGGTTAATACACCTACTTGCTCATCGCTTAATAATTGATTGGAAAGCGTTAATCCTTCCTTAATCTCTTCAACATTACTCAAAGTTTCATATTCTATTTCAAGTGATTCTAATTCCCCAATAACCAAATTAGCTTCCTCTAGTTCCTTTAACAAAAAAGTATTATAATCGTGTTCTTTTATAGCTTCAGCTTTTATATTATTTAACTTTTCGAGTTTTACTTTTGTTTCTTTATACTCTTTTAGTTTTTGCTTATATTCCCTTAAGCTTGATTGGTTGTTAGCTAAAGCATCTATGATTTGAAATTGAAAATCGTTGTTTGTAAGTTCTAATGTTTGATGCTGTGAATGAATATCTATTAAATGTTTTCCTAAAATTGTTAAGGTATTTAGGTTTACTGGTGAGTCGTTTACAAAAGCTCTTGATTTTCCTGAAGGAAGAATTTCTCTTCTAATAATTGTTTCTGATTCGTAATCTAAATCTTCGGCATTAAACATTGCTTTTAGATTATAATTAGCTATATCGAAAGTAGCTTCTATAATACACTTTTTTGATGCATCGTTTATATGAGACACATCCGCACGTTTTCCTAAAATTAAAGATAAACCGCCTAAAAGAATTGATTTTCCTGCTCCAGTTTCTCCAGTAATAATAGTAAGTCCATTACTAAAATTAACCTGAAGATGATCAATTAAAGCATAATTTTTTATAAAAAGTGATGTAATCATGTATTAGTGTTCAGTTTGCTGTCCTCAATGCTCAGTCCGCTGTCTTCAGTTTGAGTGTTCGAAAAAATAATCGTTAAGGTACTAAAAATTAATATTCCTCCATTTAGAGGCATGTGTCGGAGCAATTCTGGTTAATGCAGTAACAAGGTCGGTTATATTTACACTTGGACCATCGCTATAAATACTTTCAATTTCTTCCGCTTTAGCATCAAAAAACGTACGTAGTATAAACGAATTTGCACGACGATTGTTCATTACCTGCAAATCCATCAAAGATTTTGAAATACTTTCTTTTCCTTTTTTTGGATTCTCGCTCATTTTGTCCAAACCATTTCTGTGATAGTTATATAAAGTACTTCTGTATTCTTTATAGGTTGGTGACATAATATTATCTATTAATGCACTTCTTGTTTGATCTCCACCTTTTGGTGGCTCCCAACCTGTTGGAATATCTTGTTGTGAATAACCTACTATTGTCCTTGCTTGCACGAAATAGTCTTCGCCACCTCTTAGAGAAAATGTATCTGCATCTATTCCTAAAATCATATAAATATGAAATGCTAAAACCGAAACTAAATTAGATTCAAACTGATTAGCATTATAATTTAGATTTTGAAATTCTAAATATTTAAAAGTAAAATCTCTATCGTTAAAATTATAGACAGGCGAACTGTATGAAGAATTAAAAATTGGTCTTGATGATTGTACTTGAATTGATGCTCTAAATGTATCGCCATTATAATTATTAATAATAATTACCATACTACAATTAATGCGCTCTTGAGGAGCAAAAGTTTTGTTAGTCCAATTGGTATTATTTACAAATTCGTTTAATTGAGTTTCTAATGTTTTGAATACTTGTACATTTTCGTTACCAGTTTGTTCAGCATTTACAACAACTATACAATTCAATTCTTGTGAAAACGCTGTAAAAGAAAATAAAAAAGAAAATAAAAATAAAAAATTACGCATCCAATAGTTTTAAAATTTCATTCATTATATCTTTTGCCACTTCCGTTTTAGATTTTAACGAATAATTAGTAATAGTCTCGTTTTTATTAATAATGGTTACCTTATTAGTAGTTACACCAAAACCAGCACCTTTATCATTTAACGAATTTAATACAATTAAATCTAAATTTTTAGATTTTAGTTTTTTAATTGCATTTTCTAGTTCGTCGTTAGTTTCTAAAGCAAAACCTACAAGTAATTTATTTTGTTTTATTTTTCCTAAAGACTCTAATATATCTTTAGTTTTTTCTAACTCTAACTGTAACGTAGAATCTTTCTTTTTTATTTTTCTGCTTGAAACCTTTTTTGGCTTATAATCCGCAACTGCTGCCGAAAGAATAGCAATATCTGATTCATTAAAATGGTTATGAACGGCATCATACATATCACTGGCACTTTGCACAGGAATAACGGTTATTAAACTATGCTCAGCTTTTTCGTGTGTTGGACCAGAAATTATAACAACTTTGGCTCCAAGGTTTGCTGCCGCATTTGCGATTTCAAAACCCATTTTACCACTGGAATGATTACCGATAAAACGAACAGGGTCTATAGCTTCATAAGTTGGTCCTGCAGTAATTAAAACTTGTTTCCCATTAAGTGGTAGGCTTTGCAAAATATCTTTTTCGATAAACGTTAAAATATCTTCGGGTTCTGCCATTCGACCTTCACCTACTAACCCACTTGCCAATTCGCCACTAACAGCTGGAATTATGATATTGCCAAAGCCTTTTAAAATTTCAAATGAATTAATTGTAGATTGATGCTTGTACATATCCAAATCCATAGCAGGAGCAAAATAAACCGGACATTTTGCAGAAAGGTAGGTTGCAAGAAGCAAATTATCGCTATTACCTGAAGCCATTTTAGATAATGAATTAGCTGTTGCCGGAGCTATTAAAAATAAGTTTGCCCAAAGTCCTAATTCAACATGATTATTCCAAACCGCATTTTCGTCTTCTTCATCGGTAAACGATGACAAAACAGGATTTTTTGATAAAGTAGATAATGTTAAAGGTGTTACAAAATCTTTAGAAGCTGGTGTCATAATAACTTTTACGTTAGCACCAACTTTAACAAATAAACGTACTAATGAAGCACTTTTATAAGCTGCAATACCAGCTGTAATGCCTAATAGTACGTTTTTGTCTTTTAAAATAGACATCACTAATTATTCTTGAGTATCTTCTTCTTCTTCTTCTTCTTCTTCTTCTTCAGTATTTCTAAAGTAAATATTTCCGTTTAACCATTCTTGAACAGCTAATGCGTGAGGTTTTGGTAACTTCTCATAAAATTTAGAGACTTCTATTTGCTCTTTATTTTCAAAAATTTCCTCAAGACTATCATTAAAAGTAGCAAACTCTTCTAGCTTGTCTAAAAGTTCTTTTCTTATTTCAGTGTTGATTTGTTCCGCTCTTCGCGAGATTACTGAAATGGCTTCATAAATATTTTCAGTAGGCTTCTCGATAATATTTCTATCATAAGTTTTAGTAGTAACTGGTGCTTTAACCTTTTTTAAATCCATCGTTATATTTTATTAACTTTTTGTATTGTATTCTTTTAATAATCCATTTAACTCTTCGTGCATTTTATTTGCTTCTTCATTATGTTCAGAATTTACATAAGCTCTATTATATGAATTAAAATATGTAATTGCGGTTTTTAAACGTTCTTCTTTTTTCCAAGGCACACTATTTACAGCTAATTTATATGCTGAATCTAACCTGTAAAACATCGCTTTCTCCCTTAATGTTGTTCCTGGAAAATCTAAAATAAAGTTATCGAATGACTTTATAGAAGCTTGAAAATCTTGAATGCGATTATATTGTTCAGCTATACTATATGCTTTAATTTCCAATTTATATTCAAGTTCTTTTACCAATATATTAGCTTCGCTCAAATATTGAGATTCTGGAAACCTATTAATAAACTCCTGAAGTTTTTCAATAGCTTCAATAGTTTCTTTTTGTTCTTTTGTATATGCAGGAGACAATTGGTAATAGCTTTTTGCTCCCAGAAAAGCGGATTCTTCTGCTTTTTCGCTATCAGGATATGAACTCACAAAACGTTCAAATTGATAATTGGCTGTATAATAGTCTCTCATTTTATAAAATGTCATGGAATACATATACATTAATTTTTGAGCTTGAGGTTTTCCTCTGTATTTTGGTACAATTTGTACAAATAAACGATTAGCTTTACTCCATTTTTCAGCATCATACAATTCTAATCCTAATTTAAATTTCGTACCAATATCAGTAGATTTTAAAGCCTTTTGATATTCATTGCAAGAGCTAAATGCAATAATTATAATTAATGTATAAATGATTTTTTTCATATATTTTAAGCAGGTTGCAAAAGTAAACAATTATAACGTATTTTAAAAACGATATTTTTCTTTAAAAAAAGGTTTAAGCAATATTTAACTTTCTGAAAATTAAAATGCTTCAACTAAAGCTTTGATTTTTGTTTTTAATTCATCAGAAGCGACTACTAACGGTAACCTTACTGTGTCCATGCATAAATTTAATTGTTGTAATACTGCTTTAATTCCAGCTGGATTATTTTCTGAAAATATATAGCTGGTCACATCCATAAGTTTGAAATGTAATTTATAGGCTTCTCTTGCATTACCATCTAATCCTAAACGAATCATTTTTGAGAATTCTTTTGGGAATGCTTGCCCAATTACCGAAATTACTCCTGATCCACCAGCTAAAACAACACCAAGCGCTAAATCGTCATCACCGGAAATAATTAGAAAATCTTCAGGCTTGTTTTTTAATAACTGTAAATACTGTGCAAGGTTATTTCCAGCCTCTTTAACTGCTATAATATTATTAAAATCGTTAGCGAGACGTAAAGTTGTTTTTGGCAACATATTAGCCGAAGTCCGACCAGGAACATTATATAAAATAATTGGAATTGGTGAAACTTCCGCAATAGCCTTAAAATGCTGATAAATTCCTTCTTGTGTTGGTTTACTGTAATATGGCGAAACTGATAAAATAGCTGCAATACCACTAAAATCTGTAGTCTTAATTTCTTTTATTACCTCGGCTGTATTATTTCCTCCAATGCCTAAAACCAATGGCAGCCTTCCATCGTTTGTTTTTTTAATTACATCAATTACTTCTTTTTTTTCTTGGGTTGTAATCGTTACACTTTCTCCTGTTGTACCACAAATCACCAAATAATTTGTACCATTCTCTATGTTATAGTTTACAATATTTGATAAAGCAATATAATCTACACTTAAGTCAGTATTAAATGGTGTTACAAGTGCTACTCCTGTTCCTACTAATGTAATCATTTATATCTTGTTAAGTACTTTTAAGTATTTTAATAATTCCTGTTTAAAAATAATTATCTCATCGGGTTTTACATCAATAATAAAATCGTTAAGACGCTCATCATTTTTAGAAATTCCTATTTTAAAATTGGCTTTTGACAATGCGGTTGCAACATTTAATTCTAAATTATCTTCTTTGTAATAACTAATCAAGGCATCAAACTTGATGTCGATAAACTCCTGCAATTCAATATTCTTTATTTTTCCATTCCAACCAAAATCTTTAGGGGAAAAGTAAGAATCCCAAGTGTTTGGCGCTAATTTTTTTTCAGTTACAAAAGTAATGAACTTAATCTTGTTTTCCATTATGCCAATGCCTTTCAAAAATAGTCTTATATCCTCATGCTCGTTAAATTCGTCATGATTTAAAATAACTCCTACCGATTCAATTTTATTATCACTAACAGGCATATTTCTTGAATTTAATATCTTGTTAATATAATTTCGGATAGAATTTTTCTTAAATCGCTGTAAAAACATTTATAGTTAAACTTTTGTGCAAATGTAATAAACAACAAAGATAATTTTAATGCAAACACAACTTATTAAAATGAATTATAAATATTTTGTGTTTACTATTTTAATCTGTCTCCCTTTTATATTAGACAAGAAATACATCTACTAACTATAATAGAAGAAATATGAATATAAAATATCAGATACTTTATTGAGCAATCAAGCTATATAAGAATTTATTAAACCATACAGGGAACTTAAAGAAAATCAAGTTAAGATATAGAATATTAATTGGGAAGAAAGATTAATTTTTAGTTAAGAGAGAATAAAAAATAAAACTGTTTATGGCTTTTCAATAGATATTTAATCTTCAAGTTCTTCCATTGCTTCATAAACTTCACTTTCAGCATAACTCAAATTAGTTTGAATATAGAAAAAAGTAAATGCCAAAACTAATAAAACTGAATAGGCAATACTTAAAATATTTTGATCTGAAACATAATAATAAGCAACTTGTATTACTTCAGAAAATACAATACATAAAGCTCCTAAAAGTAAATTCATTGCCTTTTTTGTATGACTACTTATATAATTAATTAAAGTTATCGTAAGCAATAACATAATTACTGTATTATATACAATTTCGGTCAAATAGTCGAAGAAACCACTTAAAAGCTCACTTTTAATTGCAATATCTGTAACTAAAATAATACTGTAAATGTCTAAAGCCGCAAGAATTAAAATATAGGTAGTAAAACGATTAAAGATTTTCTTGATATTCATTGGTTTTAATATTTCTAAAATCAAAAATACATAAGCCGTTATGAATAAAATGTTGCCTCCATAATACAATAAATCATTCATGAAATTAGAATATTGAGCATAATAACTAAAAAGACTGGATATTTCTCCTATGGAGTAGAATAACAAAAAATAAAAAAAATTACTGCTTTTTTCTTTTTTAGCTAAATAATATAATAATGCTAACAAAGGTAATATTATAGGTCTTACATAATCCACAACTGCTTGTAGTTCAAATACTTGTAAGCCAATAAATACAATTGCAAGTAAAATTATAAAAATTAATAATAATTTTCTCGTTAGCATGTAGGTTAATTTCCTAAATTTAAGACAAATATACCATAATTTTACAATTAAACGATAAAAAGATACATTTAATCGATATATTTATTAATTTATAATAATTCTAAATAATAAGTTTTAAAAATTCATCTTCTGTTAAAATAGAAATATTTAATTGCTCGGCTTTAATTTTCTTACTCGGACCCATTTTATCTCCAGCTACAATATAACTTGTTTTTGATGAAATTGAACCAGATAACTTACCACCATTATCCTCAATTAACTTTTTAAGTTCATTACGAGAAATACTATGAAATACTCCTGAAACAACAAATGATAAGTTTTTCAGCTTTTCTGTTTGGTTCGCTAGTTTATCGGCAGAAATTTTTAATTGTACACCAAATCTTTTCAATCTTTCAATAGCAATATTGTTCTTCTCTGAATCAAAATACAAATGAATACTTTCGGCAATCTTAACTCCTATTTCATCTACATTTATTAATTCCTCAATTGAAGCATTGGAAAGTTTATCAATACTTTTATAATGCTTTGCTAATTTTTTTGCGACAGTTTCACCAACATAACGAACTCCAATTGCATATAGTACACGTTCAAAAGGTATTTGTTTTGAAACTTTAATTCCATTTACTAAATTTTCGGCAGACTTTTCTGCCATGCGTTCAAGTGGAATTACTTGTTCTTTAGTTAATTCATATAAATCTGCATAGTCAAGTATTAATCCTGCATATACTAAAAGTGCAACAGTCTCTCCACCAAGTCCTTCAATATCCATAGCCTTTCTGGAAATAAAATGCTGAATTCTACCAATAATCTGAAGTTTACAGCCATAAAAATTTGGGCAATAATGTTTGGCATCGCCTTCTTGCCTCACCAATTCGGTCATACATTCAGGACAATGCGTAATGTATTTGGTTACTTGTGAGGTTTCTAATCGTTTATTAATATCTACCGAAATAATCTTAGGTATAATCTCGCCTCCTTTTTCAACAAAAACGGTATCTCCTACTCTTATATCTAATTTTTCAATTTGGTCGGCATTGTGCAACGACGCTCGTTTCACAATAGTTCCTGCGAGTTCAACGGGTTCTAAATTAGCAACCGGAGTTATTGCTCCTGTACGACCAACCTGATATGAAATACTATTTAATACAGTAGAAACTTGTTCGGCTTTAAACTTGTATGCCATTGCCCAACGTGGTGCTTTTGCCGTGTAACCCAATTCATCTTGCTGAAATAAACTATTTACCTTAATGACTACGCCGTCTGTTTCATAAGGTAAATCATTACGCTTCACATCCCAATAATTTATAAATTCAAAGACCTCTTCTATTGAGTTTGCCAATTGTGCTGCTTTTGGGACTTTAAATCCCCAAGACCTTGCTTTGTCTAAACTTTTAAACTGCGTTTCAATTGCCAATCTTTCTCCTATAATATTATAAAGTAAACATTCTAAAGGCCGTTTGGCAACTTCACTACTATCTTGCAATTTTAAACTTCCTGAAGCTGTATTACGTGGGTTTCTATAAGGTTCTTCACCAATTTCTATACGCTCTTCATTCATTTTATTAAATCCTTCAAATGGCAAAACTATTTCGCCTCTTATGTCAAACTTTGGAGGATAATCTCCCTTTAACTTTAAAGGTACCGACTTTATAGTCTTTATATTAGCAGTTACCTCATCTCCTTGCACACCATCACCTCTTGTTACAGCTCTTATTAAATTTCCATTTTCGTAAGTTAAACTTATAGAAGCCCCATCATATTTTAACTCACAAGTATATTGTATCTCTCCATCTACCAATTTTTTGATACGAGTTTCCCAATCGAGTAAATCATCTTTTGAATACGAATTATCCAAAGAATACATTCTATACTCATGGACAACCGTTTTAAAATTCTTGGTAATCTCGCCTCCTACTCTTAAAGTTGGGGAATTGGCATCATAAAATTCTGGATATTGTTCTTCTAAAGATTGAAGATCTTTTAGTTTTGTATCGAAATTAAAATCGCTTATAATAGGGTTATCAAGGACGTAATAGTTATGATTATGTGTTCTTAACTCTTCGCGAAGCTTATTTATTTGTTGTTCAATATTCATTAAATAATTTGTACTATTTTATTTTTAAGTTAATTCTGTTTTTAACCATTTAGGAACATATTTAGGTTTAAAAGCTTTCATTTTACTTAAAAGTGAATCGATGTTATCATCCACAATAAGAAGGTCAAGGTTTTCAATCTTTAAAAATCCCTTAGCTGTCATAGTTTCCAACATACTAATTAAATCATTAAAAAATCCATTACTATTTAATAATCCTATAGGTTTTTGATGTAGCCCTAATTGTGCCCAAGTAATAATTTCGAAAAGCTCTTCAAATGTTCCAAAACCACCTGGAAGCGCAATAAATCCATCAGACAATTCATGTATTTTTAGTTTACGCTCATGCATATTTTTGGTAGTAATTAATTTATGAAGTCCTAAATGAACAACCTCTTTTAGCTTTAAAAATTCTGGTATTACTCCAATTGCTTTTCCTTGATGTTGCAAAACAGCTTCTGCAACTATCCCCATAATACCAATCTTTGCTGCGCCATAAACTAAAGTGATATTTTGTATTGCTAACATTTTCCCCAATTGCTTTGCATGATCAATAATAATAGTATCATTGCCTTCATTACTCCCGCAAAAAATGGCTATGGATTTTATCTTGTTCATAATTTTACTCCTTTTATCATTCTATCTTTACCAAAAATATCCTGTTTTAATTCTATATCTACAAAGCCTTCATCATTTAATAGCTTAACCATCTTGTTACCAAGATACTCATTAATTTCGAAAAAAAGTTGCCCTTTTGTTCTTAATGTTTTATAAGCAAATTGTGAAATATTTCTATAAAATACCAAAGGGTCTTCAGCTTCGACAAATAAAGCTAAATGTGGTTCAAAATCCAATACGTTGGGTCGAAGCAAGCTTTTTTCTGAAACTTTTACATAAGGAGGATTGGATACAATGATATCAAATTTTAAATCTACAAATTCCAAATTCCAAATTCCAGTATCTTGTTTCCAATTTAAAATGTTTGCGTTAATAAACTCAACTTCCACACTATTTAACTCAACATTTAATTGAGCAACATTTAAGGCCTCCTTACTTACATCAAGTGCAAATACTTTAGCATTCGGTAAATTCTTTGCCAACGAAATAGCTATACATCCACTTCCTGTACCAATGTCTATAATTCTGAATTCTGAATTTGAAATTTTATTTTTGATATTTTGATGAATGAAAGAAACGAGTTCTTCAGTTTCTGGTCTTGGTATTAATACTGAAGCATTCACCTTAAACGGTAATCCGTAAAATTCAGTTTCACCTATTATATATTGAATCGGTTCATGGTTTTTTAATCTTTCTATTGAATCTTTAAACTTAACAATCTCAATTTCTGAAACTATTTCATTATACTCTAAAACCACATCTATACGTCGTTTTCCTAATAATTTTTCAGTCAGCATAAAAAATAAAGACGTAATTTCTGTTTCAGGATAACGCTCTAATAGTGAATTTTCAAAGTATGATTTAAGAGATTTTAATGTCATTCTAAATCTTTTATCATCCAAACACCACAAGAGTAATGTCCTGTATTTCCAAGGGGTTTATCCAAATGAATAAATCCGTTTTTCTCATAAATATGAATTGCTACTTTAAGTTGCAAAGCCGACTCTAAATAACACTTTCTATAACCAAAATCCTTAGCCGCCTGCATACACTTATCAAACATTTTCTTACCTAAACCTTTACCTCTAATTGTTGGAGAAAAATACATTTTTTGCAACTCACAAACTTCAGTTTCAAAATCTCTTAAAGGTTTTATTCCGCCACCTCCAACTACAGTGCCATTTTCTTCAATTATATAATACACTTCTTTTTCACCTTGATACGACTCAAACATTCTTGGTGTTTCTTTATCTTCGTAAGCTGTACCAACCATAGGCATGTTAAATTCAGGAAAAATATCCTTAATTACTTTTTCGATAGCTGTATTGTCTTCCGGTTTGATTTTCCGAATTAAAAAAGTATTCATTAAATTTATATCTTAATTTTACAGGAAATTTAAGAACTTTAAATGAATTCTATAAATATAAAATAAGAATTATGATGAAAAGAATTTGTTATATATTTTTTTTAAGCTTTATTATTTTTTCTTGCACCTTTACTGAAAAGCCAAACTTTATAAAAATAAAAAATGTTCGCGTAGATAAGGCTAACCTTTCAAAGGTAGTTATAAATGCAGACGCCTTATTTGAAAATTTAAATGATATTGGTGGAAATTTAGAACTCAATAAACTTGAAGTTTTTGTTAATAATATTAAAGTAAGCAATATTAGCACCAAAAAATTTAAGGTGCCAATTAAGAATAAATTTTCTATTCCAATAAAAATAAGTTTTTCTCCTAAACAAATTTTTGATGACCATAAAAAAGGGTTTCTTTCAAATATTTTCAAAAGCATAAAAAACAAAAAGGTAACAATACTTTATAAAGGTATTATCACATATTCTTTAGGCGACTTTTCTTATGATTACAATATAAATTATTCACAAAAAATTGTATTAAAAAAGCGTTGATGTTACATGAAACATATATAAAACGCTGTATTGAATTAGGCAAAAATGGGCTTGGAACTACACGACCAAATCCTATGGTTGGTTGCGTTATTGTTTATAAGAATACTATTATAGGTAAAGGCTTTACAAGTGCTTATGGCGATAGTCATGCTGAAGTTAACGCAATACAATCTGTAAAAGATAAATCGTTGCTTAATCAATCTACGCTTTATGTAACATTAGAGCCTTGTTCGCATTATGGAAAAACGCCTCCTTGTAGCAATTTAATAATTGAGCATAAAATCCCTAATGTTGTAATTGGAACAATAGACACTCATAGCAAAGTAGCTGGAAAAGGGATTGCTATACTTAAAGCTTCAGGATGTAATGTTCGTGTTGGCGTTTTAGAAGGTGAATGCAAACAGCATCATAAGCGATTTTTTACGTTTCATAATAAAAAGCGTCCTTATGTAATTTTAAAATGGGCAGAAACAAATGATGGTTTTATTGCTCCTAGTTCCAAAAATGAAAACAAACCTGTTTGGATAACAAATCCATATTCAAGGCAACTCGTACATAAATGGAGAGCTGAAGAACAGGCTATTTTAATTGGTACAAATACTGTAAAAGAAGATGACCCGAGTTTAACAACACGAAATTGGAAAGGAAATAATCCTGTTAGAATTGTTATTGACAGACAAAACAAATTGTCTAAAACACTTAAGGTATTTGAAAGTTTGGCTGCTACCATTGTAATTTCAGATAATAACCAGAAATCGGAAGTAGGAAACCCGGTTGGCAAAAATTTGAATTTCGAATTTATAGATTGGAATTTAAAAGATAAAATAGCAAAACAAATATGTAACGTTTTGTTTAAAAACACTATTAATTCTGTTATAATTGAAGGCGGACGAAAAACGCTTCAAACGTTTATTGACGAAGGTATTTGGGATGAAGCCAGAGTATTTACAGGAAATATTCAGTTTAAAGAAGGTGTTGAAGCTCCTAAATTAAATGGGAAATTAATTTCCACAGAAAAAATCATTGATGATGTTTTAAAGATTTTTATTCCTTCCCAACATGGAATCTCATCAACTCAATGAAATAAATAAGATTCCTCTCGATAGTCCCGATAGAAATCGGGATTGTGGCTAATATGAATTAACAAAAAACAGATTCCCACGTTCGTGGGGAATGAATATGATTAAAACAATTATTTTCGATTTTGGTAATGTATTTATTAATTTAGATATCGATGAAGCTATACAACGAGCCTTAACGCTTTTTAAAGTAAATTCTTTTTCAGACGAAACGATTGCCACCAATAATCTTTATGAACAAGGATTGATAACAACAACCGACTTTATTAAATTTTACAAAAAAACGTTCCCATCTATTACTAAATCAGAAATCATTGAAACTTGGAATAGTATCTTTAAAGATTTCCCTGTTTATAGATTAGAGTTTCTAAAAACACTTTCCGAAGAAAAAAAATACATTTTAATTTTATTAAGCAATACAAACGAGCTACATATAAATTGGGTTAAAGAACATATTCTTTTTTACAACCAATTCAAAAATTGTTTTGATGCTTTCTATTTGTCTCACGAAATACAATTAAAAAAACCAAATACTGAAGTTTTTCAGTTTGTATTAAACCAAAATAATTTAATTGCTGAAGAATGTTTGTTTATTGACGACACAAAAGAGCATATTGAAACAGCCTCGCAATTAGGATTTAAAACGTGGAATTTAAAGCCAGCTACTGAAGATATTGTAGATTTATTCAAAATTAAAAAAGAGCAATTCTGAACTAATACAATTTTAAAACCATCAGAAGAAGTTTTATTTAAAGACAAGAACAGTAAATTTTTTGGTTATGCGTTTCCAGTAAAAAATGAAGATGCTGTTAAGTTTCATCTTAATACACTAAAAAAGCAACATCATGCCGCAAGACATTGGTGTTACGCATACCAGATTGGTACAGAAACAATTAAATTTAGAGCTAACGATGATGGTGAGCCTAGCAATAGTGCAGGACAACTAATTTATGGTCAAATACAATCTTTCAAGCTCACCAATATATTAATAGTTGTAGTGCGCTATTTTGGAGGAGTAAAATTAGGCGTTGGAGGATTAATAAACGCTTACAAAACTACAGCGCAATTGGCATTGGAAGCTTCAAAAATAATTAAAAAAACTATCTATACTGAATTCTTAATTACTTTCGATTATAAAAACATGAATAAGGTGATGCGCATTATAAAAGAAAAACAAATCAAAATCATAAACCAAAAGTTGGAATTGAGTTGTGAATTACAAATTTCGGTAAGAAAAAATGATGCGCAACTAATTTTTGAGCTTTTTAATCAACTTTTCGAAATAAAAATTAAAAATTTAAACGATTAATTTTGCAGTTTATCTAAAATATCTTTAGGACATCTCGTCGGTCTCATGGTTTTCATATTTATAAATGCCAAAATTACTTTTGCTAAAGAAATAATTTCACCGTCTTCATTTAAGATTTCGAAATCAAATTCTATAGTTGCAGTTGGCATTTTGCACAGTTGAGTTTTTACATAAATTACATCATCGTAACCTGCTGATTTTTTGTAATTTATGGATAAAGAAATCACAGGAAGCATAACACCTTGCTCTTCCATTTTTTTATAAGAAATTCCATAACTTCGCAACCACTCAACACGTCCAATTTCTAAATATTGTGCGTAATTTCCGTGATATACGATTCCCATTTGGTCGGTTTCTCCATATCTTACCCTTATCTTAGTTTCGGTGTATTTCATCAAAAAAATTTAAATTATAAAAAATATTTGTTGTACTTTCATCGCGAATTAAACATGCGAAAAAAATAATTAATAATCAATAGCTTTAGATTTTTTTTTTTAGAAATTTGTTCACATATTTGATGTGTAGAAAATAATCAAGTAAAAAATATTTATTTACTCTTTTTTTTCACAATCAACAAACTAACTAATTTTAAACATTTTTAATGAGGGAAACTGCGCAATCGGTATGGAACAATTGTCTTGAATTTATAAACGACAATATTCAACCGCAAGCCTATAAAACATGGTTTGAGCCTATTTTTGCTGTTAAACTCAATAATAATGTTTTAAGTATTCAAGTACCAAGTAAATTTTTCTACGAATGGTTGGAAGAACATTACGTTAAAATTTTAAAAGTTGCACTTTCAAAAGAACTCGGCGAAAACGCAAAGCTCGTTTATATTATTAAAATGGAAAACACTTATGGCAACAAACAGCCATTTACCGAACAAATTCCGAGTTCCAACCGAAGTGCTGTAAAAGCTCAAAATGTAGATGTTCCGTTAGAAAATAAAAGTCCACAATTACGAAATCCATTTGTAATTCCAGGAATTAGAAATGTAAAAATAGAATCGCAACTCAATCCAAACTATAATTTTGAAAACTTTTTAGAAGGTGATTCAAACCGTTTGGCTCGAAATGCCGGTATTGCAGTTGCCAATAAACCTGGAGGTACATCTTTCAACCCATTATTAATTTTTGGTGGCGTTGGTTTAGGCAAAACCCATTTAGTGCATGCAATTGGTGTCAATATTAAAGATAAATACCCAGAAAAAACAGTTTTATATATTTCTGCTGAAAAGTTTACACAACAATATATAGATTCAGTAAAAAAGAACAATAGAAACGATTTCATTTATTTTTATCAAATCATTGATGTTTTAATTATTGATGATGTTCAATTCTTTTCTGGAAAATCTGGTACACAAGATGTTTTCTTCCATATTTTCAACCATTTGCACCAAAACGGAAAACAAGTTATTTTAACAAGCGACAAAGCTCCTGTCGATATGCAAGATATTGAACAACGTTTATTATCTCGATTTAAATGGGGACTTTCGGCCGAATTGCAAACTCCTGATTTTGAAACAAGAGTTTCTATTTTAAAAAATAAATTATATAGAGACGGCGTTGAAATGCCAGACGATATCATAGAATATGTTGCAAAACACATTAAAACAAATGTTCGTGAATTGGAAGGTGCCATCATCTCTTTAATTGCACAATCCTCTTTTAACAAGAAAGAAATTACCATTAGCCTTGCTAAAGAAATTGTAGAGAAGTTTGTTAAAAACACAAAACGAGAAGTATCGATTGATTATATTCAGAAAGTAGTTTCCGATTATTTTCAAATGGATGTAGAAGTTCTTCAATCTAAAACAAGAAAACGACACATTGTACAAGCTAGACAATTAGCAATGTTCTTTGCTAAAAAATTTACTAAAGCATCGTTAGCAAGTATTGGTTCTCAAATAGGCAAAAGAGACCATGCCACTGTACTTCATGCGTGTAAAACAGTAGATAATCTGTCTTCAACAGATAGACAATTTAGAAAATTTGTAGAAGATCTTCACAAAAAATTATCTGTTTAATTTATTTCAATAAATGACTAAAATACTGATGGTATGTCTTGGAAACATTTGCCGCTTACCATTAGCCGAAGGAATTTTAAAATCTAAATTACCTGAAAATATTTTTTTTGTTGACTCTGCCGGAACTGCAAACTATCATATAGGACGACAACCAGATCATCGCTCTATTGAAACTGCAAAAAAATATGGTGTTGATATAACCAATCAACGTGGAAGACAATTTGTAGTTTCAGATTTTGATGATTTTGATTATATTTATGCGATGGACAGCACTAATTTTAATGACATCATTAGTTTATCACGAAATATTAATGACGCTTCCAAGATAAAACTAATTCTTGATGAATTAGCAGATGTTGACACAGCAGATGTTCCAGATCCTTATTATGGTGTTAGTCAAGGCTTTGAAAACGTGTATCGTATATTAGACAGCGCTTGTAATATAATTGCAAATAAATTAAAATGAACTACGGTAAAGGAAAACTATACCTTATTCCAACACGTCTTGGCGACAATGCTCCTTTAGAAGTTTTACCAATTTCTATAAAGCGTATCATTGAAAATGTGGATTACTATATTGTTGAAAACGAAAAAACTGCACGACGTTTTATAAAAAAAATAAGTTCTGGTAAATCTCAAGCTTCATTAAAAATTAATATTCTCAATAAATTTACCGAAGAAACTGAATTGCCTGATTATTTAAATCCGTGTTTAGATGGTAAAAACGTAGGATTACTTTCTGAAGCAGGTTGCCCGGCGATTGCCGACCCAGGAGCCGAAATTGTAAAAATTGCACATCAAAAAGAGATACAAGTAGTGCCTTTGGTTGGACCATCCTCTATCCTACTAGCTTTAATGAGCTCTGGTATGAATGGTCAAAATTTTGCTTTTAATGGTTATTTACCGATAGAAAAGTCTGAACGTAAATCCGCTCTAAAACAACTGGAACGTCTTTCGTTTGAAAAAAAACAGACTCAAATATTTATTGAAACACCTTATAGAAACAATAAAATGCTGGAAGATATTTGTGCTTCTCTAAATGTACATACAAGAGTTTGTGTGGCTTGTGATATTACTTTACCGACCGAATACATAAAAACTCAAACAGTTAAAGAGTGGAAACACACCACTGTTGACCTTCATAAAAGACCATCAATTTTTATTATTCAAAAAGATTAGGAACAAGTTAGGAGTTGTGAGTGATGAGTTTTGAATTGTGAAATAAGACAAATTAAAAAACCTTTACTGTCTCTTTTCTTTGTTCTTTATTCTGTTTATGAATCCTGAATAAAGAATAATTATTATTTACCATTCAAGCATTCAAACACTAGACCAAAAATCGATTAGGCTTTTGCTTTTCTGTTTGGCACGATAAAAGAAGTGTCATAGCCAGAGAATCGTTTCATATAGCTTTTTATAGTAGTTCCATAAGCATCTGCAAACCCAATAGCTCCATAGCTTCTTAAGAATTTTTTCACACTTCCAGGTCCAGCCAAATGTGCTGCTGCTAATATTCCTGATTCTGTAATTAAAACACCACCAACTATTTTACCTACAAAACGTTTAATATCTCTACGTAATATCCATTTATTGCGTGCAGTATTTGCAATAAATGCTTTTTCCTGAAGTTTTGGGTCAGATAAAAACTTATTAGTATTATAAATTCCTATAAGCTTTAACGTGTTTTTTCCAAATTGATATTTACCTAAATATCCGTGTGTGTTAACTGTAAAGTAATTACCACGAGATTCTTTAAAAGCCAATGCTTCTTTAAATCCAACAAAAGATTTACCAAGATTTGGTGTCGAATAACCAGTCTCATATTCAAAATCTTTAGTTGAAGTTACAATAATCGCTGCTTCATTATACACTGTATAATTAAGGTCTAAACCTTTAATAGAATACAAGTCCATATCCAATGGCTTGTTAACATTTAAAGCAAAATAAAATGCTGTAAACATTACTACTGGAATAACTGAATAAGATATTATATTTTTATACATATCATTTGGTTTTCTGAAACCTTAAAATTTGATTTTTAGGCTTCAAATTTCAGCGTGCAAAATTAGACTTTTTATTTAATATTTCAAAATTAATCGTTAAAGTGTTATTTTTAGAAGTACAATAGATAAAATACAACCCCATTTTTACTATTAAATTCAACAGTTGGCAGAGGTATTTTAATCATATTCAGTACACTAAAAATTGTTTTTAAAAGGTGAGAATTAGTACTAATACGTGTCAAATATACATCAAAACTTAAGTAAAACTGCCGAAACGGTTTTGATTTGTAAACAAATTATCAACATTATCGCTATTTGCTGTTAACATTCCGTCAGCACCATAACCAAATGCAAGGTTAAGCCACTTTGGTATTTTACTGTCTTTATTTTTACTAAATGAATGCAAATTGGCACTTAACCAATAGGTTTGCCCATTGTAATCTTTTAATATTTCCTGTAAAATATTTTCGCCTAAAACATCTGGTCTCATTTCGGCATATTTAGTGCTATGAAACGAAAACTTTAACGTTATACGCTGTTCTTTCCATAATAACTCCTGACCAATATACAATCCGGTTCCTACTCCGTTTGCAGCAATATCAGACCAGGAAAACCCCAATTCTTTGGAATAGCCATCAAAAACCTCTACAATTGTTAAAAATGTAAAACCCAAAGTAGCACCATATATAAGTTGATTTTTTTTACTTACTCCACTCCAATTTAAAACATCTGCACCTACCTCTCCCAAGTTGATAAGAAGAGAATACATGTCCAAACTTATCCATTTGAAGCCATTCGTTACTATCGTCTATGGTATGAAAGCTAGAACGCGGAAAATCATTATACCATAGTTCATTAAGTCCAACAAGTGTTAATGTGCCTAAAGATACTTCAGAAATTATTACCGCATTTCGCCTTGAAATATTTAATGTATCACTTGGTTTTAAAAAACTGTTTATATTAAATTGAGCATAGATAGAAGTGCCTAACAGAAGAAATAAAACAAGATGTATTGACTTAAATTTCAAAAGCTATTTTTTTATGCCTTGTCTGGAAAGGTATCTTTGATAGTCTCTTGCATTTTGGTTGTGCTGAGATAAGGTCTTAGCAAATTTATGATAACCTGGCTTTTTGGCATTCGCTGCAAAATAAAAATAGCGATGCATTTCGTAATTTAATACAGCATCGATTGCTGAAATATCTGGCATTGCAATTAATCCAGGTGGCAATCCTGTATTTATATAGGTGTTGTATGGCGAGTCTATACTTTTGTGTTCGTTTAGCACACGTCGTATAACAGTTTTTTTATATTTTGGCAATTGGTATGCCGCAAATTTTATAGTGGGATCTGCTTGCAAAGGCCATTTGTTTTCTAATCGGTTAATATAAACACCTGCAATTCGTGCTTGTTCACTTTTTTGCTTGGATTCTTCATATACTATTGAAGCTAAAGTCATAATATCACCTTGATTCAATCCTATTTTTTTAGCTTTTGCCAAGCGTGATTCGTTCCAAAAACGCTTGTATTCTTTAAACATTCTTGTTCTAAACTCTTCAGCAGATGTATTCCAGAACAATTCATAACTATTAGGCAAATACATGCCCAAAGCTGTGGCTTGATTGAAATTATTTTCAGAATAAAATAAAGTATCTCTCATTACGCTAACTAATGCTGTACTATCTGCTTCAATTTGTTTAGAAACTCTTCCTGCTAATTGCTCTAAGGAGTTTTGATTGTTGAAGGAAACACGAATCGGAATATTATTGCTTCGTATAGAATTAATAATGTCATTATTATTCATATCCTTTGTGATGCGATACTTACCAGCTTTTATATTAGTCGAGTACCTTTTTCTTTGGGCCAGAGCATCAAACATGCTAATATCTTTTAATAATGGTATTAAATCTTCTCTTACTTCCTGATAACCTGAATTTGATGAAATATAAATATAGGCTTCGTTATTACTAAAAGCTGTATTAGGAGCAAGCATTGCCGAATATATATAATATGCAAAATAACCTGCAATAATCAACCCAATCATTGCTACTGCAAAGAGTATTTTTTTAAAGTACATTTGTATTTATAAGTTGAAATAAATATTCGTTTTTATAGGTTCCATCAACCAAATTCCAATCTTGCTTTAGTCCTGATTTTTTAAATCCTTGTTTATTAAAAAGGTTAATACTTGCAGTGTTTTCTTCAGAAATATTACAATACAACTGATGCAAATGCAAATGATTAAAACAATAATCGGTTAGTAAATTAAGAGCTTCAGTAGCAAACCCTTGATTTCTATCTTTTGTTTCTTGTATTAAAATCCCTATTCCTGCACGATTATTTTTAAAATCGAAATCAAAAATATCAATCATTCCTAATGGTTCATCTTTATAATTTGAAATAACCAAACGCAATTGCTTAACTTCATAAATATCTTTATGAGCATTCTCTAAATATTGCTTAATTGCATATCTTGAATATGGCGTTTGAGTGCTGCTTATTTCCCAAAAGTTTTCATCGTTCTCGATAGTATGAATAAATTCAAGGTCCTCTGGCTCAAGAGCTCTCAAATAAATATGCTTTCCTTTTAAACTTACCATTCAATTTCTCCTTTATATACTTGTGTTGCCGGACCAATTAGCCAAACATTAACATAAGAATCTCCTTGTTTATCAAAAGAAACTTGCAAATCACCACCTTTAGTTTGTAATGTAATAAGATTCTTTTCTGTTTCACCAATATAGTTCATAGCTAAAGCAACAGCAGTTACTCCTGTTCCGCAAGACAGGGTTTCGTCCTCCACGCCTCTTTCATAAGTACGCATTGCAAAAACCTCATCATTAATTTTCTCAACAAAATTTACATTTATGCCTTCTTCTTTATAATCTTGGCTATATCTAATTTTGGAACCTTCTTGCTTTACGTCCAAGTCTTCAATTTTCTGACTCATTGTTACATAGTGTGGTGAACCTGTGTCTAAAAACACATGAGTAGCGTAATTGTTAATCTGGTCAATATCTTTCATTTGAAGCTTTATTACATTGTTTTCAATAATAGATTTATGAAAACCGTCGACAGCTTCAAACGTTGCTTTGTTATTGATAATTCCCAAAAATTTTGCTAATGCAGTTATACATCTTCCACCATTTCCACACAAAGAGCTTTCATTACCATCAGCATTAAAATACAGCATTTTAAAATCTACCTTGTCATGATTTTCAAGTAATATCAAACCATCAGCACCAATACCAAAACGTCTATCACATAAATGAGCTATAAGCTTGGTATTCGTTCTATCGAAACTATTTTGTCTATTATCGATAATTACAAAATCGTTTCCTGTACCTTGATATTTATAAAATGTATGTTTCATAAAAAAACAAAGATAAAATTTATACTAATAGTTACATTGTTAAATCGTAGTTAAAGTTATATAGCGCATTCAATAAATAATTAACTTTAATCGTTAGTTAATTAAATTAAAAAAAAGAATATGAAACGAGCATGTTAAAAAGCTTATCACTCAAAGAAATGATTAATAGCGAACAGTCCCGATAACTCCCGATAACTATCGGGACGGGATGACCGTTAAAAAACAATAAATGTAAACACATGAAAAAGATTTTAAGATTAGTTTTAGTTTCAGCATTAGGAGGCATTTTCACTTTAGGTGCTTATATACTATTTATTGAAAAAGACAACTATACAGAAACACAGCAAACTCCTGTTTTTGCTCCTATTAGTGTTCCGGTAAATTATATAGAAAAAGACAAAAATCCAACTGTTGAAACAACAATTGATTTCACCAAAGCTGCCGAAAAAACTATTAACACAGTTGTTCATGTAAAAAATACTTCGGTTAGTTCTGGACAGATGACTATTCAAGATTTGTTTTATGGACGACGTTCGCAACGACGACACCAAATAGGCACAGGTTCTGGTGTTATTATTTCACCTGATGGCTATATTATTACCAATAATCATGTTATTGATGGTGCAGAATCTATTTCTATTACTACAAATCATAATAAAACTTATGAAGCTGAACTGATTGGTACAGATCCAAAAACTGATATTGCGCTATTAAAAATTGATGCAGATGAACCATTACCTTACGCTACATTTGCAGACAGCGACGATGCAAAAATCGGCGAATGGGTTTTGGCTGTCGGCAATCCTTTTAATCTAACCTCTACAGTAACTGCAGGAATAATAAGCGCAAAATCTCGTGATTTATTTGGTGGAGACACACAATCATTTATTCAAACTGATGCTGCTGTTAATCCGGGAAATTCAGGTGGTGCATTAGTAAACACAAATGGTGACCTTATAGGAATTAATACAGCAATCACTTCACAAACTGGCAATTATGTTGGCTATTCGTTTGCTGTACCAAGCAATATTGCAAGAAAGGTTGTAGAAGACATTATGGAGTTTGGTAACGTTCAAAATGGCATTTTAGGAATCTATCCAAAAACTCTTAATAGTGAAGAAGCAAAAAAACTTGGAATTGAAGAAACTGAAGGCATTTATATTGATGAAGTTGAAGTAGATTCCGGAGCTGACAAAGCGGGATTAAAAGCCGGCGATATTATTAAGCAGTTAGATAATATCAAAATTTATAAATTTTCGGACTTAAAAGGTTTTTTAAATTCAAAAAGTCCAAACGACATTGTTAATGTTACTGTTTTAAGAGATGGAAACGAAAAAACTTTTTCAGTAAAACTTTTAAAAAACGAAACTATTAATTTTCCAATTATTGGAATACTGAAAAATGCAACTAAAGAAGATTTAAAAAACCATGGAATTAATTATGGACTTAAAATATCAACATTTACCCGAAATGAAACGTATCATGAATATTGGAAAAATAATGGCGTTCGCATAGGAGATATTGTAACTTCCATAAATGAAATAAAATTAACTTCGGTTGAAGATGTCGAAAAGATATTAAACAGCCTTGATTATGATGAGTCCATACGTATTGTACTAGTTAATAGCAAAGGCGAAAAAGAACGTCATTACTTCAAGTAATCATAGCAGGATAATTTAAAGCCCTCAGCCAAAAATAAGGTTTGAGGGTTTATTTTTTAATAACATTTAGTTTCTAAAACGTTTGAAATATATTATTTTTGCAAAAAATTAATCCCGATAACTTTCGGAATATTTAAACAAATAAAAATGAGATTTATAGAAACTTATGAAAAAGAATTAGCATTACAAGCTGACCGAAGGAGAGCAACCGTCGAATTTATTAAAATAGTAAGCGATTTATGGTACGACAAGTCCATAGAATTGGTTCTTTTCAGAAATCAACTCATTGACCGAAACGTTAGTGAAATATTGAACCTTCACGAATATGCCAGAGAGTTTGTTCAAAAACCCATTTCTGTTTTCGATTCAGTAGAAATTGCGCAAGCCATAAAAACGCTCGACATTCCTCCTGCTAAATTAGATATTGGTAAATTAACTTATGAATATCATATAGAAGACGACAAATATCACGATGCAATTACTTTTGTGTCAGATAAATTAAGCAATGCGCATCATAGCAACAATATTACTCCCAAAGATGTTGTGTTATATGGTTTTGGAAGAATAGGTCGTCTTGTTGCAAGAGAATTGATGTCTAAAACTGGTAAAGGCAACCAATTAAGATTAAGAGCAATTGTTACTCGTGGTCAAATTACCGAAACCATCCTCGAAAAAAGAGCGTCATTATTACGTAATGATTCAGTTCATGGGGTTTTTTCTGGAACTGTAGTTGGAGATATAAAAAATTCTGCACTAATTATTAATGGAACTACTGTAAAGATGATTTCTGCTAATGCACCAGAAGATATCGATTATACTGCTTACGGAATAAAAAACGCATTAATAATAGATAATACCGGAGCGTTTAGAGATAAAGAAGCCTTAAGTCGTCATTTAATTTCAAAAGGTGTCGATAAAGTATTGTTAACAGCGCCTGGAAAAGGAATTCCAAATATAGTTCATGGTGTTAATCAGTTTGAACATAATCCTGACAACATTAATATTTTTTCAGCTGCATCATGTACAACTAATGCAATCACTCCAATTTTAAAAGTTATAGAAGACTCATTTGGTGTTAAAAGCGGACATTTAGAAACCATTCACGCATACACTAACGATCAGAATTTAGTCGATAATTTTCATAAAAAATATCGTCGTGGAAGAGCAGCTGCTTTAAATATGGTAATAACAGAAACTGGAGCAGGAAAAGCAGTTACCAAAGCATTACCATCTTTTGAAGGAAAACTAACATCTAACGCTATTAGAGTTCCAGTACCAAATGGCTCTCTCGCTATTTTAAATCTTGATTTAGAAAAAGCAACTTCAATTAATGGTGTAAATTCTGCAATAAAAAAGTATGCACTGGAAGGCGATTTAGTAGAACAAATTAAATACGAATTAAGTGACGAATTAGTTTCAAGCGATATTATTGGTAGCCCTGCACCAGCTATTTACGATAGTAAAGCTACCATAGTACGTGAAGACGGAAAAAACATTATCCTTTATATTTGGTACGATAATGAGTATGGTTATAGTCATCAGGTAATCCGACTTGCAAAATATATTGCCAAAGTAAGGCGTTATACTTATTATTAAAATAATCTAAAAAATCTTTTTCATCGTATATATAATTGCCTTACTCTCGATAACTCCCGATAATTATCGGGACGGAATTGTGAGGTTTTTTATTAAATAAATCTGTATTCTAAACAATATTTTATAACTTCGTAAAAACATAACCAACTAAAATACATATTCTTAAAATGAATAATCTTAAATTTTTGGTATTCTTTTTTTTAGCATCTCTTTTTGTTGTGACATTGTCGGCTCAAACTAAAAGTGATAAGGCTAAACTTTCATTAAATGATGGTACTATTGATAATCAGTTTGAATATGTGATTCAAAAATCATATACATATAGAGGCAATGGAAAAATTTATAAAAATGTAGAGAGACATTGGCTCTACGCTTTAAAAGCACATACATTAGATTCTTTAAATGCTTTACGAAAAGACTTGTCAGATACGCAAGCCGTTGTAGATACTCAAGCGAATGAAATTTCAGAATTAAAAACCAATCTTACAAATACCCAAAACAATTTAAATAAGACCAATAAAGAAAAAAACAGTATGGCTTTATTTGGTTTACAAATGAGCAAAACGATTTACAATTTATTGATGTGGTCTATTATTGATGCATTATTTGTACTCTTATTATTGTTTATTTACAAATTTAAGAATAGCAATTCTGTTACCAGATTAACAAAAAACACACTTATAGATATTGAAGAAGAATTTGAAGAACATCGAAGAAAAGCTCTCGAACGCGAACAAATAGTCAGGCGGCAATTGCAAGACGAACTCAATAAACAAAAAGGAATTTAAGTTGACTGTTAAAAACAAATGAAAAACTCGTAATTTTCCGTTACGGATTTTTTATGACCATAATTACAGCACATATAGAGCATCTTGATCTTATAGTTTCGCTTTTTGATGCATATCGTGTCTTCTACGGAAAACCTTCAGACAAAAACGCAGCAAAACAATTTCTGTTCGAACGCTTAAAAAACAAAGACTCTATCATATTTTTAGCACTTGTAGATAATAAAGCCGTTGGTTTTACACAATTGTATTCTTCATTCTCCTCAGTTTCTTTGCAACCCATTTATATCCTGAACGATTTATACGTCACAAAAGAATACAGAAAACAAGGTATTGGTGTTGCACTTTTAAACAAAGCGAAAGAATTATGCAGAGAACAAAAGTATAAAGGATTAGCCTTACAAACAGAAACTACCAATCCAGCACAGTATTTATACGAACGTTTAGGCTGGAAAAAAGATCCAGATTTGCAATATTTTTGGACTAATGATGAATTAATCTAAATTACTGTATGTACAAATGGGTCATAAGTTTTACAATGAATGATTTATTTCAGTATGAAACTCATTAGGTTTAAAGACAAATGACCGAAGTCGGAATGAAATTTCAGATCTTCATTACCCAATTTCCAACACGAAAATACTTTAAATACTTAATAATGACTTACTGCTAACTGCGACTACTGACTGAAGACTTTTTTTCGCATCTTTGCATTTATGAGAATAGACATCATAACTGTTTTACCAGAATTATTAAAAAGCCCGTTTGAAGCTTCTATTTTAAAACGTGCCATTGATGCTAATTTGGTAGCTATACATTTTCATAATTTAAGAGACTATACAAGCAATAAATACAAATCGATTGACGATACACAATTTGGAGGTGGTGCAGGAATGGTCATGATGGTAGAACCTATAGATAGGTGCATTTCTAAACTAAAAACAGAACGCAATTACGACGACATTATTTATATGACACCAGATGGAGAAACGCTAAATCAAAGTATTGCCAACCATATTTCAACAAAAGAAAATATTATTATTCTTTGCGGTCATTATAAAGGAGTGGACCAACGTGTACGCGACCAATTTATAACGCAGGAAATATCAATTGGTGATTATGTGCTATCTGGTGGCGAACTTGGTGCAGCAGTACTTTGCGATGCTATAATACGATTAATTCCAGGCGTATTAGGAAATGAAACCTCTGCCCTAACCGACTCCTTTCAAGACAATTTATTAGCACCTCCAATTTATACAAAACCAAGAGAGTATAAAGGATGGAAAGTACCAAAAGTATTATTTAGTGGTAATTTTCCTGAAATAGAAAAATGGCGTGAAGAACAAGCCTACAAACGTACTAAAGAGCGTCGTCCCGATTTGTTAGATGAATAATAAAAAATGGCCGGAAGACAGAGGACTGAAGTTTAAAAAATTTAATATAGTTTGTCATTCCTGCGTAGGCAGGAATCCATAATCTAAAAGTTTTAAATAATGGGATTCCACTTTTGTGGGAAATAAATATGAAAGCTCCAACACTAGAAAACGAATATGTAAAACTCGCACTACTCGACTTGAGTAATTACAGGAAGCTAATCACTATTGCCCAACAAGAGAATATAGTGCAGTATTTGCCAAGTAAAATTGACACTTCTGAAGATTTAAAAGACTATGTACAAACTGCTGTAAATGGCTATTATCACAAAACAGCAATCCCTTTTATTATTTTTAACAAAACTAAAAACATATATGCTGGCTGTACTCGTTTTATGAACATAGACTGGAAAAATAAAGTTTTAGAGATTGGTGCAACATGGATTGGGAGAGAATTTCAAGGTTCTGGTTTAAATAAGAATATGAAATTTTTAATGCTGCAATATGCATTTGAAACTTTAAACTTTCAAAAAGTAGAGTTTAGAATAGATGAGCGTAATACTCGCTCCCGAAAAGCAGTTGAAAAAATTGGTGCAACTCTTGAAGGTATTTTAAAAAAAAAATGTGTATTTATTAGATGGTTTTAAACGCAATACTTGTTGTTATGGTATTTTATGTGAAGAATGGAGCGATTAAGACAAGTGTTTTTAAAGGGTTTTAGGAGTGACGCTTATCGGTTTGAATAAACCCTCGTTTTAATGGGGTTTATTTTTTGTTGGCAAGAGTTTTTACTGTTTTTAGAATAATTGGAGGAGTCAAATCCTTGATAAGTGATTTAATAATTTTTTTGACAGTACTCTTAGGCTTGGGCTTAGGCTTAGGCTTAGGCTTAAATGCGATTTCATCATCTTTATTACCAACTCTACTTTTAAAAAGAGTGCTATGTTCTTCTTGCCCTGTAAAAATCTCATTTTCTGGTCTACCATTGCTGTAATAATAAAGAGCAAGTGATTTTCTACTTCTATTTTCAGGACAATCTAATACGTTTGGATGACCGTGATATGAGAAATCAGTAGTAGAAAAAATAGCTAAAGTGTTAAATGTTGGTAGAATTTGTTTCTCACATTTTTCCATTTTGCTATCCCATAATTCAAAATGACCACCATACTCCTCTTTCCAATTTTTATTTAAGTATACAAGAACATTTATTCTTCTGTCAAGTTTAAGCTTTTCATGTTTGTTAAAGTCAGCATGAATCTTTAATAAGCCTCCTTTTTTAATTTCGTGCTGTCCTCCGCCTAAAAAATATGGGTCACCGATTAACGGCTCTTTTATGCCAGTTAGGACTTGTAGAAATTCTAGAAAAGGTTCTGAATTCAAAAAGTGCATAAATCTTTTTGTTTCATTTCCAAAATGTTTTTCACCTTTGCCTGCAAGCTTTATTTCTTTACTATTATCAAATTTTGTAGTATTCTTTATTGATGATAAATCGGGAAATTCTTCTAATATTTTATCTAAATACTCTGGACTAAAGAAGTTATCAAAGGAAATACTAGGAAAAGGAAATGCTTCCTGGTATGGTTTTACATTATTCTTTGCAATCTCCAGTAAATTTTTATTTTCATCATTTAAGTAAATATTACTCATAGTTTTTATCATTAGGTAGTTTATTCATAATTCTTGCCAATGCTAAGATATGGACTTTTTCAATTGTCTATATCATACGATAAGATAAGGTAGTTTTTTATAAACTTTAATCAACTACTTACGTGTAAAAGTTAAGAAGAGTTGTTAACAGAATTTGTAATTACAATTAATCCCGAAAGTCGTACAAGCTAAAGTTCTCGATAAATTTTACTTTACAAATCCTTTTGGTAACGCTTAACCATAGCCTCTTGGGTTTCAGGTGTTTCATTAGAGCCTGATTGGTCACTGAGCATTTGTCCCATAGTTGGTAATTCACTACGCTCTATTTTTGAGTCTTCATGCCATAACCTGGAACGCATAAATGCTTTAGCGCAGTATAAGAAAACCTCTTCTACCTTAATTACCAAACAGGTTTTTACTGGTATTTTTTCAGATAAAACATTTCTATATATTTTGTATCTGAAGTTATAAAAGCTGCCCCATTTAAACGTAAGGTTTCATCAACTCCTGGAATAAGGAACAACATTCCAATATGTCCAGTTTCGACAATATTAATTAAACTATCTACTCTATTGTTTACTTTTACATCTGGAATAACAATTTCTTGGCTGTTAAGCACTTTAACAAATCCTGGATTGCCACCTCGTGGTGAAGCATCCATTTTCCCATTCTTGTTAGAAGTAGATAATACAATAAAAGGCGATTTACTAATAAAGTTTATAGCGTGTTTATCTAAAATTGAAAATACTTTATCCTTTGCTCTACCTCTTGGTAAATCGTATAATTCACGAAGTTGGTTTTCGGTTTCAATTTTCATTTGGGTTTTTTAAGAACAGATAATAAGTTCAATTTACAAATTTAGCAACAATATCTTTGGTTGATAAAATTTCAGTAGTATGCTCTATACTTGGTCCAGCAACCCAAACGGTTTTGTAAGTGGCTTTCGTCGCTGCATTTTTAGTAGCTTTCATACCTATAGAAAACCGAACCATTTTTACCCATTTTTTAAGTTTCTTGTTTTTGTTTAAAACAGTTTCAATCCAGGTTTGTTTGGTGCCAATTTTTTGTACATAAGGCGTATTGATTACTGTACAAGGCGTACCCGAAATACGTTCGGTCATCACGATATCGTCTGCGCCATAATCGACACATGCTTGTTTGTATTCTTGGGTAACATTAGCTTCGGTTGAAGCGATAAAAGGACTTCCAACCGAAACACCTGCTACGCCATAACCTAACATATCATCAATATCTGCTTTACAACCAACACCTCCTGCCGAGATTATAGGAATATTACAATTAGCTACCAAAAGCTTAATTAAATCTTTAGGAGATAAACCTCCACGATGTCCTCCAGCCAAATTATTTACAGCAATAATTGCATCTGCTCCTAAACTTTCTACTTTTTGAGCAAATTTTAAATCTACCACATCACAAAACACCTTAATACCTACTTTGTGCGCATGTTTAATAGTAGTTTCCGGACTTCCTAAAGAAGTAATAATAAAATCGCAGCCTTCTTCGTAAATCACTTTTAATTGCCCTTTATATTTAATATTAGACTTGTTTACAATTAAATTAAATCCAAACGAACCACCTTCAATCTTTGCTGCTTTTAGTTCTTTTATGGCAACTCTTAATTCATCTAATGTTCTATAGTTGAGTGCTGGAATACAACCAGCAATACCACCTTTCATAGCTTCATTAACCATTGCGGTATTAGAGACCAAAAACATTGGCGCTTGTATAATTGGGTATTTTATATTTAGGAGTTGTGTGAGTTTGATATTGTTCATTTAGAAAAAATTTAGGTAAATATAATTATAATTTTGAATGCATAACACAAAATAATACTTGTCATGCTGAACTTGATTCAGCATCTATATCCAAGGTCAAATGGCTTCTGCATCAGAGAGATGTAATGACAGACATTTCTATCAAGGAGATGCCCAAGTCTCTCTATAATTATCGGTATTCCTCTTAATGAGGTAATAAAAAAAGCGCAACCTCCAGATAGCTATCGGGATTGATTGCGCTTTTAATTATTTAAAAGTTTGAAGATTATTTTTTGTCTTCTTCCTCTTCTTCTACTTCCTCAAAATCAACATCTTCTACATCACTCTCTGTTGCTTCGCCATTTTGGCTCGCATCTGGTGCTGCTTCTCCTTCTTTTTGAGCTTCTGCTTGTGCCTTGTACATTTCTTCGGAAGCTACTTTCCATGCTTCGTTAATTTTTTCTAAAGCAGGTTCAATAACTCCTACATCTTTGGTTTCATAAGCTTTCTTCAATTCCTCTAAAGCTTCTTCGATAGGCTTTTTCTTGTCATCCGATAATTTATCACCAAATTCTTTAAGTTGTTTTTCCGTTTGAAAAATCATCGCATCAGCACTGTTCAGTTTTTCAGCAGTTTCTTTTAATTTAGTATCTGCTTCAGCATTAGCTTCAGCATCTTTTTTCATTTTCTCGATTTCTTCATCTGTTAAACCAGAAGAGGCTTCTATACGAATATTTTGCTCTTTATTCGTCGCTTTATCCTTTGCTGTAACATGGATAATTCCGTTAGCATCAATATCGAAAGTAACTTCAATTTGAGGTGTTCCTCTTTGCGCTGGTGGAATATCTGACAAATGAAAACGACCAATAGTGTTATTATCGGCTGCCATAGCACGTTCACCTTGCAATACATGTATTTCTACTGATGGTTGATTATCGGCTGCAGTTGAAAATACCTGCGATTTTTTAGTAGGAATCGTAGTATTGGCTTCTATTAATTTCGTCATTACATTACCCATTGTTTCAATACCAAGTGATAATGGTGTAACATCTAAAAGCAACACATCTTTAACATCTCCACTTAAAACGCCTCCTTGTATTGCAGCTCCAACAGCTACAACTTCGTCAGGGTTTACACCTTTATTTGGTTTTTGACCAAAGAATTTCTCTACAGCTTCTTGTACTGCCGGAATACGCGTAGAACCACCAACTAAAATTATTTCGTCGATATCGCTAGTTTTTAATCCCGCTGCTTTTAAGGCTGTTCCGCAAGGCTTGATGGTACGTTTAATTAAATCGTCGATCAATTGCTCGAATTTTGCTTTTGTAAGCGTACGAACCAAGTGTTTTGGTCCACTGGAAGTTGCAGTAATGTAAGGCAAATTAATTTCGGTTTTTGATGAAGAAGATAATTCAATCTTCGCTTTTTCTGAAGCTTCTTTTAAGCGTTGCAAAGCCATTTTATCTTTACGTAAATCCATGCTTTCTTCTTTCTTAAATTCTTCGGCTAACCAATTAATTATTCGTTCATCTATATCGTCGCCACCTAAATGTGTATCACCATCGGTTGCTAATACTTCAAAAACACCATCGCCGAGTTCTAAAACAGATACATCGTGTGTTCCACCACCAAAATCAAAAACAACTATGGTTTGGTCAATACCTTTTTTGTCCATTCCATAAGCCAAAGCTGCAGCAGTTGGTTCGTTAATAATTCTTCTAACTTTTAAACCCGCAATTTCACCTGCTTCTTTTGTCGCTTGTCGTTGTGCATCATTAAAATATGCAGGTACAGTAATTACAGCTTCAGTAACTTCTTGATCCAAAAATTCTTCAGCAGTCTTTTTCATTTTTTGAAGTACCATTGCAGATAATTCTTGTGGTGTATATAAACGACCATCAATATCTACTCTTGGTGTATCATTATCTCCTTTTACCACTTTATATGGTACACGACCTATTTCTAACTTGCATTCGGAAAACTTGTTTCCCATAAAACGCTTAATAGAATACACCGTTTTTGTAGGATTAGTTACTGCCTGACGTTTTGCAGGATCACCAACTTTTATTTCGCCTCCATCTACAAAAGCAATTACAGATGGTGTTGTACGTCTTCCTTCGGCATTAGTAATCACAACCGGTTCATTACCTTCCATAACTGAAACGCAAGAGTTTGTTGTTCCTAAATCGATTCCTATTATTTTACTCATATTTTTATACTTTTATTTTGTTGTATTAATTTTAATCTACCTAAGAAGATTGTTATAACGTCTTTTTGAATTCCAAACGTGGGCTTTTTTTGCTGCGTTTAGTTTTAGCGTAAACTGATTGTTTCTTGTTCTTAATATTTCCATGATT
The DNA here is from genome assembly GCA_003709165.1 of Flavobacteriaceae bacterium PRS1. Lineage (GTDB taxonomy): Bacteria > Bacteroidota > Bacteroidia > Flavobacteriales > Flavobacteriaceae > PRS1. The sequence goes on from RDRZ01000013.1 coordinate 50,364, forward strand.
TCTAAATTGTATATTTTTAATACACTACACAATAGGCAATCTTTATGCCATTACAAATAATATGACAAGCTGTCATTAATGTCTTTAAAATTTTGAAGTATTATTAATTAACATTGGTTAGAAAAGGCTATTTTCACACACTTTATTAACCTGAGTTCAACCTAATATTTGTTTTCAGTTTAAATGAATTTTTATTCTATTCGAAGGCAGATTTTTGAAAGACTAACTGGTTAATTTGAGGAAATTTGGCGAGAATTGGAAAAAATTCACTAAATCCAAAGGAAATACAAAGAAAAATAAATCTTAGGTCGAACTCAGGTTATTAGTTAATTTATAATTATTATGGAATGTATTTAGGTTTATATAGAACTCGTTTAAACTTTTCATTACATTTACAAACAATCTAACTGTATACATTAAAAAATGTCAGTAACCAAAAAAGAATACAAAAGAATTACTGTAAAAACATTAGTTGATATGAAAGCTAATGGAGAAAAAATCTCGATGTTAACTGCTTACGATTACACAATGGCAAAAATAGTAGATGGCGCAGACATTGATGTTATTTTGGTTGGTGATTCTGCCAGCAATGTTATGTCTGGACACGAAACCACTTTACCTATTACTTTAGATGAAATGATTTATCATGCATCTTCTGTAATTCGTGCTGTAAATCGTGCTCTTGTTGTTGTTGATCTTCCTTTTGGAAGTTACCAAAGCGATCCTAAAAAAGCTTTGCGTTCTGCAATTAGAATCATGAAAGAAAGTGGTGGTCACGCTGTAAAACTTGAAGGCGGAAAAGAAGTAAAAGATTCTATTAAACGTATTTTGAATGCAGGGATTCCTGTTATGGGACATCTGGGTTTAACACCACAATCTATTTATAAATTTGGTACTTATACAGTACGTGCTAAAGAAGAACAAGAAGCTCATCAACTTTTAGCAGATGTGAAAATGCTTGAAAGAGTTGGCTGTTTTGGAATTGTTCTTGAAAAAATTCCTGCAGAACTTGCTGAGGAAGCGGCAGAGAGTGTTAGCATACCTATTATTGGAATTGGTGCAGGAAATGGTGTTGATGGACAAGTACTTGTTTTACACGATATGATAGGTATGACACACGAATTTAATCCGCGCTTTTTACGTCGCTATATGAATTTATACCAAGACATGACAATAGCAATTTCGCAATATGCATCTGATGTGAAAAGCGGTGAGTTTCCAAGTGATAGTGAGCAGTATTAGTGTTCAGTATTCAGTATTTAGTGTTCAGAAAAATAAATTATTAGTGTTAATTTGTGAAATTCGTGTCTAAAATTATTTCCAACAAATCTAACTTACAGATTCTCTTTGAAGACAATCATATTATAATAATCAACAAACGTGCTGGTGATATAGTACAAGGCGATAAAACCGGAGATAACCCTTTAAGTGAAGTCGTAAAGGAATATATTAAGGTAAAATATAACAAACCCGGAAGTGTATTTCTTGGTGTCGTACATCGTTTAGACCGCCCAACTACCGGAATTGTTGTTTTTGCTAAAACTTCAAAAGCATTATCAAGACTTAATAAACTATTTGCCAATACAAAAATGCATAAAACTTATTGGGCTGTTGTAAAAAACAAGCCAATAAAAGAGAATGACACCTTAACACATTGGCTCAAAAAAAATCCAAAGAATAACAAATCTACTGCTTTTGATAACCAAATAAAAGACGGTAAATATGCTGTACTTCACTACTCATTGCTAAAAAAGCTAAACAATTATTTCTTGCTCGAAATACATCTTGAAACGGGACGACATCATCAAATACGTACACAGCTTTCTAAAATAGGCTTATCGATAAAGGGCGATTTAAAGTATGGTTTTGACCAAAGCAATAAAGATGCAAGTATTCATTTACATTCCCGAAAATTGGCATTTATTCATCCTGTAAAAAAGGAAACTATTGAGATTGTAGCTCCTTTACCCAAAGATGCTACTTGGGATGCTTACACAGAATAACTAGTCGTCTATACATTAATTTTTCGTAGTTTTAAAATTATTTTATTTCAAATTTTATGAAGCGAATTTTAAAAATATTAGCCATTACCATAATATTACTGTTTTTAGGAATTTGGTGGTTTGCCAATAGTCTAAAACCAATGTATAATGGTACTGTAGACATAAAAAATATTCAAGAAGAAGTTTCGGTTTACTACGATAATTACGGAATTCCGCACATTTATGCTAATAACGAAAGTGATGCATTTACAGCTTTAGGTTTTGTACATGCCCAAGATAGGCTGTGGCAAATGGAATTGCTTCGTCGTATTCCAACAGGAAGACTTGCTGAAGTTTTTGGAGAAGAACTCGTTAAAACCGACCGTTTGTTTATTGGCTTAGGCATTGATGAAGCTTCAAAAAAAACAATCGCCAAACTTGATACAACAAGTAAAGCCTATCAATTAACCAAAGCGTATGTAAATGGTATCAATCAGTTTATTGCAGAAGGTCCAAAACCAATTGAATATTATTTAACAGGCATCGAAAAACAACCATTTACAATAAAGGATGTGCAAAACGTAATGGGCTATATGGCATTTAGTTTTGCAATGGCACACAAAACCGATCCGCTTTTAACTAATATTAAAAACAAATTAGGTATTCAATATCTAGCTGATTTAGAAATAGGCACAACTCCAAATTCAGAATTAATTAAAAACTATTCACCAAAAGATTCACTAATGGTCAGTAATACTTTAATGGCTTCAATTAGTGAGGCGTTGGACAATCTCCCAATACCACAATTTATTGGTAGTAATGGTTGGGTTATTGGTACACAAAAAACAAGTACTGGTAAAGTGTTATTTGCCAACGATCCACATATAGGTTTTGCACAACCATCAGTTTGGTATGAAGCACATATACATACACCTAATTATGAAATGTACGGCTATCATTTGGCTGGATTTCCTTTTCCTGTATTGGGTCATAATAGAAAAATAGCCTACGGAATAACCATGTTTGAAAATGATGATATCGATTTTTACTGGGAAGAAAATCATCCAACAGATGCTAATTTGTACAAAACACCAGAAGGTTGGAAAGCCTATGAAACCAGAACAGAAACCATTAAAGTAAAAGATGGTAATGATGTTATTATAACTATAAAAACATCACAACATGGACCGCTTATGAATTACTTTGTTACCGAAATTAATTTTGAGCAACCTATTGCGATGACATGGGTCTATACACAACTGAAAAATCGTTCTTTAGACGCAATTTACAAAATGTCGCATGCAAAAAATCAAACTGAGTTTGAAGCGGCTTTACCTTTGCTTCACGCACCTGGACTTAACATTATGTATGGCGATGCCGAAAATAATATTGGTTGGTATGCCGTTGCAAAACTATACGAATTACCAAAAACAGCGCATTCAAAATTTATAATGGATGGTACAACTGGAGAAAACGAACGTATTCGTTATTTGGATTTTTCTGAAAATCCTAAGGCTATAAATCCGCCTTGGCATTATGTGTATTCAGCAAACAATCAACCCGATTCAATTTCAGGAATGTTTTATCCAGGGTATTATTTATCCGAGAATAGGGCAAAACGCATTGTACAATTAATCGAACCTAAAAACGATTGGGATAAGAAAGCTATGACAGAAATGATTACAGATGTAACATCTTCTGTAAATCCAACAATAGCAAAGAAATTAGTGTCTCTGATTGACCAACAAAACTTAAACAAAAATCAAAAAGAAGCGTTAGATATTCTTCAAAACTGGGATGGAGACAACCAATTGGAGGATATTGCTCCTACTATTTATCACAAGTTTATTTATCTCTGTTTAAGAAATACACTTCATGATGAACTTGGAGATGATATGTTTAATCAACTAATGAAAACGCATCTTATAAAACGTACAATAGCACCTTTATTTGCTAAAGAAAATTCGGTTTGGTTCGATAATATTAAAACAGAAAATAAAAGTGAATCACGAAAAGAAATCGTGACACAATCTTATTTTGAAGCTATTTCGGCTTTAGAAAATCAATTAGGAAACAACATATCACAATGGACCTGGAATAAAGTGCATACACTAGAGCATTCTCATCCCATTGGTAAAGTTAATGCATTACGATCGTATTTTAATGTTGGTCCTTTTGAAATTAGTGGAACAAGAGAAGTTATTAATAACCTTGGCTTTTATTACGATGAAACAGGAGAATATAAGGTAGCTTCTGGTCCTTCTACACGACGCATTATCGATTTTTCAGATATTGAAAATAGTTTGAGTATTTTACCAACAGGTCAATCTGGAAATGTGTTTAGCCCACATTACAAAGACCAAGCCGAAATGTACAATAACGGCGAATTCAGAAAAATGATGTTAAATGAAGATGAAATTAAATCAACTTCAAAAAACATTCTTATTATAAAATAACGTTTATTTAAGATTTAAAAGAAATGAAAAGTATCTCGCCAATAATAACAAAACAAAAAGCGTTTTTTAAATCGCAAACAACTAAAGATCTTAGCTTTAGAAAGCAATCATTAAACAGTTTAAAAGCTGAAATTATAAAGCGTGAACAAGATATAATTGCTGCGCTATATAAAGATTTTAAAAAACCTGAATTTGAATCAGTCTTAACTGAAACCGAAATCGTATTAGCAGAAATTAATTTAACTATTAAAAATTTAAACTCTTGGGCTAAACCAAAACATGTTTTTCCTTCGATGTTAAACTTTCCTTCAACTGATAAGATTTATTCGGAACCTTATGGTAATGTGCTTATTATTGCTCCTTGGAACTATCCCTATCAATTAGCATTATCGGCTTTAATTGGAGCTATTGCTGCTGGTAACACAGTTGTTTTAAAACCAAGTGAGCTTACACCTCATACTTCAAATATTCTGCAAGAAATTATTACTGAAGTATTTAAACCAGAATATGTAGCAGTAGTTCAAGGTGGTGTAGATGTATCTCAAGAATTATTAGCACAACGTTGGGATTATATTTTCTTTACAGGAAGCGTTGCTGTTGGGAAAATTGTCGCCAAAGCTGCTGCCGAACATTTAACACCAACCACTTTGGAACTCGGCGGAAAAAATCCCTGCATCATAGATGAAACAGCGAATATTAAATTAACTGCCAAACGTATTGTTTGGGGGAAATTTTTAAATGCTGGTCAAACTTGTATAGCTTCAGATTATGTACTAATACATGATTCGGTAAAACAACAATTTTTTGATGCAATGCGATCTGAAATCGAAACGGCATACACCAAAAACCCTGAACAATCTAAAGACCTTGCAAGAATAGTAAATGAGCGAAATTTTAATCGGCTGTCAGAAATGTTAGAGGATGAAACTATTGTTATTGGTGGTGAAACAAACGTAAACGAGCTATATATTTCACCAACCGTTATTGATGAGCCAAATTTAGATAGCCAAGTTATGAAAGGTGAAATATTTGGCCCAATTCTTCCCGTTTTAAGTTATAAAAATGAAGACGATATTAATGTAATTATTTCTAAATATAACAAACCTCTATCTCTATATGTGTTTAGTACCAACAATGCATTCGCAAAAAAAATGATTACAACCTATTCTTTTGGTGGTGGTGCAATTAATGATACTATAATACACTTTGCAAATCACAGATTGCCATTTGGCGGTGTTGGACACAGTGGTATTGGCGCTTATCATGGAAAGCGCACATTTGATACATTCTCGCATAAAAAAGCTGTTGTAAAAAAAGGGAATTGGTTGGATTTACCTTTACGCTATGCTCCATACAAGGGCAAAACGAAGCTTATAAAATTCTTTTTAAAATATTTTTAAGATTCTGAAAAAGGGTAATCTAGTTTAAGAACAACTCCTTCATTCAATTTTGCTTCCATTTTAAACTCAGCATTTATTAAGGCTGCTCAGCTTTCCATATTAATAAGGCCTGATCCTTTTTCTACGTCATTCATATCAAATCCTTTACCGTCATCTGAAGCAACTATTTGTAACATTTCTGGCTGATAATGTAATACTACCTTTAGGTTTTTGGCTTCGGAATATTTAACCGAGTTTGAGAAAAACTCTTGTAAAATTCTAAAAATAATAATCTCGTGTTTCTTGTTACTTATTTCTACTTTATCACCTTTAGTATGTAATTCGGCACTTGCAAATTTCATTCGCTTTATACGATCTAACTCGCTAGTTATGGATTCTTCAAAACCAATATTAAGTATCACTTCATTATTTAAAGTTTTGGAAAGTGATCTCACTTCTTTCAAGCTTTCACTAATAACTTTATTAGTATCATTTCCCTTTTCTTTAATTTCTTCGGATACTTGTGTAGCCAATAAATTAAGTTGCATAGATACTACTGCCAAAAGCTGCCCAACATTATCGTGTAATTCCCAACCAATATTTTTTAGTGTTTGTTCTTGTATTTCTGTTTGCGTTTTGGAGATCTCTTCTTCAAACTTCTGTTGGCGTTTTATTTTATCTAAAAGTAATTTGTTTTTACGTTTTTGAAATACCATAAAAAATACAATAAAAAGTGCAGTAAAAATAATTAATACTGCTATCATATATACTAATAAATACCTTTCGGCATCTGTACTTACTAATCGTTTTGAGGTTTGCACCATATTAAAGCTATTGTAAATGAACTATACATAAATATATTCATAAATAAATAAATTTGCCATCTTAAAATAATAAAACTCCAATCTACATTTAAAAAATAAATTTGAAAAAACACTAAAGGAGTAATAACTAACCACCAAATCAATATGGTTGAACTTATATAAAAATTAATAGATTTATAAAAGCTTAATATTGTCTCACTTTGTAACATTTCGATAAAATATAAAACGACACATAAAACAACATACCACTAAACTTAATTATTTTACTAAATAGTTTAGTTTTAAGTATTTTAC
>RDRZ01000014.1 GCA_003709165.1 Flavobacteriaceae bacterium PRS1
CCAATGATTTATTACCCTTTAACCACTTTATACTCATTTGAAAAGGGTTTCGAATGTTGGTAAGTTTTTATCCTTTTCAGAAAGCTGTATTAAATTCTCTGGGAAATTCCAATCGATATTTAATCTTGAATCACTAAATAAAATTCCTTTTTCTGAAGACTTATTGTAGTAATTATCACATTTATAAGTAAAAATCGTGTCGTCTTCTAACACCAAAAAACCATGCGCAAATCCTCTGGGCATAAATAATTGTTTATTGTCTTTATCGTCTAAAATGATTGAAAAATGCTTACCAAATGTTTCAGAATCATTTCTTAAATCAACACAAATATCTAAAACCATTCCTTTTGCTACGCTTACTAATTTTGCTTGTGCATATTTTCCTATTTGAAAATGTAATCCTCTTAAAACTCCTTTTGATGATATGGATTGATTGTCTTGAACAAAGTTAATATCAATTCCTGTTTGTTCTTGAAATTCCTTTTTATTAAAACTCTCAAAGAAGCTACCTCTTTGATCCAAAATAATTTTAGGCGACATGACAAAACAGCCCTTTAAATATGTTTCTTTAAGTGTCATATTTACTTTAATTGTTGAAGATATTTACCATAACCACTTTTAAGAAGAGGTTGGGCTAATACGTAAAGCTGCTTCTTGTTAATATAACCCATTTTATAGGCTGTTTCTTCAATACATCCTATTTTTAAACCTTGTCGTTCTTCTATAACTTGCACAAATTGTGAAGCCTGCATCAACGAATTAAATGTTCCTGTATCTAACCAAGCCGTGCCTTTATCTAATATCTTTACGTTAAGGTTTCCTTGTTTCAGATAGGTTTTATTTATATCTGTAATTTCTAATTCGCCTCTACTGCTTGGCTTAATTCTTTTTGCGATTTCTATAACTTGATTGTCATAAAAATAAATGCCTGGAACTGCAAAATTAGATTTTGGATGTGTTGGTTTTTCTTCTATGGAAATGGCTTTATTGTTTTCGTCGAATTCTACTACACCATAGCGTTGAGGGTCTTGAACGTGGTAGGCAAAAATAACACCTCCATTAGGATTGTTAAGCGATTTTAGTATCGTTTCTAAACCTGAACCATAAAAAATATTGTCTCCTAAAATAAGTGCAACCTTATCTTTTCCTATAAAATCTTGTCCTATAATAAATGCTTCGGCGAGTCCGTTTGGTTGTTCTTGGACAGCGTATTTAAAAAAACATCCTAAATTTTTTCCATCACCTAAAAGGTCTTTAAATTTTTGAAGGTCTTGTTTTGTAGAAATAATCAATATCTCATTTATTCCTGACGACATTAAAGTGGTTAAAGGGTAATAAATCATTGGTTTATCGTAAATCGGAAGCAGTTGTTTGCTTACTGTTTTGGTAAGTGGATATAACCTTGTTCCCGAACCTCCTGCTAAAATAATTCCCTTCATTTAATTTTTGAATTTATTGAGATACCAATTTACGGTTTTTTTAATTCCTGTTTCAAAGTTTTCTTCTGCTTTCCAATTTAATTCACTTGCTATTTTTGAAGCATCAATTGCGTACCTGAAATCATGCCCTGGACGGTCTTTTACAAAAGTAATTAGTTCTTTATAGCTTGATTTATTTTTCTTTGGTGTTTCCTGATCCAATATTCTACAAATAGTATCGGCAATTTCTAAATTATTTCTTTCGTTTTTGCCGCCAATATTGTAGGTTTCTCCTGGTTTTCCTTTTTGAAATGCTAAGTCTATCCCTTTGCAATGATCTAATACATAAAGCCAATCTCTTATGTTTTTTCCGTCTCCATAAATTGGAATTGGTTCGCCTCCCAATGCTTTTCGTATTATGGTTGGTATCAGCTTTTCATCGTGCTGTTTTGGACCGTAATTGTTAGAACAATTTGTAGTTACTACATTCATTCCGTAAGTATGAAAATAGCTTCTTACAATAAAATCGGAAGATGCTTTTGAGGCACTATAAGGGCTGTTTGGTGCGTATGGAGTGGTTTCTGTAAACAGGTCTGTTTCCCCTAGGCTGCCATATACCTCGTCGGTTGATATGTGATGAAATTTGCTGTTTTCAAACCCAGTCTTAAATTGCTTAGGCGCATCCATCCAAAAGTTTTTAGCAACATTTAGCAGATTAAAAGTGCCGAATATATTTGTTTTAATAAAGGCATCGGGGTTTTTAATAGAATTATCTACATGAGATTCGGCTGCAAAATGAATGACTCCTTTAAACTTATATTTGTAAAACAAGGATTCTATTAATTCTATATTGCAAATATCACCCTCAATAAATGTATAGCGTTTATTGTTTTCTACTTCTTCTAAATTAGAAAGCTTACCTGCATAAGTTAGCTTGTCTAAATTTATAATACTTATATTTTTGTGTGTAGTTAAAAAATAAGGAATAAAATTAGAACCAATAAACCCTGCTCCACCAGTAACTAAAATATTCATTAATTATATTTTACTTTTAAAACGTCCTAAGAAATTTACAAATTCGATGAAAAGTAAAATAATAAAGGTTAGTAATGCTAATAAAACACCATTAAGTATTACCATACTAATTTCAAAACCATATATATTTTTCGTTTTGTCTAGTGTGCCGTTTAATTTTTGCCTGGATACTATCTCAATAATATATTTTAAATCATCTTTTTCTCTAGCTATAGTTACGAGTTCGCGTCTTAACTCTAAATCACTATTATAAAGCTCAAATTCTTTAGTAACACTTGTAACATCCGAACCCTCAAAAGTAATACTTGTTGCCCCTCCAACAACCTTTTCAGCAGACTTTACCAAAACCTCATAATATACGCTTTTCAAAGTGTCAGATTCTAACAATGATTCTCTAATTATACTTTCCTTTCTCGTCAACTCTTCTAAATCTTTTTTCTGTTCGTTTTCAAAAAACACATTAGAAGTGATATTCTTTATAATTTGAGTAAATGTTCTGTCAAAATTATTCTTTGTTGTGGCTCTTTGAGTGATTTTTTGAAATTGATGCTCATAATCATTTGAATTTTTTAGGAAATCTATAAATATCACTGTTGAAGCAAGTGTTGAATCAAGATTTTTTGTGTAATTGTCAAAAAGTTCCAATTTTTGATTTTCGTTAAGAGATGATTTAATTTCAAACTCAATAATACTATTAACCTCATTTGATTCAATATTCAGAATAGCTCCTAAAGTTATAGAATCTCTATCTAGGATCAATGAATTATAATAATCTAAAGTGTTATATAAATGTTCTCCTGTATTGTAGTTTTGTTTAATAATTATCTCCGATTTGTAAACGGGTTCTCCTATCCTTTGATTGATTATACCGTAACCAACACCAATAATTGCCGCTATAACGATTTTTAAAAGATGTTTTTTTATAAAAAATACAAGCCAAACAAAGGCTAAAAAGAGTTTGTTCAATATGCTCCCAATAAAATTAAAGAAGTTTCTGAAACCGTTCCCAATGAGTTTGAATAATTGTCCTAAATCTACCTCTTCTTCTTGTTGAGTTTTTTTTGATTTTTTGCCCATAATACTTAATTTAGTATTTGTTCTAAAATTTTGCGTGTTATTAAATATGTTGGTCTCACACCGCTTGTTCCTAATCCTCCTGATGCTAATGTACTACCTGTTTCTAAAGGGTTATCGCTAGCATAATATGCGTATCTCACCTTAACATTCGGGTCTATACTGTTTCTTACTTTTGAAGCAGCTTGAATTGCTTTCTGATAATGCGCTCCTTCCATTTCTAAACCTATAACATTCCAGGTGGAATCGTGAAAAAACTTTAATATTTCTTTATTTTGAAGCGACGTTCCTAACACCGTTACCATCGTTCCTTCATAAACATCTACACCTTGACATTCTAAATTTTCTTTTTTTAATTCGTTTTTAAAAGGATAATTATCTGCTGTGCCTTCAAAAATATGTGCCGAAGGTATCATTATATCGCCTTTTCCACCTTCTAAAATTCCTGCTTTTCCCATTATTGAAATCGACTCCACATTTAAATGGGTTTTTAAAGCGTTTTTACCATAAGGTTTTAATAACTCATCTATGGTTTCGTAGGCTTGTTCTCCAAAAGCATAATCCATTACGAAGATAATTGGATTTTCTGAATCTTTACTCTTTTTTTTAATCTTTAAATCGGTTGTACTAAAGTCTATTTTTGAAATGTCAAAAATTTGAACATCAATATTTGTCCCTGATTTATCTTTGATAAAAATCATTCCCTCTTTTAAGGCTTGTTGAGTAACTTTGTTCCGTAACGTTTTGCTACTGTCGTCGCTTAGACTTTCATAAACTTCAAAAATATCCTTTTTAGCTGCTAGTGCTTTTAGTGCTTTTGGCGCATAAATTGCATTCATAACACTATGTAAATTTGCACTAATAATATGTATAGGTCGTTCTAATAAATTGTTCTTTTTTAAAACCTCCTTGATAGCATTAGACCACATTTCACCATGAATATGATGCCCGAGACGCTCTCTCAATACAGGACTAAATGTAACTGTTCTTTTTGTATTATTAATCACTTCGTCTATAGCAAGCTTGCCTAACCAATAGATTAGATGTAAAAAACGCTCTGGTTGTTTTGGATGCGAAAAACCTTTATAGCACGAGGAAATTTCTTGAAAAGTTCTTCCCAAAATATTTGCAGTATGCGTAATTGCAATTTCACGTTCTTTTTGGTTTAATTCTTTGTTGGTAAGTACTGCTTTTTCAAGTTTTATCCAATCGCGTGTTGTTGCGCCTTTATCGTTTATCAATACACGTTTACTTATTTTATGCGATTCGATAAATAAAAACGTGAGATGCGTAAGGATATCGTAAATTTCGGAGCGACCTCGTGTGATTTCTATATTAATTTGCTCCTCATCTATCCTAAAACAATTACGTCTTCTTTTGGCAGGAACTATGACTTCAAAATGCGAATCTCCATAACCTTCATCGCTTGTAAGGTTTATAAAACGACATTCTTCAATGCCTCGAGGAAGTCTATCTATAACATAAAGTAAACCGTCTAATTCTGCTTTCTCTTCACCAATCGAGCCATAAATTTCTGGTCTTAAAAGCAAAAGAGCTTTTCTTAAAGTTTCACCCGAAACTCCCATAGGTTTATAAAAGCCACGATTAAATAAATGACGCATAGTTATATACATTCTCTCAATAGCATTAGAACTCTCTTGAGCTCTTGTCCTTCCTCTATGTTTCATGTGTTTATATTATTTTATTAAATCGGTCATCCCGATAATTATCGGGACTGTTCGCTTTTAATCATTCCCTTATGTGATAAACTTTTTAGCACGCTCGTTTCATGTGTTTATATTTTTGTTTTTTAACAGTCACATGGAACATCTATATTAGTCATTTTCTTGGGTATCGAAATTTAGTCCTGGATGGTTCATATTCATTATTTAACCTGCAAAGATACACTATTTAACTAAATTGATTCCGTATAAAACATCTGCTATTTTCCTGTTATCAGATAATCTCGGTATCTTATTTTGCCCTCCTAATTTTCCAATAGACTTCATATAATCATTAAATCCATCTTTTTTTATAACTGAAATTTTAAGAGGTTGAAGTATTTTACCTGTAATTAAATCTAAATAATAACTGTTTTGATTTTGAAGAGATTCGTCAATTGTTTTGGCTAAAGTTGATAGATTTTCTGGCTCGTTTTCAAATTCGATAAACCATTCATGGTATGGCAAACCTTCTTTTGGATTAATTTGAGGAGCAACTGTAAACTCCGAAATTCTAATACTTGTGTGTTTCGTTGCGTCTTGTAACGCTTGTTCTACTTCTTTGCCTATTACGTGTTCTCCAAAAGCGGAAATAAAATGTTTTATACGTCCCGAAACAATAATACGATACGGTTTTGTTGAAGTAAACTCAACTGTATCGCCAACATTATAAGCCCAAAGTCCTGCATATGTCGAGATAATCATCACATAATTTATGCCTACTTCAACATCTTTTATAGTAATGCGCTTTGGGTTTGTACTGAAAAAATCTGCTGCTTTAATAAACTCATAAAAAATACCTGAATTTAAAAGCAGTAGCATTCCTTTCTCGTTTTGTTTATCTTGAAACGCAAAAAAACCTTCGCTTGCTGGATATAACTCTATACTATCCACTTTTCTTCCTATAATATTTTCAAACTTTGCTATATATGGCTCATAGTTAACACCTCCAAAAATAAATAAGTCAAAATTCTTAAATAGCTCCCCTACTTTCTTTCCTGATTTTTGCTGAAGCTTTTCAAAATACATTTGTACCCAAGATGGAATGCCAGCAATAACAGTCATATCCTCATTTATGGTCTCCTCTACAATAGTATTTACTTTAGTTTCCCAATCTTCGATACAATTCGTCTTCCAACTTGGCATTCTGTTTTTTTGAAGATATTTTGGAACATAATGCGCCGAAATTCCTGATAGTCTTCCAATCATGATTCCGTTTTTTTTCTTTAAAACAGGACTTCCTTGAAGAAAAATCATCTTCCCATTAACAAATTTTGTTTTTCCTGTTTCAGCAACATAGAGTAAGATTGCATTTCTAGAAGATTCTACTTGTGCCTTTATGGAGGCTTTTGTTATTGGAATATATTTTGTTCCTGAAGTGGTGCCAGAAGTTTTTGCAAAATAAATAGGCTTTCCTTTCCAAAGTATGTCTTTTTCGCCAGCAACAACTTTATCTACGTACGGTTTTAAGGCTTCATAATCTCTTACAGGAACTCGTTTTACAAAATCTTTATAAGAATTGATACCTGTAAAGTCGTGGTCTTTTCCAAATAATGTTGAAGTAGCATCAGAAATTAAATTCTTAAAAACCTTATCTTGAGTTTTTATAGGATTGTTTGCCCATTTATTTACTTTTTTTTGAATCCTATTTGCAAAAGGTTTTGCAAGAAGCTCTTTTAACGATGTAATTTCTAATTTTTTCATCTACTCAAAATCGATAAAAGTGGTAGGGTTTATTGGATAACCATCACTCCAAAGCTCAAAGTGTAAATGTGGTCCTGTTGTTAACTCTCCTGCATTTCCTGAAATGGCGATAACCTCTCCCGATTTTACCAAATCGCCTTGTGCTTTAGTTAAAGATGCATTATGTTTATATACTGAGATTAACCCATTTGTGTGTTCTATTACCACTACATATCCTGTTTGGGTTGTCCATTCAGCTAAAATTACAGTTCCATCAGCAGTTGCTTTAACTGGAGTATCCTTAGCAACAACAATATCTATTGCATAATGTTTGTCTCGAACGCTATAACCTTCACTTATTATTCCATTTACTGGTGGGAATAACACAAAATTCACTTTTGCTGTAGCAGATTCAAATAAATTATATTTATCCTCTTTATCTACTTTTTCTCGAAGTAAAGAATCTTCAGCAGAAGGGATTAAATTAATTAAATTAAGATCTATTTCTGCCGTATTGATAATTGAATCTTTATTGAAATTAACAGTAGAAACATCGCCTTTTAAAACGCGTTTTATGGACTCTAGATATTGCTGGTTAATTGCTATTGCTTGTTGTATAGAATCTGTTTTATAGCTAAGTTGTGTTGCCTTTCTTTTAAGCGATGTAGATGAATATCCCGGAATATATTCTCTTAAAGGTGTAAATGCAATCAAAACTGTAGTTGCTGCAATTAAAAAAATAGTGGATATAGACATTAAAACAAACACATTTAATCGCGTTAATTTAATCGCAAAACGTTCTTCGAATGTGTCTTCGTTAAGAATTATTAAGCGATACTTATGCAGTAATTTTTTAGCAAATTTTTTATCTTTTGTTTTGTTTGTCATGGTCGAACAAAATTAAATAAAATAACAAGTACTTTTACACTACGCTAAAGTTTGTTTTAAAACGTATTTTTTAAAGTTTAATTATTAACTTTGCATTATCAAAAGATAAATGACATGATTTTATTTATATTCCCCTTAATGATTGGTCCTGGTTCGTGGGTTATTATTGGTTTAGCAGTTCTGCTTCTTTTTGGAGGCAAAAAAATTCCCGAACTTATGAAAGGTCTTGGCAGTGGAATTAAAGAATTTAAAAATGCCAGTAAAGATGATGACGATGATGATGAAAAAGACACCAACTCTGATAAGAAGAATAGTTAACCGAATAATTTATATAATTAAAAACCAACGCATTGCGTTGGTTTTTTTGTTTTAATTATTATTTAAAATCTATTTTATTTGTAACGACCTGATTATTGCTTCCAACTCAAACATATGGTCTCTTTTGGCAACAGATGGCGCAAAAGTAAATCCTTCAATAACAACAAGTCTTTTATTCGTTTTATCCTCAATAATATAGTTTATAAATGGTCCTGCCATGAAAGCATTTTTTATTTCCCAGGTGCTTTTAGTTAATAGCACTGGTTTATTGTCTAAAATTGTTTTGTTTAAATAAGGTGTATAAGCTTCTTCGGTAATCATATAAGAACCGTCAAGCGGTCCTGGAATATGTACTTTGCCAATAGAGTCTCGCATTTTAATAATATCATTTATGGCGGCGTCTCCTTCGGAAATAGAACCTAAAGGCATTTCGTACAACAAAATATTCATTGTTCCGGTTTTAATGTCTTTTCGTAACCAAAAAAAGGATTTGTCTTCTTTAGCTACTCGATAAACTGATGGAAAATTAATTGTTAGTCCTAAAACTTTTTCAATATTATTATTTTTGTTAAGAGAAATATTAATCCGTCTTTGTTTTTCTTTAATCTCCTGATTCTTAAAAACTGCTACAATTTTTTCAGCATTTTGTATTAATTGCTCATTAATTTCAGTATTAGTGTTTCCAGTCACCAAAATTAGTTTTTGAGGTTTGGCAAATGCGTTTTTTAGAAATTTTATATTTGCTGGTTTTCCTTTTTCAATTTTTAAAATAATTCTGCTTTTTGTCGCGAAACCTGAAAAGACTAAAGTTGGCATTTGTTGCATTTTAAATAAAGGCTCTTCTTGTGGTAAGCCATAAACCGGAGCTCCAAGTATAGATCGAATTTGTTCTCCTATACTGCCTTCCCATAATTCATTGTCAATAACAACCGTTAGATTGTTTATATTTCCCGAAGATGCAGAAAGAATACGTTTGTTTTTAGAGCTATCCTTATTACACGCAATTAAGAATAGTATTGTAAATGCTGTTAGTATTGTTTTTTTCATTTTTACTATATTAAATTGAATCACTTCTTGGAGACTACAAGAATCGTTCCTATTTTTAATTTTGTTCCGCTAATATTATTCCAATCTTTAATATTTTGAATGGAAACTTCAGAAAATTTTTGAGCAATACTCCATAACGAATCTCCATTTTTGACTTTATACGTTTTGCTATTTCCTTTATTTGCTGTGAAGCCCTTTTTGGTTACAACTTCGTTATTTGAAGAGAAAACTGGTTTTCTAGGATAAATTGTTAAGCGTTGACCTATTCGTATATTATTGCTTCTCAAACCATTCCATCGTTTTATTTGGCTGACTCTTACGCCATATCGCCTTGCAATTTTTCCTAAATAATCACCAGATATAACACGATAACGAATACGAGAATTTGTTTCATAAAATTGTGGTAGTGGTTTTTCGCGCTTATCGAATTCCGCTTTAGCAAAAGCGTAAATTTTTTCTTCATTATTTACGAATACGCCAATGTGCTCTTTTGGCAATCGCAATGCATAGTTTTCATCCTTTATAAAAGGAATAATATCTAATTTATATGAAGGATTTAAAAACTGTAACTCTTCAATTTTAATTCCTAAAAGTTCCGATACTTGATCCAAAGTAATCATTTGTTTTATACGAACTGTATCTGTTTCTATATAAGTAAATTTTGGTTTTTGGGGTTGAAATCCATGAGCATCAGCATATTCAAAAATATACATGGTTGCCAAAAACGCTGGTAAATAACCTGCTGTTTCTCGCGGAAGGTGTGGTCTAATATTCCAATAGTTGGTATAACCTCCAGAGCGTCTAATGGCTTTAGTAACATTTCCTGGTCCAGAATTATATGCTGCCAAAACCAAATCCCAATCTCCAAAAACCGTATATAAACTTGCCAAATATTTGCAGGCAGCTTCGGTAGATAGTATTGGGTCGCTTCGCTCATCGACATAACTACTTACATCTAATCCAAATTGTTTTCCCGTTGCAAACATAAATTGCCATAACCCTGTAGCTCCAACTCTCGATTTTGCTCTAGGTTTTAAAGCCGATTCTACAATAGCTAAATATTTAACTTCTAAAGGAATGTTATAATTGTCTAATTCTATTTCAAACATTGGAAAGTAGTATTCGCTTAAAGACATTAAACGTTCAAGTGATTTTCTTCTGTTCTTTAAATAGTGTTTTATAACGCTCTCCAACGAAGGGTTGTATTCAATATTAAAAGGCGTTTTAGCATTGAGTACTGATAGACGTTTTTTAAGAGTATCGGTTGGAAGCTCTGGATAATAGACCTCATTATATTTTAATTCTGAAACCGATTTGTAAATAGTATCATATAAGGAAGAGCTGTAAAGCTCATTTAACCATTTTTCATCCAATTCTGCTGCTAATTTATGGTCTTTTAAGCTTATTTTAGAAAGCGAATCGTTATGAGAAATTAATTTTAATGTTTGAGAGTTTCCATCAATTAATGGTTTTAAAGCAGTTGCTTTTTTTGACGTTTCTTCTTGCGAATTTATGGCGTCTTGAGTTTGTGAAAACCCAAACTGAAAGCAAAATAATACTATGAATAATCGTAAAGTCATTTGATAGATAAATATATTATTGAACGATATTAATGCTAAAATCGTGTTTTTTAAAAGTAAACAAAAAATTAATTTTTTTATTCTTCTAAAATAGCTGCAATCCCAGGAAGTGTTTTACCTTCTAAACTTTCTAACATTGCGCCTCCACCTGTACTTACATAACTGACTTTGTCTTGAAACCCAAATTGTTTTACTGCGGCAACCGAATCTCCCCCTCCAACTAACGAAAATGCTCCGTTTTTAGTCGCTTCGGCAATAGAGCTACCAAGTGCAATAGTGCCTTTCGCAAAGTTTTTCATTTCAAAAACACCAAGCGGTCCATTCCAAAGAATAGTTTTGCTTTGCATCACTATATTGTGAAAATTCTCTATCGCCTTTGGACCAATATCTAATCCTTGCCATCCATCTGGAATTGAAAACACATCTACTATCTGGGTTTCAGCATCGTTTGAAAAAGCATTAGCTGCAACAACATCTAAAGGCAAATGAATTTGTACATTTTTAGCTTTAGCTTGTTTTAATATTTCTAATGCAAGATCCATTTTGTCATCTTCACATATTGAATCTCCAATACCCCCACCTTGTGCTTTTACAAAAGTGAAGGTCATGCCTCCTCCAATAATTAAATGATCTACTTTATCAAGAATATTTTTAATTATAGTGATTTTTGAGGACACTTTTGCTCCTCCAAGAATAGCCAGAACTGGTTTCTCGCCAGTTTGCATCACCTTTTGTATGCTTTTAATTTCTTTGGCTAATAAGTAGCCAAAACATTTTTGTTTCCGAAAAAATTGTGCAATAACAGTTGTAGATGCATGTGCTCTATGTGCTGTACCAAATGCGTCATTTACATATATGTCTGCTAATTTTGAAAGGTGCTCGGCAAATTTTACATCTCCTTTTTTTTCTTCATCATGAAAACGCAAATTCTCTAAAAGTAAAATTTGTCCTGATTCTAAATTCGCTGAAGCTGTTTCAGCCTTATGACCAATACAATCTGAAACAAATATAACTTCAACACCAATAATATCTTCTACAGTCTTTACAATATGACATAAGGAAAATCGGTCTTGAATACCTTTCGGTCTTCCAAGATGTGACATTAAGATGCAACTACCTTCATCTTCAATGATTTTTATTATTGTTGGTTTTGCCGATAAAATTCTTGTAGCATCTGTTACTTCAAAATTTTCATTTAAAGGTACGTTAAAATCGACACGAATTAATGCTTTTTTATTCTCAAAGTTAAAATCGTCAAGAGTTTTCATTGTTAAAAATTAGAAAACAAATATAAATTAAGAATCCGAGTAAATACTGAAAATTACTCGGATTATTAAAATGTTTTTAACCCTTTTTAAATATGTTATCTATCTTTTAATAACTCTTATAACTTGTATAATACCATTGGATTCTACTTTAGTAAAATAAACGCCTTGTGATAAATGTGATAAATTTAAGACCATTTCGGTTGAATTTCCTTTTTGCATAAATATTTCTTTTCCTAAAACATCGTAAACCGTTGCTTTATCAAGAATTACTTTTGCTCTTAATCTTAAAACACCTTGTGTTGGGTTTGGTCCAAAAGAAAAACCTTCTATTACATTATTAGTTGTGGATAATGTATTAGTTTTTAATTCAAAATTATCAAATCCTAAATATCCATTCCCATTCTGATAAATAACAAGTCTCATTCTCACATATTTAACTCCTGTTGGTATATCAAAACTTATTTTTTTTCAATCGGATAAAGAAAACTTACCTCCTTGTGTGGTACGAAAAACATCAATATTTGCATCAGGCGATGTCCAGTTTATATCATTGTCATAAAATAACTCATAGTATATATAATCAACCTTATCTAAAAAAACATAGTATAATTTAAAGGTAAATTCGGCATCTAATCCATTAATGGCAAAAGGATCGAAGGTAAAAATGTGTTCAGGAGAAGAATCATTAAGTCTTGGTTAAGACCATGGATTATCTAAATCTCTTCCTGCTAAATATGTGGAACTTGCATAAGCCTTATCTATTCTACCATTTGCTTGTGAATATTCCGTCCAAATATCTGTGTCTGAATTTTGATTATAAAAGGGAATATTAGAAGTAAAACTCCAATTGTCCTGTTCTGTGTCTTCAAAACCTCTAAATGCGTCCTGGGCTTTTAACACAAACGAATTAAGTGCCAGAAAAATCAGAATTAAAGTAGTTTTGTACATTAGTTTATCTTTAAATAACTTAAAGTTAATAGATTAAAGGATAGTGCAAGCTATAAAACAAGCTATAGATTCTCATAAAAATCGGACAAACGTCCTTTATATTAGACTTATTGAATTTATATTCCAAAAAATCCGATTAACTGTCTTTTAATATTAGACTTATTTTATTTTATTCATGAATTGGGTTATATTTGCTTAATGTTATTCTCTGAAATATTAGGTCAAGAACATCTTAAAAGTCATTTAACAAAAAGTGTTGATAAAGGCAGAATCCCTCATGCCCAATTATTTGTTGGAGCAGAAGGCTCTGGAACATTACCAATGGCAATAGCCTATGCGCAATATATTTTGTGTTATAACTCCACAGGAGAGAATACCAATGGTAATAATGCTTGCAATCTGAAATTTAATACCCTTTCACATCCAGATTTACATTTTGCGTTTCCAGTAACTACAACTGATAAAGTTAAAAGCAAGCCTGTTTCTAACTTCTTTTTAAATGAATGGAGACAATTATTAAAAGAACAACCTTATTGTAATTTGTTTGATTGGTATAAACAACTTGGCATTGACAATAAACAGGGGCAAATTGGTATTGATGAAGCTCAAGAAATTGTAAAATCTCTATCTTTAAAATCGTATGAAGGCGGTTATAAAGTAATGCTTATTTGGATGGCTGAAAAGATGAATATTGCTTGTGCAAACAAGCTATTAAAACTTATAGAAGAACCGCCTGATAAAACCGTTTTTGTTTTAATTGCTGAAGATGAAGAGCACATTATTAGTACCATTCTCTCTCGTTGTCAAATACTGCATTTTCCTCCATTAGCTGCAGAGTGTATTAAAAGTGCTTTAATAAAAAGCTATGGTTTAGAGGTTTCTGTAGCTACAAAAATAGCGCATCAATCCAATGGAAATTATAACAAGGCTTGTGATTTGGTTTATCAGGATTCTGAAGATTTACAATTTGAGGAATGGTTTATATTCTGGATCAGAAGCGCTTTTAAAGCAAAAGGCAATAAAAGTGCTATTCACGATTTAATCTCTTGGAGTGAAGAAATTGCTAAAACAGGACGGGAAACTCAAAAACAATTTTTACACTTTTGTGTCGATTTTTTCAGACAGGCACTTTTACTCAATTATGGAGCTGACCAATTGGTTTATATAGAGCCTAATTCTAAAAATTTTAAACTTGAAAAATTTGCTCCTTTTATTAATCATGCTAACATTTTAGAAATTAGCGAAGAACTTCAAGATGCAATTTATCATATTGAACGTAATGGAAACTCCAAAATTATACTTACCGATTTGTCAATAAAACTAACACGATTACTTCATAAAAAAATTGCCTAACCATATGGCAAATAAAAAATCATGGTTTGTTATAATTAATCCAGCTTCTGGAAATGGTTCTATAAAGAAAAAATGGACAAAAATTAAACAGCTGTTAAATGTCTACGAATTTGATTTTGAATATGCTTTTACAATGTATCCAAAACATAGTGTCGAAATTGTTCAACAAGCTATAGGAAACGGATTTATTAATATTATTAGCGTGGGTGGAGATGGTACACTTCATAATATCGTTAATGGCATTATGTTGCAATCCAAAATGCTTTCACCAAACATAACTGTTGGTGTAATACCTATTGGAACTGGAAACGATTGGATTAAAACCCATCACATTCCAAAGGATATTAAAAGCGCTATTCAAATTATCAAAAAAGGAAAGACTAAACTTCAAGATGTTGGCAAGATTGAATTATTAGACCAAAAAAAAACGTTTGTTTATTTTATTAATCTTGCAGGTGTTGGTTTTGATGGTTACGTAGCGAGTCGAATAGAAAAATATAAACGTTTTGGTTCTTTGGCTTATCTTTTTAGTACTTTAATTTGTTTGGTTTCTTTTAAAAATTTTAATTCTATAGTTCGTATTAATTCAGATAATATTTCAGGAAAAACATTAATGATTTTAATTGGCTTGTGTGGATATTCTGGTGGAGGGATGAAGCTTACAAAAAATCCAAATCCTTTTGATGGCTTTTTTGATGTAAGTATCGCAAAAGATTTTAGCAAACTCGATATTTTATTAAACGCTTCCAAACTTTATAATGGCAAAATTGTTGATTTTAAAAAAGTAGTCCATTTAAAAACAACTTCAATAGAAATAGAAATAGAAGAAGAGATGCATCCATATATCCAAGCAGATGGAGAGTTAATAGGAAAAGGGGATTTTAAAGCATTAATACTACCAAAAACCTTTAGGTTTTATTGCAAATAAAACCAAGTAACAAATGTCTAGTCCTTTTTATATGCAACATTTAACAAATCTAAAATGGTTTGCGTAAGATTGCTTTCTTCTTTTCCAAATAGTACATTTCCAGCTTCATTACTTCCCAAAATATAAGAATAGCCATTTTTGGCTCATTAACATCTAACTGAAAAACTTTACGTAAACTGTCTGTTCTTTTTTGAAAAGCAGTTATTTTAGTTTTTATTTTTTCTTCAATATCTATTTTCTCTTGGTAATCATTAATCAGTTTAGAATTATCTACATAGCCAATTTTTTCTGTTTGTTGGCAAGAAGCAAAAGTTAAAATAACGAGGGCAGCATATAATATCTTCTTCATAAGAATAAATTTTAGTTTGGGAAAAATTATAAAAGTAAACTGTATAAAATAGCCACAATCCTTTGAGATTTACTTTAATAGATTATATTTATGATTACGGTAGATATAATCGATTTTATTTATTAATATCTACTGTAAATAAAGGGCTTAAAATGACTTTAATTTTAAAGCAGTCTATACACTGCTTTTATATAGTCAATCATTAAATAGAAGGGCTTAAAATTAGCTTTAGCTGTTTTTTACACAAAAAATTAAAGAGGAAAACTCTGTTGACTGTCTTGCTTTAAAATTTGAAAGCCAGCCAATTCTTAACGCATTAAAAATATTCATCGAACCCGATTTGTATTTTTCGGATAATAAACTCACATAATAAGAATCAAACTTCATTGGAAGTGTTTTAAAAACTTGCATATTTTCTTTTACTACCAATTTTGAAATTGATGATTGAGAAAAATGCCATAGGTGTCTAGGCGCATCATAAGCTGCCCAAAATTCTTTATAATATTTAGCATCGTAACTTTTATAATTTGGTACAGTAATAATTAAAGTTCCGTTCGATTTTAAAAGTGATTTTAAAATTGATATGTGTTCTTCAAGTCTTGGCAAGTGTTCTAATACATGCCAAAGCGTAATTACATCAAAACTTTGTGGTTTAAAATTTGAAAGTTTTTCAATGTCCGAAACAGAATTGTTGGTTTTTTTATTTGCTATACTTCTTGCTTTTTCATTTGGTTCAATTCCAAAAACTGTCCAATTATTTTGCTGTGCTA
This sequence comes from Flavobacteriaceae bacterium PRS1, assembly GCA_003709165.1. Taxonomy (GTDB): domain Bacteria; phylum Bacteroidota; class Bacteroidia; order Flavobacteriales; family Flavobacteriaceae; genus PRS1. Next base: position 16,381 of record RDRZ01000014.1, read on the forward strand.
TTTTTAGAAATTCCCCTGTACCGCAACCAATATCTAATAGCATTTTCTCTTCTGAAAAAAACAAATTAATGAGTTTCAATTTCTTTTTTAATGAAATCCTTCTAATAAAATGATACAGTTTTTCAAACAGGTTTCGTTGTGTGTCAGTATGTGAAATGTAATCTTGGCTTTTGTAATATTTAGGCAATTCATCTTCTGAAGGTTGCGGCGAAGTTATCAACATATCAAATTCGTCGTCATACAATAACTGAAAAACTTCTCCAGAAACTGGATGGTCTTTTACGGTTAAGTATGTATTTTTGTTCATTTAAAAATAGATTCCGCATCACACTTCAACTACGTTCAGTGCAAGCGTACGAAATGACAAAATAGTTAGAATTTAAATAATGTGTTCCACGTGGAACTTAATAAAATAACGATTATCGCTTATCTTCCCATATAAACTAATAGCACCGAAATATCATTTGGTGATACTCCACTTATTCTTGAAGCTTGAGAAACTGTAGTTGGCTGAATAGTTTTTAGTTTTTCCCTGGCTTCTAAACTCATAGATTTTATTTTAGAGAAATCGTAATTTGATGGGATTTTTACATACTCAAGCCTGTTTAATTTATCAGCATTGTTTTTTTCTTTCTCTATATATCCCGAATATTTAACCTGAATTTCTGTTTGCTCAATCACTTCTCTATCAAGATTATGTTCTTGAATATAATTTTCTACAGCTTTAAATTTTCTAACATCATTAATACCAATATTTGGTCGTGAAAAAATTTTAAACATCTTATCCGATTGCTTTACCAAAGATGAGCCTTTAGACTCTAAAACAGGATTTGCTTCTTCTGGCTTTACGCTTGTGTCTTTAAAAAACTGAACAAACGCATCAGATTCTTTTTGTTTTTTCTCCATTCTCCTTAAACGCTTTTCACTTGCCAAGCCTAAAGCGTAGCCTTTTGGTGTCAACCTAAAATCAGCATTGTCTTGTCGTAAGAGTGTTCTGTATTCTGCTCTCGATGTAAACATTCTATAAGGTTCTTCTGTGCCTTTTGTAATTAAATCATCAATTAAAACGCCGATGTATGCTTCATTTCTTTTAAGAATAAATGCTTCTTTTTCTTTAACTTTTAAACTTGCATTAATCCCAGCCATTAAACCTTGTGAAGCCGCTTCCTCATAACCTGTTGTTCCGTTAATTTGTCCTGCAAAATATAGCCCTTCAATTAGCTTCGTTTCTAAAGTATATTTTAATTGTGTAGGCGGAAAATAATCGTATTCAATAGCATAGCCAGGTCTAAAAAATTTAACGTTTTCAAAACCAACTACAGATCGCAATGCTTTAAACTGAACATCTTCCGGCAACGAGGTTGAAAAGCCATTTACATAAACCTCAACAGTATTCCAGCCTTCTGGTTCAACAAAAAGTTGATGGCGTTCTTTATCGGCAAAACGGTTAATTTTATCTTCAATTGAAGGACAATATCTCGGTCCTACACTTTTTATTCTTCCATTAAACATTGGCGAACGTTCAAAACCTTCACGAAGCAAATCGTGAACCTTTGGACTTGTATAGGTCATATGGCAAGAACGTTGATGTTCTAATGGTTTTGTAATATCTAAATATGAGAATTTTTCCGGGTTTTCATCACCAGGTTGTTCAATCATTTTAGAAAAATCCAACGATCGTCCATCAACTCTTGGTGGCGTTCCTGTTTTCATTCTGCCAGATTCAAAGCCTAAATCTTCAAGCTGTTCCGTAATTCCTGATGAAGCACGTTCTCCTGCACGTCCACCACCAAAGTTTTTATCACCAATATGAATAAGACCATTTAAAAAGGTTCCGTTGGTAAGAACTACCGTTTTTGCTTTTACTTCTAATCCGAGAGATGTTTTCACACCTATTACTTTATGATTCTTAACTATTAAACCCGAAACCATTTCCTGATAAAAGTCAAGATTTTTGGTTTTTTCTAACATTAATCTCCAATCTTCAGCAAAACGCATCCTGTCGCTTTGCACTCTCGGGCTCCACATTGCAGGTCCTTTCGATTTGTTAAGCATTTTAAACTGAATAGCAGATGTATCGCTAACTATTCCGCTATAACCACCAAGTGCATCAATTTCTCGTACAATTTGCCCTTTTGCAATTCCTCCCATTGCTGGATTGCAAGACATTTGCGCAATGGTTTGCAAGTTCATGGTTATGAGCAAGGTTTTACTTCCCATATTTGCAGCAGCAGCAGCAGCCTCGCTTCCTGCGTGACCCGCACCAACAACTATTACATCATAAACTTCGTTAAACATTTAGTTTCGTTTATCAAGATTCCTGCCTATAATAGGAATTAAAAGTGTTCCACGTGAAACATTTTTAATTTACCTAAAATTTAGGATTTGCAAATATACGCTGATTTACTGAATATCAACCTAATTGACTAATGTAGAAATTTTCTTTGCTTATGATTGTTTTTGAGTCGGTTTTCGTTTTGTCTTTATAACCACAATAATGCAAAATACCATGAACCATTACTCGGTTTAATTCTTCTTGAAAAGAAACATTGAAGTTTTCTGCATTTTCTTTTACTCTTTCAACCGAAATAAATATATCTCCTTGTAAGATTTTTCCTATTGAATCATCGAAACTAATGATATCTGTTAGTGTGTTGTGATTGAGAAACTTTATATTTAATTTGAGTAAATAATCGTCATCACAAAACACATAGTTAATATCGCCTTCCTTAAATTTTTCTGAACTGATAACACTTGAAATCCATTTAGAAATATCGGTTTCGTTTTCTAACTGAAATTTGGTTTCGTAATTAAAACTTATCATTCTTGGTTTTAAAATAGTCTTGTACTTTCTTTTTATATGTTTGTCGTAAAGATAAGGCTTGACGATTTAATATTTCGGTAGTGTTAAAATATTGTTTTGCGGTATTTAACTGGTTGTTAGAGGTGTTATTAAATTGTTGGCTGTTGGTTTTAGACGTTCTTTTTTGGTCTTCTCCTTGCTGAAATGTTGCAGTTTCTAACTTTAATAGTTGGTGTTGTAAACTCAACATTTTTTGTAATGTTCTGTTTGTAAAACCTTTATTAAGCAAATCACGTTCTATGTTTTCCATTTGTTTTAGCAAATTATTGCCAACTCCATTTTTCCCTTCTTTAGCCAAAATATCCTGAAGTGCCTGTCTGAGCATTTGCTGCTGTTGGTAAATTCTAAATAATTCGCCATTAATTTCTTCGCTATTTCCTTCACCTTCTCCCTGTTGACTTCCTTGTTGCCTATTCCCTTCTTTTTCGTCTCCCTCTTCGCCATCTTTACCATCTTTTCCATCTTCACTTTTCTTAATTCCTTCCTCCATTTCTTTGTTCAGCTCTTCCTGACTTTTAATAATATCTGGTAATTGGCTGTCTCCACCTTGACCTTGTCCAACTCCTTGTCCACTACCTTGACCTGGATTCATTTGGATTTCTAAATTGTCAAGCATATCGCTTAAAAAACTAGCCAAGGAATTTGCAGCAGTAATAGTATAATGTTGAGCGGCTACGCCTTGATACAGCCTGTTTTCGGCTAATTGTTCTAAAGATTTGTCGATATTAAAAAACACTTCAGTAATTTCTTTATTTATTTTTTCAGAAATCATTGGTTGCCGTAACGATAAAGCAAAAAGGCTGTCGTCAACATGCTCAAAATGCTCTCTCAAGCCTTTTTGATTGCGTAAATGTTTTGCGTATTCTTTATGGTTGATTTGAATGCTTTTAAATTGATTCATTAAATCTTCCTGATTAAACGAGAACAACACAAGGTTATCTAAAATCTGCCTTAACATATCTATATCTTCAGCTATTTGATTACTACTGCCTGACATCATAGATTGCGCCATTTTTTGACTCATTTGCAACATTTTTAGAGCAGCCTTTTTTTGGTTTTTCTTGGCGTTGTTTTGTTCTTGTTCTTGCTGCTCTTGGTCTCCTCCTTTTTCCTGTTTCTCTAAATTATCACTTGCTTCCTGTTGTTCTTTTTTTATGTCTTCTTCCTTTTTTTTGTCATGTGGAACATCTAAAGGCTCTCTTAATTTCTGGTTTTCTTTTTGAAGTTCGTCCATTTCATTTTGAAAATCTTCAAATCTTTTGTTCAATTCGTCCTGGTTTTCTTTAGTATTATCTTCCTTGTTTTTATTAGAAAGCTCTTGTTGGTCTTTCGCTAACTCTTCAAGTTCTATTCGTAGCTTTTCGGTTTTCATCGCTACATAATATCGTTTTGTTAATTCTAATAATTGTTCTAAACTTCTTTTTTTGTTTTTGTTTTGCTTTGCGAGTTCTTCCAATTTTTGTGTTAATTCTTCTTTTTGAATTTTTTCTGCCAACCGTTCTAACTCTTTTAGAAGTTCTTCGTCTTTCTCCAATTGATCTTGGTTATCTTCTAAACGTTGTTTTAAATATTCTTTAAACTTATCGTTTTCATTATTTTGAAATTCTTCTAAATTATCTTTTAATTTCTTGTTGAAATTCTTCATCATATCATCCAGCTGCTGCTGACGTTTTAAAAAGTTTTTAAATTTCTTTTTATCATTAAATTTTAATTCTGATTTCTCCTTTTGAGTTTTCGATAACTCTTTAAGTACTTTTTCTTGTTCTGAAAATTTTTCTAAAGATTTACTTAAATCTTCAATTGTTTCGCTTTGTTCTTTTAACAATTTTTGTTCTTTTTCGTCTTGCGTTAATTTTCTATAACTAAACACAATGCTTTTGGTGCTCTTATAATTATGCAACGCGTCATTATCAAAAATCTCAAAATATAAATCGTAACTGACGCCTTCGGTTAAGTTAAATTGATTAGGGAAAGTGCTAACAAACTCATCGAAATTAGATGTTGAAACGGGAATTATTTCTTTCTTTTTTCCTGAATCATTTTCTGAAGGATAATAAACCATCTGCAACTTACTTAATCCATAATCATCACTTACCTGTCCATAAAAATAAAGCGTTTGTTTATCTATAGAATCTAATTCCATTTGAAGTTTCATTTCCGGATATTCATCTTTTACAACATCGATTGAAAACACCAAACTCTCGTAGTCTTTAAAATTTACATTGCTTGTGTTAAGGCTGTAATTTAAGGTGGTATTAATCCGTTTTGAAGTCTGAAAACTGTCTTTTTTATCAGAAGAAAAAACGATAGTATCTTTGGCGTATAGATTAACAATGTCTGTAGATTTTGTTTTGATTTTCCAAGTTACTTTTGTGCCTTCTGGCACTGTGGCGTTTACTGTGCTTTTTAGAGTTTCATCTTTTTTTTTGGTGTGTGAAGGATAATCTAAAAACATATCGAAACTTAATAAAGTTGGCACCTCTACTACTTCAATAGTATACGATTTTGAAGTAACATTATTCGCAAACAGATAGAAACTGATATTGGTTTTGAGTTGTCGAAAAACGTATTGAAACTCGCCAGGTCTGTGCTGTTTTAAATAATACGTTTCGTTATTATAAGTAATTTGAGCGTTGTCGGGAATGGTATTCCCTTCGGTAGTTATTATAAGTTTAAAATCTTTGTTTTCAATGGCTTTTAAATTCTCATTAATAACATAAAACTGAAAAGGCTCAGGCGGTTCGTAAGCTATTTGATAATTTACCACACGCTCATAACTATCGCTAAACCAATTAAAATGTCCTGTAATTGAAGACATTAATAAAACACCTACTGGGATTGCTGCGTATTTTAAATATCTAACATTATTATTAAAGTTAATCGCCAACTTAAATGGAATTGGTTGAAGTTCTGCTGACTTTTGATCGATGCTTGCTAATAATAATTCGGAGTTTGTCTTGTCTTTATGAAGCTGAAGCACATTAAGGAGCTTATCGCTTACTTCCTGAAAATGATTGCCAATAATTATTGAAGCATCTTCATGATTGATTCCTTTTTGAAGTTTAAACAATTTAGATAGCGGAAAGGCTATAAATCTAAAAAAGAGTGCTAATTCTACAACAATAAAAAGCCAAAATAAAACGGTTCTTGCCGCTGGATTGAGCCATAATGCAAATTCAATTAAAAGTGTTGCCAAAAAATATAATAATCCAATAGCAAAAAAAAGGATAACGCCTTTAATGAGTTCATTGGTATAGAATTTTCTAATGAATTGCTCTAATTTGACTTGTATGGTTTTAAAATTACTCAACTCTGTATTATATTTTGGCACAACATACTAATTTACAATTTTATTTTAATCATAAATCACTAACTTTGGAAAGATTCTGTTAATTTTGGGGATAATCTTTAAATTTAGATATTTATGATTATTAGGATTCTATTTTGATAGGAATGAAAAAAACGGTTTTTCAATGAAAGATTTAAAATATCTCGCAGCATTAACAATACCGATTTCTGCTATAATCAGTATCTATTTTAAAGGATATTGGTCGTTTTTTACACCACTTTATGCTTTTGGAATAATTCCGATATTAGAAATATTACTATCAAAAAACGCTTCAAACTATTTAGAAGAAGAACTCGAAAATAAAAAAGCAAACCCTCTTTTTGATTGGATGTTGTATTTAAATCTTCCTATGGTTTTCGGTATATTGTTTTGGGCTTTGATGGTTGTAAGTTCACAAAGTCTGGAAAATTTTGAAATTATTGGTCTTGTGCTTTCAGTAGGAATTGTTTTAGGTGTAAATGGTATTAATGTTGCCCACGAATTAGGTCATAGATTAGCAAGTAAAGAGCGTTTTCTTGGCAAATTACTATTACTTCCATCATTGTATATGCACTTTTTTATAGAACATAATTTTGGTCATCACTTATATGCTGCTACAAAAGAAGATCCTGCAACAGCCAGATACAATCAAAGCGTGTATTCGTTTTGGGTCACTTCGGTTTTTAGACAATATATTAGCGCGTGGAAAATTCAAAAGAACCTTCTTAAAAACAATAATAAAAATTTCCTTTCAATTAAAAACGATATGTTTTGGTATGTTATATTTCAAATAGCATATTTAGTTTTAATTTTCTTTTTGTTTGGAAAAATTGGATTGTTTTTTAGTTTAAGTGTTGCTATTACAGCATTCTTACTATTAGAAACTGTTAATTATATTGAACATTATGGCTTATTGCGTGTAAAAACCGAGTCGGGACGATATGAGCGTATAAAAGAAATACATTCGTGGAATTCTAACCATGTTGTTGGCAGAATTGTATTGTACGAATTAACACGACATAGCGATCATCATTACAAATCATCAAAAAAATATCAGCTTTTAGAATGCTATGACGAAAGCCCGGAAATGCCCTTTGGTTATCCAACTTCGATGGTTATTTCGTTTTTACCACCTTTATGGTTTAGTATCATGAATAAACGAATTCCGAGAGAAATGATTGCTAATTAGTCTTTATTCCGTTTTCTTTGCTCATTTATCTTCTCTATTCTATCTTTGCTTTTATTAATAACAACTATGAATAAAAACGTTCGTGTGCGTTTTGCGCCTAGTCCAACAGGACCACTACATATTGGAGGTCTTCGCACAGCTTTGTTTAACTATTTGTTTGCCAAAAAACATAACGGAACTTTTATTTTAAGAATAGAAGATACTGACCAAAGTCGCTTTGTTGAAGGCGCTGAACAGTATATTATAGACACTTTAAATTGGTGTAATATTCCTTTTAACGAAGGTCCTTACAGACAAAGTGAACGCAAACATATATACAAACAATATGCCGAACAACTAATTGATTCAGGAAACGCTTATTATGCGTTTGATACAACTGAGGAATTGGATTTCCACAGAAAGGATCACGAAGCTAAAGGAAAAACTTTTATTTATAATTGGCATAATAGGCTGAAGCTTAAAAATTCTATTTCTATTTCAGAAGAAGAAGTAAAAACGAAGCTAAACTCTGGCGTTGATTATGTTCTCCGATTTAAATCACCACAAGACGAAACGCTTCGTTTAAAAGACATTATTCGAGGTGATATCACTATTGATACTAATATTCTTGATGATAAAGTTTTATTTAAAAGTGACGGCATGCCAACTTATCATCTCGCGAATATTGTGGACGATCATTTAATGGAAATCTCGCACGTTATTCGTGGCGAAGAATGGTTGCCTTCTTTAGCGCTTCATCAACTTTTATATAATGCTTTTGGATGGAAAGCTCCCGAATTTGCACATTTACCATTAATAATGAAACCGACCGGAAAAGGTAAATTAAGCAAACGTGATGGTGACAAACTTGGTTTCCCTGTGTTTCCGTTAGAATGGAAAGACCCAAAAACGGGAGAGGTTTCTAAAGGCTACAAACAAGAAGGTTATTTTCCTGAAGCTGTATTAAATTTTTTAGCTTTTCTGGGTTGGAATCCGGGAACAGAACAGGAAATTTTTAGTCTTGAAGAGCTTATTGCAGATTTCGACTTAAAACGTGTGCATAATGCCGGAGCGCGTTTTGATCCTAATAAAACAAAATGGTATAATCATCATTATATGCAAAAACAAAATAATGATGATTTAGCCAAACAATTTAAAGCTCAACAATTTCAACTTTCAACAATTGATCTCGATTATGTATCGATGGTTGTTGGATTGATAAAAGAAAGAGCCGCTTTTGTAAATGAGTTTTGGGATTTAAGCCATTTCTTTTTTGTTGCACCAAATAGTTATGACGAAAAAGCATCGAAAAAAGCATTTAAAGACGGAACAAAAGAATTGATGCTTGAATTGGTTTCTGTAATTAATTCTATTAAAGATTTTAAAGTAGAAACGCTTCAAACAAAAATTAAAGGCTGGATAACTTCAAGCGAAATAGGTTTTGGAAAAGTTATGATGCCTTTGCGATTGGCTTTGGTTGGGAGTTTAAAAGGTCCTGATGTGTTTAATATAATGTTTGTAATTGGAAAAATCGAAACTATTAAGCGTATTGAAAGAGCAATAGCTTCAATCTAAAAACTAACCATCGCAGTAAAAACAAACATAGATTGATTTCCTTTAAATGCTTCTGTGTTATTTCCTACATTAAGATTTTTATCGTTTAGCTTATCCAAAATATTTAAAACCCCGTAAATGTATTGCGCCATAATTTTGTATGCTCCTATTCCGGCAGAGGCTCCAATCATTCCGTTTACATTAAACTGCGATATGTTTTCAATTTCCTTTGCAGTTAATGAATCGTAGCCATTAATATAATAACCCTCTTATGAATTGTCTTTCAATTCAAGTTTTCCATTATATTGAATTTACTGACCAATATCAATAGTCAGGTTGTCTCCAAATATTTTTTTGTGATAGGTAAATCCTAATTGAACGACCTTTAATTTATATTCAAGCATTTCATTTCCCGCTACATAATCTGTCATTCGTCCGGAAATTTCCAAATTATTTTCTGACAATTGCATTCCATAACTTACAGTATATCCTTTATGAGGAAGGTCTAAGGTTGCAGATAAACCACCAACAAAACCTAGTCCCTGTTTGGTAATAAAATTATCGGTTTTGATGTCGTATTGTATAATTCCGATTATAATACCAAAACCATTATTGATGGCATAAGTTTTGTGTTGTGAATACGTAGTTGTAACAAAACCTATAGTAAGTGCTACTAATAATATATAGTGCTTAAATTTCATGATTCTTTTAATGATATTGACGCAAATATAACTTAAATTAGTGTTTAATTATTTTAACCATTTAAAAAATATCTTATGTCTATTTATTATATTTCTTTTGTTTTCGTCGGATTAATAATCATTGTTTATGCTTTCTTTATCGTAAAACAACAAACCGCTGCAATAGTGGAGCGCTTTGGTAAGTTTCAGGCTATTCGCCATGCTGGATTACAATTAAAAATTCCGTTAGTTGACAGAATTTCGGGTCGATTAAGCTTAAAAATTCAACAGTTAGATGTAATTATAGAAACTAAAACACTGGACGATGTTTTTGTGCGCCTAAAAGTATCCGTTCAATACAAAGTAATCCGCGACAAGGTATTTGATGCATTTTACAAGCTGGACTACCCACACGATCAAATCACCAGTTACGTGTTTGATGTTGTAAGAGCCGAAGTCCCTAAAATGAAACTTGATGATGTTTTTGTGAAGAAAGATGATGTTGCAATCGCAGTAAAAAAAGAACTTAATGTAGCTATGATGGACTACGGTTACGATATTATTAAAACTTTAGTTACAGATATTGACCCAGATTCGCAGGTAAAAGAGGCTATGAACAGAATTAATTCGGCAGAACGCGAAAAAGTAGCCGCTCAATTTGAAGGTGATGCGCAACGTATTCTTATTGTTGAAAGAGCAAAAGCAGAAGCAGAAAGCAAACGGTTACAAGGGCAAGGTATAGCCGACCAACGTCGAGAAATTGCACGAGGATTGGAAGAATCAGTTGAAGTGTTAAACAAAGTTGGTATTAATTCGCAAGAAGCCTCCGCTCTCATTATTGTTACACAACATTACGACACACTTCAGTCTATTGGGCATAATGCTAATTCTAATTTAATTTTGTTGCCAAACTCACCACAAGCAGGCTCTAATATGCTAAATGAAATGGTTGCAAGTTTTACTGCAAGTAATATAATTGGAGAGGAAATGAAAAAACAGAATAAAATGAAAAAACAGAATAATAATAAATAAGTCTTTTAAGAAAAACCCTCGTAAACACTTATTTTCGAGGGTTTTATTTTTCTACTTTGAAATTAAAGATGGCGAAACAAGTTCAGCATGGCAATATTTAAATCGTTTTTGCTTCGGCAACCAACAGTTCGTTTTTATCGTTAAAAGCCTTTTCTATAAACGCATCAATATCGCTATTCCGTTCTTGACCATTTACAAGCAAAACACCAAGTGTTAACATTACAGCAATTCGTGTTCCAACTTTTTTTGCTGCCGTACCAAATAAGGGTTGTAGCTCATCATAATGCACGTTTTTAGCCAACTCAAGTATTTCTGCTTTAACTTTTTGCTGCTTTTCTTCAGGTAAATTGGTGTATTTTTTTCCCAACTGTTTAATTATATCAATTGGTTTTCGTTGTGGTTGTTGCTGGTTGTTTTTTGTATTCTGAATTAATTTTTGTTTCGCCCAAGAATCTCGTAAACCAACGGTTTTGTTAAATACTATTTTATCTTTTGTAGAATCTTCATCAACATTAAAATAACCCAAACGCTGAAACTGAAATTGTTCACCTACTTTTGCTTCAGTTAAGCTTGGCTCCACAAAAGCATTGATAACTTTTAATGAATTCGGGTTTACAAATTCCATAAAATCTTTGTCTTGGTGACTGTCTGGAGCTTCGTCTAAAAACAATCTGTCGTATTCTCTAACTTCAATTTTTATAGCGTGTTTTATGGAAACCCAATGTAATGTTCCTTTAACTTTTTGCGAAGTATCGGTAGTGTAAGAGCAGTGTATTTCGGTAATTTTTCCTTTGGTGTCTTTTACAACACTCTCTCCTTTAATAATATAAGCGTTTTTTAAACGCACTTCTTTTCCGAGTGTTAATCGGAAAAATTTATTCCCTGCTGCTTCTTTAAAATCTTCTCGTTCAATATAGATTTCTCTTGAAAAAGGTACTTTTCTAAATCCTGCAGAAGTATCTTCTGGGTTGTTTTCGGCTTCTAACCATTCTTCTTTGTTTTCAGGATAATTAGTAATTATGAGCTTTACAGGATTTAAAACTGCCATTAATCGATTGGCTGTTTTGTTTAAATCTTCACGAATACAAAACTCTAAAAGTGATACATCTATGACATTTTCGCGTTTAGTAACACCAACTTTTTCTATAAAATTTCGAATAGAATTCGGCGTATAACCACGTCGTCGTAAACCAGAAATTGTAGGCATTCGAGGATCGTCCCAATCAGAAACTATATTTTCTTCAACCAGTTTAAGCAACTTACGTTTGCTCATGATAGTATAACTCAAGTTTAAGCGTGCAAACTCACGTTGTTTTGGTACTAATGGTAAATCGGTTTGGTTGTTTTTATAAACTTCGTCTCTAAACCAATTATATAGTTTTCGGTGTGGTTTAAATTCTAATGAGCATAGTGAGTGAGAAACCTGCTCGATATAATCACTTTCTCCGTGAGTCCAGTCATACATTGGGTAAATACACCAATCGTTTCCGGTTCTATGATGATGCTTTTTTAAAACACGGTACATTAGTGGATCACGCATCAACATATTAGGATCTTCCATATCAATTTTTGCGCGTAAAACGTGAGTACCTTCATTAAATTCTCCGCGTTTCATTCTTCGGAATAAATCCAAATTCTCTTCAACTGTCCTGTCACGAAAAGGACTGTTTGTACCAACTTGTGTTGGTGTTCCTTTTTGTGTTGCCATAGCCTCTGAAGATTGTGAATCTACATAGGCTTTTCCGTTTTTTATAAGTTGGATTGCCCAATCGTATAATTGCTGAAAATAGTTAGACGAATACAATTCATTTTTCCATTTATAGCCTAACCAAGCAATGTCTCGTTTAATAGCATCAACAAATTCTTGTTCTTCTTTCGCTGGATTTGTGTCGTCAAAACGAAGGTTTACAGGAGCATTATATTTTTCACCTAAACCAAAACTAATGCCAATAGCTTTGGTGTGACCAATATGTAAATAACCATTTGGCTCTGGCGGAAAACGAAAACGGAGTTTGTCTTTTGGTAACCCATTCTTTAAATCTTCTTCTATAATATGCTCAATAAAATTAAGCGGTTTTGTGTCCTCTAACATTTTAATCAATTGAATTGCAAAGTTATTAAAATATAGTGTAATATATTTGCAGAAAATGATTGAGTTTTGGGAATAATTAAAGTTGAAAATATACGGGTATTTGCCTTTCATGGTTGTTTAAAGGAAGAGACCAAAATTGGTAGTGACTATCTTGTAGATTTAAAAGTGAAAGCCAATTTAAAAACAGCTTCAAATTCTGATAAATTGATAGACACAATAGATTATGTGTTACTAAATAAAATCGTGAAAGAAGAAATGAGTATTCCTTCTAAACTCCTTGAAACAGTTGGAAAACGTATATTAAATAGGGTTTTTTTAGAAAGTAATTTAGTAACTAAAGTGGTGATTTCTATTTCTAAAATAAACCCCCCAGTTGGTGGCGATGTAGAAATGGTAACTATAAAATTGGTTGAGAAAAGAAAAAGAAGGAGCTGAATGGTGTTTACCCTTAATTTTTTTTAAATTTGCTGTCATAAAGGGCGTCTTGGCCGAGTGGCTAGGCAGAGGTCTGCAAAACCTTTTACAGCGGTTCGAATCCGCTAGACGCCTCAAAAAAAAGAGATACTATTATTTGGTGTCTCTTTTTTATTCTGCCATTTCTTCTATAAGGTCTTGTGGATTTAATTGATCTTTAGGCAAAAAACCTTTTATTATTAACACGAGTCCGCAAATAACAAAAATTAGACCTAATAGTTTTTTAACTTTTAAAATACGTTTTTTAGTTAATTTTCTTTTTAGCTGTTTTGCAAGAAGAATTTTAAATAAATCGGTTACAAAATATGCCAGAATCATTGTGCCAAAAAATACATAAAATCTATTGATGTCATTTTCCAAACCAGGTCCTGTAATAATTATTACACCAAGCCAAAAAACCAAAACACCTATGTTAATAAAATTAAGGAGGAATCCTTTAGTAAAAAGACCTAAATAATTCGTTTTTATAAATTTTACAGTGCTCTCTTCTGTAGGGTTCTTTAGTGGTTTTTTAATAAATATTATTATACCGTAAACCGCTAATATTGTACCTCCAAAGACAAATAAACCGGGTTGATTGCTTAAATTTTCAAGCAACTGAAAACTACTAAAATAAGCTAAACCAATAAAAAAAATATCTGCTGTAATGACACCTAAATCAAATACAACAGCTGCTCTAAAACCTTTAGTTACACTTGTTTCGAGTAATACAAAAAAGACAGGGCCAATCATAAAAGCTACAAAAAAGCCTAATGGTATTGCTGCTTGTATATCTTCTATCATATTGTTTTAGCAATAATACTGAAATCTTGTTCAGCATTTAAAATAATTTTTAAAAATATAATCTATCTATTTCATCCTTTTAACCCGACCGCCGAAAACACGATTCTCTATAATCGTTTTTGGATCTCCATAAACAAAAACATTTCCTCCTGCTCTAATCTTAATATCAACTAGTTCGGATGCATTTACTTCAGCATTACCTGCTGCTTTTATAATAACAGTTGTGGTTTCGGTTTGCAAATTTTTTCCTTCGTAAATTCCTCCTGTGTTTAATGACACTTTTTGTGTGGTTGCGCTTCCGTGAGCTTTAATAATACCTCCGGAAACAGCCTTTATATTTGCAATTTTTACTTCTAAATGAACGTTTATTTTTCCTCCTTCTTGTGCTTTAAGATCAATTTCGTATTGTTTAATCGTATCTACGGATGAAATTGTAGCGCCTTCGTTAACATCTAAAATATCTACAGTTGTATAAAATAAAGTTACTGAAGTATTTTTACCATCAAACCATTCTTTAAGAATCATTCTGATTTTTAATTTTCCGTTCTTGTTTATCATAACAACATCTTCGATATTTTTTCCAGTTATTATAATTTTATTTTCGTCCGATATAACAAGTTTAACTTCGATTAGATCAAATACTTTTAGTTCGGTAAATTCTCCTATGGTTTTTTCTAGTGAATTCTGTGCTATTGCAGTTGATGTAATTAAAATTGTTAAGGCTGTAAAAATGTGTTTCATGTGTTGTTTGAATCAATAACTATGGCTCTTTTTACCAATTAAATGAAAATCTAAATGTCTCTTAACCAAATCGGTTTGTTTTACTTTTACAATTACTTCGTCGCCTAACTGATATTTGTTTTTTGTGTTGTTTCCAATGAGCGCATACTGGCTTTCGTCAAAAATATAATAATCGCCTTTAATGTCTCGTATTCTAACCATTCCTTCGCATTTGTTTTCTATTATTTCTACATAAATTCCCCAATCGGTTACGCCTGAAACTACTCCTAAAAACTCTTGATCTTTATAATTCTGCATATATTTTATCTGCATATATTTTATAGAATCTCGTTCAGCTTTTGTTGCAAGATATTCCATATTGCTAGAGTGTTTACATTTATCTTCATAAATATCTTGGTTTGCAGATTTTTTTCCATCGAGATAATACTGTAATAAACGATGTGTCATCACATCAGGATAACGACGAATTGGCGATGTGAAATGGCTGTAATAATCGAAAGCTAAACCGTAATGTCCTATGTTTTTTGTGGTGTATTCGGCTTTACTCATGCAACGAATAGTTAGAGTATCGACCAAATTTTGTTCTTTTTTACCATTTACTCCCTTTAATAAATTATTTAACGACCTTGTTGTACTCTTTCTATCACTAAAATTTAGTTTGTAACCAAAACGCGATACAATACCCTTCAGTACTGCGAGTTTAGAATCGTTTGGCTCATCATGAACTCTGTAAACAAATGTTTTTTCTGGTTTTCGTTTTCCTATAAACTCTGCTACTTTTCTATTTGCAAGCAGCATAAATTCTTCAATAAGTTTATTTGCTTCTTTAGAGGTTTTAAAATATACTCCAGTGGGATTGGATTCTTTATCAAGATTAAATTTCACTTCAACTTTGTCAAATGAAATTGCTCCAGAATTCATACGTTTTCTGCGTAAAATTTTAGCGAGTTCGTTTAATTTTAAAATTGAAAAAGCTAAATCACTTTTAATAGTGTAAGCTTTTCCTGATAATGAAACTTCTTTTGGAATTCTCGTGTTTATTGATGAGATTCCTGCCTTCGCAGGAATGACATTCTGCTCAATAATTACCTGTGCTTCTTCATAAGAAAAACGAGCATCACTATAAGTTACTGTTCTGCCAAACCATTTATCTTTTATTTCTGCTTTTTCATTAAGTTGAAATACTGCAGAAAAGGTATATTTTTCTTCGTGCGGACGAAGAGAGCAAGCATTGTTAGATAATACTTCAGGTAGCATTGGTACAACTCTATCTACCAAATAAACTGATGTTGCACGTTCATACGCCTCATCATCCAAAACAGTGCCTTCTTGTAAATAATGAGAAACATCTGCTATATGAATTCCTATTTCATAATTTCCATTATCAAGCATTCTAAATGATAAAGCATCATCAAAATCTTTCGCATCTTTTGGGTCTATTGTAAAGGTTAAAACGTTACGCATATCGCGACGTTTTTTAATTTCGGAAGAAGTAATAGAAGTATCTAACTTATTAGCAAACTCTTCTACCTTGTATGGAAACTCATAAGGTAAACCATATTCGGCTAAAATAGAGTGGATTTCGGTGTCATGTTCTCCAGGTCTTCCAAGTATTTTAGTAACTTTTCCGTAAGGGGAATCTGCATTTTCTGGCCAATCTTCGAGTTTAACTATAACCTTATCACCATCTTCAGCTTTAAACGTTTTGTTAATTGGCACAAAAATATCTTTATACATTTTTGTATCATCTGCTATTACAAAAGCATAACTTTTATGAATTTGAATAACTCCAACATACTCTGTTCTTGGTCTTTTTATAATTTGAGTGATTTTCCCTTCAAGTTTTCCTCTTTTTCTCCTTTTATAAACATACAGTTCTACTTCATCATTATGTAGCGCTTTATTAATGTTATTTGAAGCTATAAAAATATCATCTTCAAAATCTTCACATAACACATAACCAGAGCCTTTAGATGTTAAATCTAAAATCCCAGTATGGTATTCTGTATTTAAAATTTCTTTGAATTTACCTCTGTCTATTTCTTCAATATCGTTGTTAGCTTTTAGTTGTTGAAGTTTTTTAATAATTTGATTACGACTACTTGTATCATTTAAACCAAGTATCGAAGCTATTTGTTTATAATTAAAAGTTTTGTTTGTTTCTTTTTTTAAAATACTTAAGATTGTATTTGTAAGATTGGAAATCTTGTTTGATGATCTCCTTTTTTTCTTTCTTGTCATTTATTTCATCTTGTTTCCATAATAGTGGAAATCTTATTAATTAATTCTTCTTAAATATATTGATTTTATTATTGCTCGGACGAACTTAAATACATGGGAAGTGGATTTAAAATAAGATAAATCTTTTAAGATTGGTGCAAATTTACACTTTAAATATTGATTCTCTTTTCATTACTAAAAAGTTTACTTTAATTTTTATTAAATTTTTTATTAACAATTAATAATATAATAATATTTTATTTTTAAAAATTTAATAAAAATGATGATGATGATGGGTTGTTAATTGTTGCTATAACTTTTTTTACTTTTATTTTGAATTACTTTAATTAACATGTTATCATGTAGTAATCAACACTATTTTTTTATTTAACTACTTATTTTTAAGCATATTATTTTATGTATCAACAGCTGTTTATAACCTGAATTAACCGCTTATTATTAATAAGTTTTTCTGAATTTAGTGTTTATATAATAGGTTTTATGTTTCATAAGTTTGTCTTAAAAAGAAGCTTATTTTTTTGGTTAATTCATTTAACATTTTGATTGTAAAAATAATTGAAATATAAAAAATTTTCTTTCAGAATATAGCAAATAGATATTAACTACTTATGAATAGTTAGAAGTTAACTTATCAACTTTTTGTTTTAACTACTAATACGTTAACTTTATACTTTTATAAATATAAAGATTTCCTCCCGATAATTATCGGGATTCACTGAAACTATTTTAATATCTTAAAATAATGAATATATCAATAGGTAACGATCACGCAGGAACAGATTATAAATTTGCTATTATAAAACATTTAAAAGCTAAAGGAATTACATTAATAAATCATGGAACAGATACTAATGAAAGTGTAGATTATCCAGATTTTGTTCATCCTGTAGCAGAGGATGTAGAAACTAAAAAAACGGATTTAGGTATTATTATTTGCGGAAGTGGGAATGGTGCAAATATGACAGCTAACAAACATCAAAATGTACGCTCTGCATTATGTTGGACAAAAGAGATTACTGCTTTAGCGAGGCAACATAATGATGCTAATGTTTTAAGTATTCCAGCTCGTTTCACATCCTTACCTCAGGCTATTGAAATAGTAGATACGTTTTTAAATACAGATTTCGAAGGCGGAAGACATAAAAAAAGAGTAATTAAAATTCCTACTTCTTGTTAAACCAAAATTATATATTATAAAATTTATTACATTTTGAAATTTCTGCAAAATATAACGCTTCACTACTTTTATAAAATTAACCATAACAATAGTATGCTAAATCTTATAAAAGTCATATTTTATTGTAATTTCAATCTTCATTACAAAGTTCTAATACATAATTTTGGTAAATGAGTCATTCATACAGCCATAATCATTCGCATCATAATCATGGTGATTTAAAAGGGCGACCGCTTGTTATATCTATATTTTTAAATATTCTTATAACAGTTGCTCAAGTAGTTGGTGGATTATTATCTGGTAGTTTAGCACTATTAAGTGATGCCCTTCATAATTTTACAGATGTCCTTTCGCTAATTGTAAGTTACATTGCAAACGTTTTATCAAAAAAAAAAGCATCTATAAATCGCACTTTTGGCTATAAACGTGCCGAAATTTTAGCAACATTTATAAATGCATCTACCTTAATTATTATAGCTGTTATATTAATTATTGAAGCGGTAAAACGTTTTCAGAATCCTCAAGAAATTGAATCCAATCTTGTTATTTGGTTGTCTCTATTAGGAATTATAGCAAATGGTATTAGTGTTTTATTACTGAAGAAAAATGCAGAAGTTAATATGAATATGCGAAGTGCTTATTTACATTTATTGACAGATATGTTAGCAAGTGTTTCCGTGCTTATTGGTGGCTTACTTATGAAATTTTACCAAATGTTTTGGGTAGATAGCGTATTAACTTTAGCTATTGCTTTATATTTAATTTGGGTTGGTTACACTTTGTTAAAAGAGTCATTTAAAGTATTGATGTTGTTCACTCCGGAAGATATTCATGTAAAAGACATTGTAAACGAACTTCAGCAATTAAAAGAGATAAAAAACGTGCATCATGTACATATCTGGCAACTAAACGAAAATGAAGTTCATTTAGAAGCACACATAGATTTTAATGAAGATATTTATTTATCTAAGTTTGATTATATTTTACATAATATTGAAGAAATATTACATCATAAATTTGAAATTAATCATGTAAACATCCAACCAGAATTTGGTAAATGCGATAGTAAAGATGTCATTGTACAAGATTAATATTGTCATTCCTGAGAAGGTAAGAATCCAATTTAAAAAGATTACACTTTTATGAAAAACAGATATGTTAAAAATAATAACTAAAACATTCGACCAACTTACAACACAAGAGCTTTATGATATTCTACAGCTTCGAAACGAAATTTTTGTTGTAGAGCAAGATTGCGTTTATCAAGATGTTGATGGTAAAGACCAAAAAGCACTACATGTTTTAGGGTTTAAAAATAAAACTTTAGTTGCTTATACTCGTCTTTTTAAACCAGGTGATTATTTTAAACAAGCAAATATTGGTCGTGTTGCTGTATCGAAAAACGAAAGGAATCACAAATACGGTTATGATATTATGAATGTTTCAATAAAAACTGTAAAAGATGTTTTTAATGAAACAATAATTATAATATCTGCACAAACCTATTTAATAACATTCTATAACAATCTTGGATTTAAAGAAGTAGGAGAAGAGTATCTAGAAGATGGAATTCCTCATGTTGCAATGGTTATTAAATAATATTATTTCTTTTTATCGGAAATATAAGTAATAACAATTTCTACACGCCTATCAAATTTTGGGTCGCCACCAAGTGGAAATTTTCTGAGCATTCTGACATATTTCATTCGTTTTTTAGCAACACCTTTTTTTGCCAAATAATCGTAAATATATTTCGCTCTAACCAGAGATAGGTTTTGCTTTTTTGTTTCAACATCAACAGCATCTCTACTATTTTGAGTGCAACACACATGACCTTGAATACTAAAATAGATATTCTCCTTTTCAATCAGAATTTCGGCTAAATTATCCAGAGCTTCTTTAGATTCTTCAAGGACTGTTCTGTATCCTATTTCGAATAAGATATTTTTCAATACAATTTTATCGCCAACTTTAAGGTTGTCGCTTAGTTTCTTTTTTTTCTATAATTACCTCTTTTTTAGAAGACTTTATTTGCACTATAATTTCTACTCTTCTGTTTAAGCTTCTAATAATATTTATGTCTTTGGCGTTTACAATTTTAAGTAAAATTTTTCCTTTACCATCTACATTACGAATTAAGGTTTTATATATATTATTGTTTGAAAACAAATCTTTAATAATATCAGCTCTATGTTGAGATAAATTAAGATTATAAGTATTACCTCCTATATCATCACAGAACCCATAAATTGATATTTTTTCAACTTCTACACTATCAATTTTTTTTATAAATAAAAGAAGTCTGTTTTCTTCTATGGTCGGTATTTTGTATTCAGACGTGTCAAAATAAACCTCGTGCTTTAATTCGTTTTGAGCGAATACAACATTATTATTAATAAAAAAAGAAATAAAATTATTTTCATTTAAAATATATCGAAACCAAAGAATTTAATTTAAAAACCCGTAGTACATTTTTGGATTTTCTAAAATTTCCACAGCTTTCTTAATTTCAAGATTGTTAACAAGATAGTATTCATATAAACCTTGCCTATAGAAATAACGTGTAATAATTTCGTTTTCTAATAGTGTTTTCAACTGCTGTCGGCTATCGTCTACAGCCTTATCTTTAATCGATTTTAAGTTAGTGACAAGGGAATTATAGTTCTTGGACATATCAGTCATAAAACCCTCTTCCAAAGCCATTTTTGATACATTATCTAAAGCTTTTTCGGTTTTGGTTTCGAAGTCAAAATTATTAGATTTTAAATAGGCTTTAAAATCATTAAAATCAGAATCATTAAATTTAAATGACATTAAATCTGTTACTGTATTATTGTAATAATAATTAGTAGCATAATTAAAAATAAAATTATTGCTGATTATAGCTTTTGTAATTGATGTGGGTTTTGTCAAGGATATTTCTAAATCAGGCTTTATACCACCTCCGTCAAAAACAGAACGACCATTTTTTGTTTTAAACTCATTGTAATTTTCTTTTTTCACACGAACAGATTTTCCGTCGGCGTTACGATTCCAATAATCTAAAGCCTGAATACATCTTCCCGAGGGCGTATAATATCTTGAAATAGTTATACGAATTTGTGTTCCATAAGTTAATGGTTTTGGTTGCTGTACCAAGCCTTTGCCAAAACTTCGGGAACCAATAATCACGGCACGATCGAGGTCTTGTAAAGAACCGGAAACGATTTCGCTTGCAGAAGCACTTCCGCCATCTATCAAAACAACCAAAGGTATTTTTTCATCTAATGGATTATTTCTTGTTATATAGGTTTTATTGTATTTCTCTATTCTAGATTTTGTAGTTACAACCAATTGACCTTTAGGAACAAACAGGTTTACTATTTTTATTGCTTCTCCTAATAAGCCACCAGGATTACCTCTTAAGTCTAAAATTATCCGTTCGGCTCCATCTATTTTTAATTCCCTTAAAGCATTTGCGATTTCAAAAGAAGCTTTGTTATTAAATTTTGTTAAAGCAATATACCCAGTTTTATCATCTACCATAGAAAAGAGAGGAACCGCATTAATTTCAACTTCTTGTCGCGTGATGGTCGCGGTTTTTACATTTCCTTGTCGTAAAAAAGTAACATTTACTTTAGATCCAGGCGAACCTCTTAATAAATCACCAACATTTTCTTTAAAATCTTTAATGACTATATCTTCAATTTTAATAATCTCATCACCAGCTTTTAAACCCGCTTTATCGGCAGGATAATCTTTATAAGGCTCAATTATTAATAGTTTATCTTTCAGAGTTCGCACTTTCGCCCCAATGCCTATATAATCACCGGTATTATTTATTCTTGCTGCTTCTACATCTTGTTCGTTTAAAAAACGCGTGTAAGGATCTAGATCTTTAAGCATACTTTTAATTGCGGTATCCATTAAATCTCCCGGATTTGTTTCATCAACATAATTCATATTGAGTTCTTTAAACAACGTTGTGAAGATTTCTATTTGTTTGGCAATTTCAAAGAAATCACTTTTAAAAGCTGTTCCTGTAAGTAGAATTGAAATGATTAAAACAAGAATGAGAATTTTATTTTTTAGCGTATTTTTCATTGCAATGTTTTTTCTATTTTAAGACACCTTGTTCAAAAACTGCTCAAACAACAGTTTCATTTTGGTTTCAAGGGTTTTAAATTTGGGTTTATCAGTTCCAATATACAAAATCATTAACGCATATTGTGTTGTAATGTTGTTAAAATATGAGTTTTTGTTAAGCCTGTAAGTCTCTCTCATCAACCTTTTTATTCTGTTTCTGTCAACCGCTTTTTTAAAATTCCGCTTGCTTACAGACACGCTTATTTTTATATTTGCGCCATATTTAAAAGATGTTTGAAGATACATTAGACGCAACGGAAAAGCAGTAACCGAACTACCTTCTAAAAACAGTTGTTCAATTTTTTTTTTGCTTTTTAGTTTTTCCAACTTTTTAAATGTATAATCCATAAGATTGCTGAATGTATTTAGATGTTATTACCAAACAACAACACATTAAGCGTCTTTTTTGTTTAAAACTAATAACCAGAATTATTATATTTATTAACATCAGCCATTTTATTTTCAGGATCTATAGTAATTAATTTAATATCGCTTTTAGACCTGTTAATTGTAAATTCGTAAAAAGAATGCGCCCAAGCCCAATCTTTTAAAACTGTTCTTGGAGTAGTGCTAGGTTTTTCGCCACGCATCATTTGCAAAGGAATATAAAATTGTTCTTTTGTTCCATCAGTATATTCAACTTCAATGTCGATAGGCATTGGCATAAGCCCAATACGCTCTAAATACACGATGGATTCCCCGTCTTTTTCTATAATTCTCCGAACTCCATAGTCTATTGTATTTGTAGTTTGTGTAAAATCCATTAAATACCAATCCAATTCTAAACCAGACACTTTTTCGGCAGAACGAATAAAATCATTTGGTGTTGGATGCTTAAAATGAAAGTCATCATAATACTTTTTAAGTGTTTGTTTTAAATTGTCTTCACCAATTACATAACCTAATTGTGTCAAAAACACGGAACCCTTACTATATGCTGAAGTGCCATAAGAGCTATTAAATTCATAACGATCAGCATGAGTTATCATCGGCTGTTCTTTTCCTGACAACGCCATTTTAATATAGCTTTTATATGCTCTTTCAGTTGGATGTGAGTTGTTTCGACTCATAATATCATTCATAGCTAAAGCACTGATATAACTTGTAAATCCCTCATCCATCCACTCGTGTTTTGCCTCATTGGTAGCCAACAAAAACTGAAACCATGTATGCGCCATTTCGTGTGCAGTAACACCAATAAGACTCCCCAAACTACGATTACCAGTAATAAGTGTACACATAGCATATTCCATACCACCATCACCTCCTTGAATTACAGAATATTGCTTATAAGGATACTTGCCAATATGTTTACTGTAATATTGCATCAGCTCTACGGTTTTAGACTGTAGATCTTTCCAGTTTTCTTTTATTTCCAGGTTGGTTTTATAGAAAAAATGAAGCATAGGACCATTAGGAACTTGTAGCTTGTCATGTATATAATCAGTATCAGCAGCCCAAGTAAAATCATGAACATTAGGTGCAAAAAAATGCCAGATTAATTTATCTACTTTTGTTTGTTTTACTTTTTTGGCTTCATAACCATGACCAATTTTATTTGGGTTCTGTAAGTAACCAGTACCACCTATAGTGTAATCTTTATCGATAGCGATTTTCACATCAAAATCTCCCCAAACACCATGAAATTCGCGTGCAATGTAAGGGTCGGCATGCCAACCTTCAAAATCATACTCAGCCATTTTAGGATACCATTGCGTCATAGAGAGCGCAATACCTTCTTTATTGTTTCTGCCAGAACGACGAATTTGCACAGGAACTTGAGCCTCAAAATCCATGGTAAATGTTACAGAAGATCCGGGTTGTATAGGCTTGTTTAAAGTAACTTCCAGAATAGTTCCAACAGTTTCGTAACTAATCACTTTTCCATCTTGCAATAAAGAATTCACTTTTATATAGCCAATTTCGTTAGGTTTTAGGTTGCTTATTCTGTCTTTAACACGTCTGTCCGGATCTAAAATTGTGCGAGATCGTATATCCATTTCGCTTCCTGGCTGAAACGCATTAAAGTATAAATGATAAAAAACCCTGTTTAGAGCATCAGGAGAATTATTGGTATATACAAGAACTTGTTTTCCTTTGTATTGATATGTTTCAACATTCATATCTATTTCCATTTGATAATTAACGTGTTGTTGCCAATATGTTGAAATAGGTTTATCAGGAGTTTTATTGACACCTCCTTTGTTTGATTGTCCATAAGAAAAGAAAACTGTAAGGCTTATAATTAGCAATTGTTTCATAATTTATTTGTATAGTTATTGTAGATTAAAAAAGTTCGTTACAACGATATATTTCTTTAAGCCGAACCCCTTTTTCGGTATGTTGAACGGTTATAATTTCATTGTGTGCGTCGTGTTCTAAAAACAAATAAAAATTGTTATCAGCAGCCAAATTTAGAAATTTTTTCTTTTCATCAAGTGTTAATAAAGGTCTGGTGTCATAACCCATTATAAATGGAATTGGTAAATGCCCTACGGTTGGGAGTAAATCTGCCATAAAACAGATTGTTTTCTCTTTATAATTAATCATAGGAATCATTTGCTTATCGGTATGTCCATTAGCAAAGAAAATACTGAAACCTAATTCCGATTCTTTTAATGTATTTCCATTTGGGATGGAAATAAATTTAAGTCGCCCACTTTCTTCCATCGGTAAAATATTTTCCTTTAAGAATGATGCTTTTTCACGATTGTTTGGTTTGGTTGCCCAATTCCAATGCTCTTGATTGCTCCAAAAATGTGCATTTTTAAAAGCGGTTTCGTACCCTGTTCTGTCTTTATTCCATTCGACACTTCCGCCACAATGATCAAAATGAAGGTGTGTTAAAAACACATCTGTAATATCGTCCTGATGAAAACCATATTTTTTTAGAGAATTATCTATAGTATCATTTCCCCAAAGGTAATAATAGCCAAAAAATTTATCGCTTTGCTTGTTTCCCATTCCGGTATCTATTAAAATCAAACGATTCCCGTTTTCAATTAACAAACAACGCGCTGCAATATCTATCATGTTATTGCCATCTGCAGGATTAGTTTTATTCCATAACGGTTTGGGGATTACACCAAACATTGCCCCCCCATCTAATTTAAAATTTCCTGCATTTATAGGATATAGTTTCATAAGTTTTGCAAAGTAATAAAAAGGGAGTAATTACGTAATAGCATTGGGAGTTTATTAAGACTCTAGCTTAAACCTAACATTTTCTACACTTTCTTTTGTTCCTACCAAAGTCACAATATCTCCAAGCCGTAATCTGGTATATCCATGTGAAATAATAACCTGACCCTTACGAAGCACAGAGAGTACAATTACATCCGTTGGAAATCTCAAATCGCGCAAAGTCATACCATGAATATCTTTATTTCTAATTTCAACATCAATAGAATCTTGTGAAGTATCAAGACCCAGTAAAATAGAAGTTACGTTAGGAGACCTTACAAAATGATCTAATAGATTAATCATTGCAGATGAAGGGTCCATAACACGAACACCAAGAGCGTTAAATTTTTTTAAAAAAAAGCGCGACCCATTGTAACGAACTATAATATTCTTTGTTCCTATATGTTCGTAAACGAGTTCAGAAATTTCCAGATTTTCTTTATCAGACATTAAACATACTATAGCATCTGCATTTTCTAAGTGCAAATTTTTAAA
The DNA here is from genome assembly GCA_003709165.1 of Flavobacteriaceae bacterium PRS1. Classification (GTDB taxonomy): domain Bacteria; phylum Bacteroidota; class Bacteroidia; order Flavobacteriales; family Flavobacteriaceae; genus PRS1. The sequence goes on from RDRZ01000014.1 coordinate 42,317, forward strand.
AGAGTTTAACGAAATATCACCTATTGAAACTACTTTAAATTCGTTATTGTTTTCTACTACATTTTCAGATACAGATACAACTTTTGGGTTCCATCCATGTTGTTTTAAAGACATAGCGAGTGCAATAGATTGGCTTTCTAAGCCAAAGATTACAGCATCTTTTATACCGTCAAAATCCGGAGTTTTGTGTTTTAAATGGCTTTCCCCAACAAAATTAATTGCCATTTTAAACAATGGAGGTCCTACCAATTGGTTAATTACAATAATAGCAATAATAATCGTTTGAAATTCGTAACCCCAACCAGGAAACTCAGTAGCAATTAATGTTGTTAAACCCAACGCAACTCCAGCTTGAGTTATATAGGGCATCCACGAAATAAACGTATATTTTTTATTATCTTTTGCCAAACCAACACCTAAAACACCTCCAAGAACTATTGTTAAAAGGCGAAGAGCAAAAAGAGCAATAGCAATTCCAAATACTTGAACTAAAGTTTGTAGAGAAACAGAAGCCCCTGTAAGTATAAAGAAAACAATATAGATTATTGGACTTATTTCCTCAAGAAGTTCAACAAATTCTATTCTGTTTTTGCTGTAATTGGTTATGTAAAAACTTCCAATTATACATATTAAAAGCGGTTCTAATATAATCTCATGTTGAAAAATACTCTCGGTATTTCCTTTTACAAAAGCAGCAAATAAATATACTGCATATCCTAATAATGTAATAAAGACAGCTTTTAAGTGCTTATTAATTTTAAATGACAAAGGAATTTGAAGAATCTTACCGAGTAAAATTCCCAACCCAAACGAAAGTACTAATTCAATAATCAAAAAGAATAAAAAAGAAAACCCTAACGCTTCTCCTTTAATTATTGCTTTGGCAATAGCAAAACAAATAGCAAATAGAATAATCACTAAAACATCTATTACTACAGTAACTCCCATGGCAGTTTTAGTAAAAGGACCATTGGCGCGTAATTCGTTTATTACTGCAATAGCCGAAGAAGGAGAACGCGCAACGAATATAATTCCAAATAAAACAGATATAATAACCTTTACATTTGCAGGCATTTCTGCCATAAATGCTATATAAGATGTAGCGTAGTAAATAACACAAGAGCTTAACAACAAGGTAATAACGAGCTGGGCAACAGTCATCCATTTAATACTGTTGATACGACTGCGGAGTTCATTAAGGTATAGTTCAGCTCCCGCTGAAAAAGCAATAATCGCTAAAGCGATATCGTTTAAAAAGTTTAGTCTTGGAAGGGATTCTGAAGGAATAAATTCTAGAACAGAAGAACCTGCAATGATTCCTGTTATTATTAATCCAGTTATTAACGGAAACTTTATTTTTTGAAAAACCTTCGCTATTTCGTGACCTGCAATAGCCACAATAGCAAAACCAACTAAAAGAATAACAAACCCTATATCCATAAAAGGAAATTGTTTTTATGCTTTAAATATATAAAACCATTTTTGGTGGCACAACATTAATCCGAGATAAAGAAGAAATATCTGCACTAATGCTATTGTATAAATGAGTATTTTAACACAAAATTTAATCGATGTTAGAGATAGGAGGAATCATTGTTTTAGGAATATTGGCACAGTGGTTTGCCTGGAAATTAAAAATCCCCGCTATATTGCCTTTATTATTAATAGGTCTATTTGTTGGGCCCATTGCTGCTGAATTTTTATCTGAAGATGGAACCAAATGGATAGAACCTGTTTGGAACGGGAAAGAAGGACTTTTTGCAGGAGAAACACTTTTTTACTTTGTGTCTCTTTCAATTAGCATTATTCTTTTTGAAGGAGGATTAACATTAAAGTTAAAAGAAATAAGAAATGTTGGGCACGTTGTTATTACCAAACTTATAACATTAGGCTCTTTAGTTACTTTTATTGGAGCTGCGATTACCGCTCATTATGCTTTTAGCTTGAGTTGGGAAATCTCATTTTTATTTTCGGCATTAATCATAGTTACAGGGCCTACAGTTATTACACCGATTTTACGAAACATTCCTCTTAAAAAAAACGTATCGGCGATATTAAAATGGGAAGGCATATTAATAGACCCAATTGGCGCATTGATTGCTGTACTTGTTTTTGAATTTATAAGCGTTGGAGCAGGAGGAGAATTTACCAAAACGGCTTTAATCGATTTTGGAAAAATAGTCCTGTTTGGCTCTACATTTGGGTTTACCTTCGCTCACGCTCTTAATTTTTTTATAAATCGAAAGTGGATTCCTCATTATTTGTTAAATGTTTTTGCATTAGCTTCAGTTATAGGAGTTTTTGTTTTATCAGACAGTTTTGCACACGAATCCGGATTACTTGCTGTTGTTGTAATGGGAATGGTTTTAGGGAATTCAAAATCTGAATACCTAAAAGAACTTCTCTACTTTAAAGAATCCCTAAGCATATTGCTTATTTCCATCTTATTTATATTGCTTTCCGCAAACATCAACATGGAAGATTTATTGCTCATTTATAACTGGCAAACCGCTATTCTTTTTGCGATTGTTGTTTTTGTGTTACGACCTATTGGAGTGTTTTTAAGTACTCATAAATCAAACTTAAGATTAAACGAAAAACTGTTTATTAGTTGGGTTGGACCAAGAGGAATTGTTGCCGCAGGAATTGCATCATTATTTGGGCTGAAATTAGTAAATGATGGTATTGAAGGAGCAGAATACATCACGCCTTTAGTATTTATGATTGTACTCGGAACCGTTTTACTAAATGCAACCACAGCAAGACTTTTTGCAAGAATTGTTGGCGTTTTCCTTAAAAAAACCAATGGAATATTAATTATAGGAGCTTCAAATGTTTCACGACTAATAGCAAATTATTTAGAAAAAAACGACAGGCACGTTGTATTGATAGATAGTAACCGCACCAACATTGCAAAAGCAAAAGAAGAAGGACTGGAAGCTTTTAACACCAATATTTATTCAGACGCATTAACCGATAATATTGAATTGAATGATATGGGATATTTAATGGCATTAACAGGAAGTTCAGACATTAATAAATATGCTATTAATAAATATCGAAACCAATTTGGTGAGAATGGAGCATATAGATTGGTAACTGAAGAAGAAATGCTTGACCCGACAAACAACCCAAAAGAAGCCCTGTTTTCACATACCGTTAATTTTCCCCGATTAACAAGAATAGTAAAAAAATACCCGGTTATTCATGAAATAGAAATTAATGACGAAGCCCATTTTAAGAAGCTCGTAGAGATTACCATTAATGATAAGAACAGTATTCCATTATTTGTAAAAGATACCAATGGCGAGTTAGAAATAATATCGTCTTACAGTTTGGAAAACCCTGATATAGCTGAAGGATATCTACTGGTTTATTTGGGGAAACCTATGGGAACAGTATAAATTAAACATTTATTAAATCACAGAAAATCTTAATAGCCTTACTCCTAAATTGTTGCAATTGAAATGATTACCTTTGGAGTCATAGCAAAAATTCCCGCACCAGCATTAACAGGAGTTGGGTTCTTTATTATTGCATACTTGTTTTATTACAAGAAATAAACAACTCAAAGTTATCAATCATTAAGTTTTAAAACAGCCATAAACGCTTGCTGAGGTATTTGAACATTACCAACTTGGCGCATTCGCTTTTTCCCCTTTTTTTGTTTTTCTAGGAGTTTACGTTTTCGTGAGATATCGCCACCGTAACATTTTGCAGTTACATCTTTACGTAAAGCCTTAATAGTTTCTCTTGAAATAATTTTTGCTCCAATTGCCGCTTGTATTGGAACATCAAACTGATGGCGTGGAATTAACTGTCTAAGTTTCGAACACATTTTTTTACCGATGTTATGCGCATTATCCGCATGTATTAAAGCCGAAAGCGCATCAACAGGTTGAGAATTTAATAAAATATCTACACGAACCAATTTAGAGGTTCGCATACCAATAGGATGATAATCAAAAGAGGCATATCCTTTAGACACCGTTTTTAATCGGTCGTAAAAATCGAATACAATTTCGGCTAATGGCATATCGAAAGTTAACTCAACACGCTCTGTAGTTAAATAGGTTTGGTTGGTAATAACACCACGTTTATCGATACACAACTTCATTACATTACCAACAAATTCTGCTTTGGTAATTATGGACGCCTTAATATAAGGCTCTTCAACGTGGTCTAATCCAGAAGGGTCTGGCAAATCACTTGGATTATTTACTATAATTGCTGTATCAGGATGTTTTCTGGTAAACGCATGGTATGACACGTTTGGTACTGTGGTTATTACAGTCATATTAAACTCGCGCTCTAGACGTTCTTGAATAATTTCAAGATGCAACATTCCTAAAAAGCCACAACGGAATCCAAAACCTAAAGCTGCCGAACTTTCGGGTTGAAACACTAAAGAAGCATCGTTAAGTTGTAATTTTTCCATTGAGTTACGAAGCTCTTCATAATCTTCGGTGTCTACAGGATAAATTCCAGCAAAAACCATTGGTTTTACATCTTCAAACCCTCTAACGGCATTTGTTGTTGGTGTTTTAGCATCTGTAATTGTATCTCCAACTTTTACTTCACTAGCTTCTTTAATTCCAGTAATTAAATAACCTACATCTCCTGCTTTGATTATATTTTTAGGGATTTGTTTAAGTTTAAGGGTGCCTACTTCATCAGCAAAGTATGTTTCACCTGTTGCTATAAATTTAATATGCTGCCCTTTTTTAATAGAACCGTTGAAAACCCTAAAATAGGTCTCTACACCACGATACGAATTGTAAACAGAATCAAAAATTAAAGCCTGTAAAGGCTCATCAACATTTCCTTGTGGTGCTGGAATACGCTCAATAATTGCTGACAAAATTTCTTCTATTCCAAGTCCTGTTTTTGCACTTGCCGGAATCACTTCCGAAGGATCACAACCTAATAAATCAACAATATCGTCGGTTACTTCTTCGGGACTTGCGCTTGGCAAATCTACTTTATTAAGCACAGGAATAATTTCTAAATCATTTTCTAATGCTAAATATAAATTAGAAATTGTTTGCGCCTGAATACTCTGTGCTGCATCAACAATTAACAAAGCACCTTCGCAAGCGGCAATAGATCTGGAAACTTCATAAGAAAAATCGACATGACCAGGAGTATCAATTAAATTTAAAATATAATCTTCGCCTTTATAGACGTACTCCATTTGTATGGCATGAGACTTAATAGTTATACCACGCTCTCTTTCCAAATCCATATTATCGAGAACCTGATTTTTCTTTTCGCGATCTGTAACAGACCCTGTTACCTCTAACAAGCGATCGGCAAGTGTACTTTTCCCATGGTCGATATGTGCGATAATGCAGAAATTTCTAATGTGCTTCATAAGGGTCAATTTACCTACAAAATATTTTGCAAATATAGGTCATTTATTGCGCCGATAACACTTTTATTTTTAATAAAGATTACGGTTTTCCCGTAATTAAAAGTGGAAAACAAGTAGTCTACAACGCCATAATATTTTTTGATTTGAAGCTAATTATCAAATTTATTTTTACAATTTTATTCGTGTTGTTTTCTTCATCCGTATTTGGACAACAGTACTCAATTAGCGGAGAAGTTATAGACGAACAAGGAGAGCCAATTTCTTATGCTACAGTTTTGCTTCTAAAGTCTGTGGTTAAAAGTTTAGATACTAGTTCGGGCTTTGTTGAACCAATTGGAACTATTACTGATGAAAAAGGGTTTTTTGAATTCAATGAGTTAAAAGAATGGGGCTATTCATTAAACGTAAGTTTTATTGGTTATAAAACTGAAAGTAAAACAGTTCAACTTTTTAAAAATGAAAACTTTGATATTGTATTAAAAGAAGCTGCTGAATCTTTAGGCGAAGTACAACTTACCTATAAAAAACCAACACTAAAAAAGGAAGCAGACCGATTAATATTTAATGTCGCGAATACTGCACTTATTGAAGGCACTATACTTCAAGTGTTAAAAAGCACACCAGGAATTTTAGTATTAGAAAGTGGAATTACTATTAAAGGCTCTGAACCAGCTGTTTATATTAATAACAAAAAAGTACAAATTACTTCGAGAGAATTGATGCAATTGTTAGAAAGCTCTTCGGCAAATAGCATTAAATCTATTGAGGTTATTACAAATCCTTCGGCTAAATATGATGCTGACAGCGGAACTGTTGTAAATATTGTAATGAGTAAAAATTTAATTTCCGGTTATAGAGGAAGTGTATTTGCTAACTACACGCAAGGTGTTTTTCCAAGACACAATGTTGGAACAAGCCATTTCTTTAAAAATCAAAAAACAAGGTTTAATCTTAATTATAGCTATACCAATAACAAGATAAATAGAGATGGCGTGAATGTTGTTAACTATTTGGATAATGATAATGCTGTAGAAGAAATTTGGAAATCTACTATTAACAGAAACACTTGGTCCTAAACACACAATTTTAATTTTAATTTCGACTATTATATTGACGACAATAATACATTAAGCTTCTCGTCGTTGATGCTGTTTTTACCCTATTTAAAAAACAGAGATTTTAACAATACTGTTATTACTGACGAGAATTTGGTTTTTTTATCTCGTTTTGATGCCAATACTTTATTGAGAAATGATAAGTACAATCTTGGTTTCGATTTAGACTTTGTACATCTACTCACAAAAGGACAATTAGCATTTAATACCCACCATACAATGTATAATTACAAAAGACTTCAAAGCGCATCAGAATTTAACACCGACTCTAATCAAGAAACAACTATTTTCACTTCAAAAGCAGATTATAGTTTACCAATAAATGACACATCAAACTTTGAAGCAGGACTTAAGTTTTCTGCTATTAAAACGAAGAGCGATATTATCAAAATTGATATTGATGTTAATACAGGAGATGAACAAATCGATTTACAAAATTCAGATGCTTTTAACTACGACGAAAATGTTTTTGCCGCCTATTCTAATTAAAGTTCAGACACAGATAAATGGAGCATAAGCTTAGGCTTAAGAGTAGAACAAACCAATATTGAAGGCATTTCGGTTTCTAATAACCAAACAAATACTCAAGACTATTTTGAATGGTTTCCCAACGTTAGTTTACAATATAATATTTCGGATGGTTACAATATTTATGCTAATTATAAGCAAAGCATTACACGACCGAATTACACGTATTTAAATCCGTTTCAGTTTTTCTTAAACGAAAGTGCAGTTGTTGTAGGAAATCCAAATTTAACACCAGTTTTATTAGATCATTATGAAATTGGATCGACATTGTTTGATCTTTTTACAGTTGAAGCCTATTATCAAAATTATAATGGTAAAATCGCCCAATTCCCTATACAGGATAACGATACTAATATTATTTCTTATACTCCAGTTAATTTAGATAAAACTGTTGAGTTTGGATTTGATTTTTCAACATATTTTAATGTAACCGACGACTGGTCTATTTATTTTGTAACCTCGTTTTATAATCTTAAAGAAGAAACTAATTTCGGAAATGCTTCTGTAAAACAAGACCAATGGTCTAATTACAGTGTACTACAAAACGACATTGTATTTTTAAAAGATAAAAGCTTATCGGCGAACTTAACCTTAACTTGGGTAGGGAAAAATTTACAAGGACTATCTATTTCAGAAGATAGATTGGTATCTTATTTATCGATTTCAAAAACGATTTTAAACAAAAAAGCAACGATATCACTTTTAGTAAGCGACTTGTTTAATATGCACGACTTCGATGTTACAAACCGATATTTAAATTAATTTAATAACAGAAAAATTAATACAGATGATCGTTATATAAAACTCGGCTTCCGTTACAAGTTTGGCAATACAAAGTTAAAAATTAATGAACTTAAAAAAGAATTGGAGGAATTAGAAAGGTTAAAAGAAAAAGACAATTAACTAATCCTGCCATTCGGCAATAAACAAGTTGGTGTCTCGACCACCACCATTATTTCTGTTTGAAGAAAAAATGAGTTTTTTCCCATCGTTTGAAAACACAGGAAAAGCATCAAATGTTTCGCTATGCGTAACACGTTCCAGGTTTTCCCCGTCCAAATCAATTAGGTATAAATTAAAAGGAAAACCACGTTTGGCTTCAAAGTTTGAAGAAAACAAAATTTTCTTACCATTAGGATGAAAAAACGGACTCCAATTAGCATTTCCTAAAAAAGTAAGTTGTTTTAAATCGCTGCCATCGGCATTACAAATAAAAAGTTCCATTTTAGTCGGCTGTACCAAGCCTTCAGTTAATAAATCTTTATACTCCTTTATTTCATTTTCGGTTTTTGGTCTCGAAGAGCGGAAGATAATTTTTGCCCCGTCAGGCGAAAAGAAAGCGCCGCCATCATAACCCAACTCAAAAGTAATTTGCTTTACATTGCTTCCGTCAAGATTCATGGTATATAGATCCAAATCACCATTGCGCGTGGAAGTAAATACAATTTTATCGCCTTTAGGTGATACCGTTGGCTCGGCATCGTATCCGTTTTCAAAAGTTAGCTGGTTTTCAATATTACCTTCTAAATCGGTAACAAAAATATCGTAAGCGGCATAAATTGGCCACACATACTTCCCTTCTTTACGTATAGGAATTTCTGGACATTCATCAGCGCTTAAATGTGTTGAAGCATAAATAATATGCTTATTGTCTGGTAAAAAATAAGCACAGGTGGTTCGACCTTTTCCAGTGCTAATCATTGGCGGAGGAATACTGTCAAAAGTATCTTCAGCATTCATTAAAAACATTTGATCGCATGACACATTCCATTTTTTATTGTTTGACTGAAAAACAATTTGTGTATCATCAAAACTCCAATACGCTTCAGCATTATCGCCACCAAAAGTTATTTGACGTAAAGATTTAAAATGAACTTCTTCAGGAAAAATTAATGAGCTTGTTCTTTCGGTTTTATCAGTATTGATATCGACATTTTCTTTCTTACCCGATTTACAAGACAAACTTATTGTGGCTATTAACAAAAGAACATAAAGACTTGTTTTCATTTGTATTGGAGATATATTACTTAATTTTGTGCAAACATAATACTTATAAAATGAAGAAAATATCGCTATTGGTTTTTTTTATATCGTTATTGGGATGTGAAAAAACTGATCGACCAGAAAACAAAATAAAGGAAGACGTAAGTTTTCTTGCAGGCGATAAATTAGAAGGACGTGAAACAGGAACTAAAGGCGAACAGGAAGCAGCGACTTATATCGCTAAACGATTTAAAGAAATTGGCGTAGAACCTAAAGGCATCAAAGGGTTTCTTCAAGTGTTTACTTTTAAACGAAAAACAGATCCTCATCAGGAAGTTAAATATAGCACGACAAGTATAGATAGCACGATTACAGGAACAAATGTGTTAGGCTATATAGATAATAAAGCAAATAAAACGATTGTAATTGGAGCGCATTACGACCATTTAGGGTTTGGCGCTGAAGGCTCTTTATATAAAGGAGAAGAAAAAGCCATACATAATGGCGCTGATGATAACGCAAGTGGTGTTTCGGTAATGCTGAATTTAGCAAGTAAATTGAAGCAAACAAACACAAGTAATAACTATTTGTTTATAGCATTTTCCGGAGAAGAAATGGGATTGTTAGGCTCTAATTATTTCGTGAAGAACGCAACAATACCTTTAGATTCTATAAACTATATGTTAAATATGGATATGGTAGGACGCTTGAAAGCAGATAGCACTTTAGCTGTTTATGGTGTTGGGACGTCACCTGTTTTTAAGCAAGTTATTATCGACAATAATGATAAATTTAAGATTATTGAAAAGGAATCTGGAGTTGGACCTTCCGACCATACTTCTTTTTATTTAAACGATATTCCTGTATTACACTTTTTTACCGGTCAACACGAAGACTATCATAGACCAAGCGATGATTCAGAGTTATTAAATTATGAGGGCATGGAGGCTATTTCAACATATATTTTTGATATTATTACTGATCTTGATGATGATGGTGAACTGGGTTTCCAAAAAACTAAAAACGAAAGTGATGATGCGCCACGTTTTAAAGTAACACTTGGTGTTATGCCAGACTATATGTTCGACGGAAAAGGAATGCGATTAGATGGTGTAACCGAAGATAAACCAGCACATAAAGCTGGTCTTCAAAAAGGAGATATTGTTATTAAAATAGGTGAAATAGAAATTGTTGACATGATGAGCTATATGAAAGCGTTATCTAGTTTTGAAAAAGGGAATACAGCTATTGTTAAATTTAAAAGAGAAGGAACTGCTATTGAAGCCGAAGTTACATTTTAAATAAGAAATCTGATTAAAATTGCCAACATAGAACTACCTGATTTTTCCTTGCTTCTTGCGCCTATGGAAGATGTGAGCGACCCTCCTTTTCGAGCGTTGTGTAAAGAACAAGGAGCAGATGTTGTTTACACCGAATTTATTTCCAGCGAAGGTTTAATTCGAGATGCCGCAAAAAGCACCATGAAGTTAGATATTTACGAAAAAGAGCGACCTGTTGGCATTCAAATATTTGGTGCTAATTTAGATAGTATGCTTAAATCGGTTGAGATTGTTGAAAAATCTAATCCAGACATTATTGACATTAATTTTGGGTGCCCAGTAAAAAAAGTAGTGTCTAAAGGTGCTGGAGCAGGCATTTTAAAAGATATCGATCTAATGGTATCTCTTACCGAAGCAATGGCAAAACGCACACATTTGCCAATAACCGTAAAAACACGTTTAGGTTGGGATCACGATTCTATAAAAATTGTTGAGGTTGCCGAAAGACTTCAGGATGTTGGCTGTAAAGCAATTTCTATTCATGGACGAACAAGAACGCAAATGTATAAAGGCGAAGCAGATTGGGCTCCAATTGCAGAAGTTAAAAACAATCCTCGTATGCACATTCCGGTATTTGGAAATGGTGATGTAGATTCGCCAGAAAAGGCAATGGATATGAGAGACAAATACGGTTTAGATGGCGCTATGATTGGTCGTGCAAGTATCGGCAACCCTTGGTTTTTTAAACAGGTGAAACATTTTTTTAAAACAAAGAAACATTTGCCTCCAATTACACTTGCCGAACGTGTAGATGCTGCAAAAAGACATTTACAAATGGCAATAGCATGGAAAGGAGAACGGCTTGGCGTTTTTGAAACCAGAAGGCATTATACAAATTATTTTAGAGGCATTCCGCATTTTAAAGACTATAGAATGAAAATGGTTACAAGCGACGATGCTGACGATGTATTTGCTGTTTTTGATGAAGTTTTGGAAATTTTTTCAGACTACCAATTTGTTTAGAACGTCGTAATTAATTTTTTAGATATTCTTGCAGAAGCAATTTTTGATGCTATTATTCCTAACACAGAAATCGTAACAAATACAATCACAAAATTTATTGGCTTAATTAAAACAGGATACGGTAACGATGGCGTTATCATAAACAAGGAGAATATTTTTTGAATCCATACAATAATAAAGCCTAAAAGCAAACCCAAGGTGCCACCTAAAATCGTCATTAAGCTTCCTTGAAAAAAGAATACACGCTGTATTTCTTTTACAGTTACGCCGAGATTAAATAACGTATTCAGGTTTTTCTTTTTATCGAGTATCATCATTATTATGGAGCCGATAACATTAAAAAGCGCTATAATTAACACCAAGGTAAATATTAAGTAAACAGCAAGGTTTTCGGTGTTCAGCATTTTATACAAGGCATCATTAAGTTGCGCTCTATTTTTAATAATAACTGTATTGCCAAAAATATCGAATAGTTGTTGTTTAACGGTTTCAGTATCTTCAGGGTTTTTTAGCTGAAATTCGATTGCAGTTATTTGGTGTTCTTTATAACCTAATAGATATTGAGCGGTTTCAAAATTTGCATACACATATCTATTATCTAAATCTTCATTTATTTGAAAAACACCAGCATTGGTCGCATTTATAGAACTAAAAGCTCCTTTAAGGGAAGATATTTGTCCTTTTCCAGGTTTGGGGACAGAAACCCTTATAGTTTTAGCATAATCAAAAACACCGAACGATAAATTATTCGAAACGCCCCAACCAGCAACAATCTGGTCTGTATTTGGCTCAAACCAACGACCTTGAACTAAAATATTCTCAATGGTAGATTTCGGATAATTTTCATCAACACCTTTTAACGAGGCGATTATATTTTTGTTTTCAAAAGTTAAAACAACACGCTCTTCTATAATTTTAGAATATGAAGCAACATCTTTTAAAGCACTTATTTGCGTTACTTCATCTTGTGTTAATTCAAAAGATTTACCTTTTGCAGAAAAAACTTTTAAATCCGGATCAACTATTGTTGAGAATTGTAAACTAAAATCTTTCAATCCTGCAAAACCAGACAGTACAATAAATAATGACGCTGAACCAATTATTACTCCAATAGCAGCAATTATGGTAATAAAATTTATGGCGTTATTACTGCTTTTAGAAAACAAATAACGTTTAGCGATATATAGTGAAACATTCATAATCTATAATATTATGAAAAAATAATGATTAAATAAATGTTTAAGTGAAACATTTAAAAGTAGAAAAAAGAGATTAAAAATTAAATTATATATTTTTTCTTCTATCAAGTAAATCGGGATTATCAATAGGATTATCAAGACCTTTTAAGGAACGATTAATTTGGTCGAGATATTCTAAAGAATCATCAAGAAAAAAAGACAAATGAGGCATGCGTCTTAATTGATGCCTTGTTCTTTGCGCTATTTCGTGCTTAATTAAAGGCGAATTAGACTTAATGCCTTCTATTAACTCTTTGCTTTTGCTTACAGGAAAGATGCTTAAATACACTTTAGCAATAGACAAATCTACAGTAACATTTACTTTAGTTACCGAAATAATAACACCTCGCAAACCACCTTGAGTAGCAGCTTTTTGAAGCACATCTACCAAATCAAGTTGCAAAACGGATGCGATTTTTTTCTGTCTGTGACTTTCCATAAGGCAAAAATAAGATAATTCGGGTTAATACTTTAAAACGTTAAGGTTTTAAGTTAAATTTGTAGTATGATAAAAAAAGTAGAGCATATTGGAATTGCCGTAAAAGATATTAAAGAGTCTAACAAACTTTTTAAAAAACTTTTAGGAAAACCACATTACAAAACTGAAAACGTAGAAAGCGAAGGAGTGAAAACGTCTTTTTTTAAAGTCGGAACTAATAAAATAGAATTGTTAGAAGCAACACGTGAAGATAGCCCAATAGCTAAATTTATTCTCAAAAAAGGCGAAGGTGTACATCATATTGCTTTTGAAGTGGACGATATTGTTGCGGAAATAAAACGTTTAAAAAGAGAAGGGTTTAAGGTGTTAATCGAAACACCAAAAAAGGGAGCAGACAATAAGCTGGTCGCTTTTTTACACCCAAAATCAACCAATGGAGTTCTTATAGAATTGTGTCAAGAACGCACTAATAAAGAATAATTTTCTTGTAGTTTTTTAAAATAAGTATTAATATTGCACACTATTTCGGTCCCATAGCTCAGCTGGTTAGAGCACCTGACTCATAATCAGGGGGTCCATGGTTCGAGCCCATGTGGGACCACTAATGATAGTAAGGCTTTCAAGAGATTGAAGGTTTTTTTATTTTCTATTTGCACAAAATTTGCATAATAATTAAGAATTAATGGTATTTTACTCTTTTAAGGCAATCGAATTTTAATACAAAAAGTATTGTATCAATGTTTATACAAGATTCAGCATTTTTAGCACTTCCCCATCCTAAAAAGTCTGCAATATCTTCGCCTGATGCTTGTCCATTTTCAGCTTTAGTGTTTTTCCATTTGGAGGCTTTTTTTCCGGAAAAAAAGTTAATGTTGTTCTCTAAAAAATCTTTGGCAACCTTAACGGTTTCGTCAGTTACGATAATAGAATGCCCCCATTCTGACATATTTTCATTAGCCATAAACTGAATTTAAAAAGATTAATTAATTAAAGTTGATAAGTTATTAGATAATAATTTAACTTTGAGAT
>RDRZ01000015.1 GCA_003709165.1 Flavobacteriaceae bacterium PRS1
GAATAATTTATGGAATGATGTAAAAACGAAGCTTATAGAAGATGTTAACTCTATAAAAATGGGTTCGCCAGAAGATATGAGTAACTTTGTTACAGCTGTAATTCATGAGGGTTCTTTTGATAAACTGGCTACATTTATTGATCAGGCAAAAGCAGATTATAGAATGAGTCGCGGCTTAGTTGTGAACGATTTATTAGCTTCAGAAAATATAATTACTGCAATTAATAAATATAATCTTGATGATATAGAACCGTTTACTTTGGTTATTGTCGACTGGAATACTGATTTAAAACTCTACGAATTGGTTTGGGATGGTACAAAAAAACATTTTAGAACATTGCCTTTAGAGCCTAAAATGTGGTCGTCATCAACATTGTACACTAAAGAGATGATAAAAGAGCGTTTACAATGGTTTGAAGATTTTAATTCCGATAGTTATCGAAACGGAAACATAGTAGATTCAAAAACGATGCTAAATTTTCATAAAACTGCAGGACATGATAATCAAGATTATGGCGTTATCATCGATAGAGATTATGTTAAGACAACTAGTATTACACAAGTTAAAAAAAAGGAATATGTTGTTGTTATGCAATTTCATGATCTTCAAAGCAATACTACATCAATAAAAAGATTTAAACTTCTGCAAACTGTAAATGAATAACTCCGGATTAATTATAGTATTGGCATATCCTGACACCATTGTTCGTCTTGCTGACGAGTGGTATTCTTTTATTTTAAGATTTCTTGGTATTGGTAAGAAAAATTATATAAGAGCAGGTCATGCTGCTTTAGTGTTGATTGATAAAGACACTGAAATTTTAGAGTATTATGATTTTGGGCGTTACATCACAGCACAATCTACAGGAAGAGTAAGAGGAAAAGATACAGACCATGAATTAGATTTTTCTATTAAACTACAGATAGTAGATGGAAAAATTAAAAATATACAAGAATTGTTAACCTTTTTTGCTATGCATCCTAAATTAATTCATGGTGAAGGAAAATTAGTTGCTTCGGTTTGTGATGTCATTGATTACCAAAAGGCTAAAGATTATATTTCCATGATGCAGCAGCGTCATTTTATTCGTTATGGCATTTTTAATAAAAACGCAACCAATTGTTCGCGTTTTGTTACTTCGGCATTAATAGCTTCAGTAACCGATGAAAACATAAAAAAACAGTTAATTAAAGCAACTCGATTTACACCAAGTACTGTTGCTAATGTTGTAATAGCAAATACAGGAAATTGTGTTTACGAAGTTTCTGATAAAGGAGAAATATCTAAATTTAAGTCTTCAGTTAGAAAAGAAATTAAACGTTGTTTTTTAGATAGATTAAAAACCTATGAACCCACTTTAATTGGGAATCAGCATCCAATAACAATTGAAGGTGTTCATGAAAAAGCACAATGGCTTGGAGGCGTTGGAGCAGGAGCTTGGTTTGAATTACACGAAACCGATAATGAAACAGAATATAATTACCGGAAAATTGCACCTTGTGGTAGCATAAATGTAAACGATGTATTTGTAGTAAATGATATTGCTTTTAATTATAAAGAAGATTTTAATTTTGTGCATTACTCAAACTGTAAGTTCTTTCATATAAAACAAAATGATATTGTGTTTCGGTTTGACAGAAAAGTCGCTAGTTAATTCATTGCAAAAACGGCACTTAATTTAAAGGTAGGAATGGACACTTTAAACTTTTTTGTGGTTGTAAAATTAACCATATTATAATGTCCTTGCATGGCACCAAATGGAGACGATAATAAGCAACCAGAAGTGTAAGTATACGATTCTCCGGGTTTTAACACAGGCTTTTTACCAATAACACCTTCGCCATCAACAATTTCAATGTTATTAAGGGCATCAAGAATTTTCCAATGTCTGGAATTTAACTGAACCGAGTCTTTACTTTGATTTTCTATGTTAACTTTATAGCCAAATGCAAAGTGCACTTTATAATTTTTATAAAATGTACCTTCAAAATTTGTTTCTACTGAAATTTTTATGCCTTGTGTTACTTGTTGAACCATGTTATTTACAGACACCCAATAAGGTTAAAACGCTAAAATAGTAAAAAATACGTACTAACTATTAATTATAAGACCTTTGACGAAAAAAATCGTTGAAAATTTCAATTAATTATAAATATTAACCGAAGTGCCTTCTCCAAATCCAATAATTTTATCGTATCGAGCACCAAAGTCTCTATAATACACCAATACTTTATAGTTATTTTCGGTTTGCCAGAAGTTTCCGCTAATTGCTCCTTCATCAATATTCCCATTTTTATCAACTATAACATATTTATAATTGTAAAACCCTTGTTTTAAAGTTAAGGTCGTTTGGTAGTTATTCAATCTCGGGTTGAAGGTCATTTTTGTAGCTTCGTCAATAGTATAATTATTA
This sequence comes from Flavobacteriaceae bacterium PRS1, assembly GCA_003709165.1. Classification (GTDB taxonomy): domain Bacteria; phylum Bacteroidota; class Bacteroidia; order Flavobacteriales; family Flavobacteriaceae; genus PRS1. The sequence goes on from RDRZ01000015.1 coordinate 2,415, forward strand.
AAATTTCCGTACAAATGAATTTGCTTACTATTTAATAATTCAGGATGTTGTAATGAAAAATGAATTACAGTATAATCGGCTTCAATATCTACATTATCTGCATCTAAAGCTGTGACTACAAAATTGCCATTAATATCCGGATTGTAGGTGTAAGGACGATTAGCTCTAATAATATCTGCAAATAAATAACTGTGATAAATGTCTTTCAAATCTATAAACTGAACACCAATATTGGCACCTCTTACATCTTTGTTTTCGAAGTATAAAAATTCATTTCCAGCCCAAAAACTCGATTCGGTAACATAATTGTAGATAAGTTCGGTACCTATGGTGTACAATGGTTTTAAATTAGTAATTGCAGTATTTAAATTATTGTTTTGAATAACTATGGTATTAATAGTTTGCTTTGGATCTCTAAATCGTATTGTAGGCGAAGACGCTTTAAAATCTACAGATTGTTTTTGTTTTACATATTTTACATTTCTAGAACGCTTTATGGCAACACCAACATTTGCAATGTTTTCATAAATCATGAATTTCCGACTAAACATTAATTCTTCATAATCGTTATAAATATGAATCATATAATTTCCTGTAAGTTTTAATCGGGTTTGTTTATTTGGAATTCGTAATCGATAATGACTATAAATTTGATAGGTGTTAAACGAGTTTTCGTAGTCTATGATACGAACATTATCGAAACCATGAAGATATTCCGATTTTAGTAATGTTGTATTTTGTGTCCAGTCAAAATTGTAAAATTCAATAACATAATAAAAATCGGCTTCATCACCATTTAAAACATCAAATTCTAAACGTAAGGGTTCACCTAATTTTAAAATTGGCAACTGACTTTCGTCGGTATTGCTTTTAAAAATAATTGTTTTTATATATTCCGGAGGATTCACTTCGCTTACTTGTGAGAAAGTAATTGTTGAAAAGCATAAAAATAAAAAGAATAGTGTAAACCTAAAGTTCATTTAAAAATTGTTTGTGCGTAAAGGTAAACAAATTTTATGCCTAAAAATTGTTTAGGATATACTGAAAACTAAAATAAATTATACCTGTAATTTATAAAAGTAACAAAATATTAGTATTTCGACTAAAAAAATAAGCAAAGAGATTGCTTATAAAAAATCATAATAAATTTAACGGCATTTAGTATAGAAACTGTGTTTTAAATTTGTAAATTTGCTCGGATTTTTTAGATAATTAATTTCAATAATTATAATATGTCAAACGACATTCATATTAAAAAAGGTCTGGACATAAAACTTAAAGGTGCTGCTGAAAAAGCTAAAGAAAATGCTATTGTAAGCAACTTTTATACTATTAGACCAGAAGACTTCCATAATGTTATTCCAAAACTAATTGCAAAAGAAGGAGCGAGATTAAAAGCTGGAGAGACTGTTTTTTATGACAAAGCTAATGAAGCTGTTAAATTTGTTTCTCCGGTTTCAGGAAAAATCATTGAGATTACTCGTGGAGAAAAGCGTAAAATCTTAGCGATTAAAATTCAAGCAGATAAAGAGCAAACATTTCAAGACAATGGAACGCTTAATATTGAGTCTGCTTCAACCCAAGATATTAAAGACAAATTATTAACATCAGGATGTTGGCCATTTATAAAACAGCGTCCTTATGATGTGATTGCTAATCCTGATAAAAAACCAAAAGCAATTTTTATTTCTGGTTATGCTAGTGCACCTTTAGCAGCAGACTTAGATTTTACACTCCAAGGTAAAGAAGCTGAATTACAAGCCGCTGTTACTGCATTGGGAAAATTGACTGAAGGACAAGTCCATATCGCAGTTGGTAAGAATGGAAATTCTCCTCTATCTGGTTTAAAAGATATTACAGTACATAATGTTTCTGGACCACATCCTTCTGGAAATGTGGGAACACAAATTAACAAGATTAATCCTGTTAATAAGGGTGAAGTAGTTTGGACAGTAAATGCACAAGACCTTGTTATTATTGGTGAATTGTTGCTAACAGGTAAATTTAATGCAGAGAGAATCGTGGCACTTGTTGGCTTTTCAATAGAAAAACCCAGATATTTTGTAACCAAAATTGGAAGCGAAATAGCAACTATGATTTACGATTATGGTATTTCTAAAGATGCAAATGTTCGTATTATTTCTGGAAATGTTTTAAGTGGAAAACAGATTTATCCAGATGGATATTTAGATTATTATAGCAATACTATTACAGTGATTCCGGAAGGTGATGATTATGAGTTTATGGGCTGGACAACACCTGTTTTTAATAAAGTATCAGTATCGAGAGCTTTAACATTTTCTTGGTTGTTTCCGAAGAAAAAATTTAACCTAAATACAAATACTAACGGAGAACATCGTGCTTTTGTAACTACAGGAACTTACGAAGAAGTGTTTCCGTTTGATATATTTCCAATGCAAATTTTAAAAGCATGTATGTACGAGGATTTAGACGAAATGGAAGCTTTAGGAATGTACGAAGTTGCACCAGAAGATTTTGCACTTACCGAGTTTGTGTGTGTGTCTAAACAACCACATCAGCAAATAATTAGAAAAGGTTTAGACGTAATGATTAAAGAAATAGGTTAGCCAATTATGAATTCAGAAATAAATACAAAAAATGGGTTTAAAAAGTACATTACATAACTTAAAGGAAAAGTATAGAGGCACCAAAATGGCTCCAGCCTTTAATGCATTACATACCTTTTTATACTTGCCAAATAGTACCACACAAGGAGGCACTCACATAAAAGCAGCCGACGACTTAAAACGCACAATGAATACAGTGATTATGTCACTTATTCCGTGCTTAATCTTTGGTATGTTTAATGCAGGTTATCAGCATCATTTAGCGCTTGGAGATATTCAAGCAGTAACAGGTGGCTTTTTTAGTAGTGAATTCTGGACAATGAGCAACTTTTTGGTAGGTTTCTGGAAAATATTACCATTGGTAATTGTGTCTTATTGTGTTGGATTGGGTGTTGAATTTTTATTTGCTATTATAAAAAATCACGAAATAGAAGAAGGTTATTTGGTAACAGGAATGTTAGTTCCCTTAATTGTACCTGTAGATATTCCGCTTTGGATGTTAGCTGTTGCAGTAATTTTTGGAGTAGTAATAGGTAAAGAAGTATTTGGAGGTACAGGAATGAATATCTTAAATCCTGCTTTAACCATTCGCGCATTTTTATTTTTTGCGTATCCAACCTGGATGAGTGGTGATAAAGTTTGGGTACATGGAGCAGTAGAAAGAGATAATTTAATTGCTGCGGGACAAAATATTGACGCTATTTCTGGCGAAACCATACTTGGAGGTCTCGCACAAAATCTAGATATGTTAGGTCAAACGGCAAATGTTTGGAATGCCTTTATGGGATTTATTCCAGGATCGGTTGGAGAAACATCAACCTTACTCATAATACTCGGAGGTTTGTTTTTAATCTTCGCTAAAATAGGAAGCTGGCGAATTATGCTATCGTCTGTAGTTGGAGCATTAGCAATGGGATTAATTTTCAACTTTATTGCAGATTCTGGTTGGATTGCTGAAACGAGCAAGTTTCATAGTTTAATGAATACCACATTTTGGCATCACTTGCTTATTGGTGGATTTGCTTTTGGTATTGTATTTATGGCAACCGACCCTGTAACAGCATCACAAACCAATAGAGGTAAGTGGATTTACGGTTTTTTAATTGGTTTTATTTCCATAATGATTCGTGTCTTTAATCCAGCATATCCAGAAGGCGTAATGTTAGCTATTTTACTAATGAATGTGTTTGCACCTACAATCGATCATTATGTAGTTCAGGGTAACGTAAAGAAAAGATTAAAACGAATGAAAGTTAAAAGTGCTTAAAATTCGCTTAAGTTTATTAAGTTGAAATGGAAAAACTAAAATTTTAAAATAAGTTTTAAAGGTTAATTAATTAAAAGTAAAGCTGAAAAAATGTTAAAAAAAACTTTAGACACTTTAAGTACTTATAACTTTAGACACTCATAAAAGAATGGAAAAGAGAACAGATAAAAATTCATATACACTACTTTTTGCCGTTGGAATGGTAATAGTAGTTGGTTCTATATTAGCATATACAGCATCTGTTTTAAAACCTAATATTGATGCTAATAAACGTCTGGAAATGCAACAAAATATTTTGTATGTAATGGGAATAAATGATAATGATGAAAAAAGTGTTGCTTTTATTTCAACCGATAAAGCTCCTGAAGCATTTTCAAAATATATTATTAAACAATTGGTAATTCAAGATGGTAAAGTGACCGAAGATTCAACGGCATATCTAATCGATGTTAAGAAAGAAAAGACATTAGCCAAAGATGCATCATACTCCAGACGGTTGCCATTGTTTGTTGGAGAAAAAGATGGTAAAACAATATATGTTGCTCCGATAAGAGGGAAAGGACTTTGGGATGCTATTTGGGCTTATGTTGCTATAGACGAGAATATGGTTATTCAAGGAATTTTCTTCGATCATAAAGGGGAAACACCTGGGCTTGGAGCAAACATTAACAAACGCTTTTTTATGGACGACTTTATAGGTGAAGATTTGATGCACAATGGTGTGTTTAAAGGAGTTACTGTAGCAAAAGGAAACAACGATCCTCTTAATAAAAGAAAAGATGATAATAAAGTCGATGCTATAGCGGGAGCAACCATAACAGGAGACGGTGTTTCGGCAATGCTTCGAAGCGAATTAAAATTGTATGTGCCTTATTTTAAAAAGTTGAAAAGTGACTAAAGTGTACTAGAGTACCTAAAGTTAAAAAATTGTGAAACGAGCATGTTAAATTTTTCTCAACAAAGGAAAATGATTGATAGCGAACAGCATGTGACGATTAAAAAACAATAAGTATAAACACATGAAACTAAAGTATTAATAGAAAAATAACTAAAAGCACTTAAAACTTTAGATACTAATAACTGAAAGATGACAAATTTTAGATAAACCAATAGAATAAATTAATTAGAAAACAAAAGAAAATCTAATAGAAACAAGGAAAGAAGCGAAAGAACTTTTAGCAATATTTACATCAATAGCTAACAAACTTTAGGCACTTTAAGTACTTATAACTTTAAATACTAATAAAAATTATGGGACTTTTTAAAGACAGTAACTTAATCACAGATCCATTATCAGATAGTAATCCAGTTACTATTCAAGTACTCGGTATTTGTTCAGCATTGGCTATTACTGCAGAATTAGAAGCCTCTATTGTAATGGCAATTGCAGTATTATTTGTGCTGGGTTTTGGAAATGTGGTTATTTCTTTATTGCGGAATATTATTCCTTCAAAAATTAGAATTATTGTGCAACTCATTATTGTAGCTGCATTAGTAATTATAGTAGATTTAATATTAAAGGCATTTGCTTACGAGTTGAGTAAAACCTTATCAGTTTTTGTAGGTTTAATCATTACCAACTGTATCATTATGGGACGTTTTGAAGCATTCGCTTTGGCAAATGGACCTTGGCGTTCATTTCTCGACGGAATTGGTAACGCTGCTGGTTATGGATTTATTCTTATCATAGTTGGTTTTTTTAGAGAACTATTAGGCTCTGGAAGTTTGTTAGGATTTAAAGTATTAGGAGATCCAATCGAAAAAACAGGACTATATGCTTATGGCTATGAAAATAATGGCTTTATGTTATTGGCACCTATGGCATTAATTACATTGGGAATTATTATTTGGATACAACGTAGTAGAAACACAGCATTAATCGAAGATTAAACGAGTCAGCAGTGGTCAGTGTTCAGTTGGCAGTAACTGATTTGAATAAAAGAATATTAAAATGAAGTTTCAAGATTTATTAGCATATAAAAAATCATTTGATTTAGCGATGCAAATTTTTGAAGTTTCAAAACGTTTCCCGAAAGAAGAAACATATTCTTTAATTGACCAAATAAGAAGATCGTCAAGAAGTGTAACAGTAAATATTTCTGAATCTTATAGAAAAAGGAAATATCCGAAACATTTTGTAAGCAAACTTACTTACAGTGATGCTGAAAATTCTGAAACACAAACTTGGCTTGAGTTTTCTTTAGCTTGTAATTATATAAATGAAGAGTTATTTAAAGAATTAATAAATAAAAGTGAAGAAGTAGGAAAACTAATCAATTATATGATTTTACATCTAGAGAAGTTTGGAGTTAAATATAACTGACTACTGAATACTGATCACTGAACACTGAATACTAAAAATATGGAATATTTAGAATTATTTTTCAAATCAATATTTATAGATAATATGGTATTTGCTACATTCCTCGGAATGTGTTCTTACCTTGCAGTATCTAAAAAAGTAACCACAGCAATAGGTCTTGGGGCTGCTGTAATTTTTGTATTGGCAATTACAGTACCTCTTAACTGGTTGTTAGATCAGTATATTTTACAACCTGGTGCTTTAAAATGGTTAGGTGAAGGCTATGAAGATTACGACTTGGGCTTCTTATCATTCATCTTATTTATAGCTACCATAGCAACTATGGTACAATTGGTTGAAATTGTTGTTGAAAAATTTTCACCTACACTATACAATTCATTGGGTATCTTCTTACCGCTTATTGCAGTAAACTGCGCTATTTTGGGAGGTTCATTATTTATGCAATCTCGTGAGATTCCAACATTAGGTTTGGCTACAGTTTATGGAATAGGTTCAGGAATTGGTTGGTTTTTAGCAATCCTCTCTATTGCAGCTATTCGTGAAAAAATAAGATATTCAAATGTGCCACCAGCATTAAGAGGCTTGGGAATAACGTTCATCATTACAGGATTAATGGCTATTGGTTTTATGAGTTTTGGAGGTATGTTAACAGGTGGAGATGAAGAAGTAGTTAAAGAAGAAAAAACTGCAATCATTAAGCATAATCAAAATGGTAAAGAGAATGTTGTATCGAGTGTAGTCGAAACATCTCAGGTTAAAGACAACAAGAAGTTAGCTAACAATACAAAAGTAATCGAGTAACATGATAGTATTAGTCGCAGGAATATTAGGAACAATTATAGCAACAGTAGTCTCTTTTTTAATTATTACATTGTTGTTAGTAGGCTTGTTATTAGTTGTAAAACAAAAATTATCACCTTCAGGTCCAGTTACAATTACCATTAATGGAGAGCGTAAAATCGAAGTCGCTTCAGGTGATAGTTTGTTAACCACTTTAAGTGCTCAAAAAATATTTTTGCCATCGGCTTGTGGTGGTGGTGGAACATGTATTCAATGCGAATGCCACGTACTTTCAGGTGGAGGAGAAGCATTACCTACTGAAACTCCTCATTTTTCTCGTAAGGAATTAAAAGAAGGCATACGATTATCATGTCAGGTAAAAGTGAAACAAGACATGGATATTACCATTCCAAAAGAGATCTTCGGAATAAAAAAATGGGAAGCAACAGTAGTTTCAAACTATAATGTAGCCACTTTTATCAAAGAGTTTATTGTGGAAATTCCAAAAGATATGGGTTACAAAGCTGGTGGCTATATTCAAATTGAAATTCCGAATTCCGAAGTTAAATTCTCCGATATGAATGTCGATGCACATCCTGAAGAGCATCCAGGAGAACCGGATAAATTTAAAGGCGATTGGAAAAAATTTAAGCTTTGGCCTCTAATTATGAAGAATGAAGAAACTGTTGAAAGAGCCTATTCAATGGCTTCATATCCAGCCGAAGGCAGAAAAATAATGCTAAATGTACGTATTGCAACTCCTCCTTTTGATCGTGATAAAGGTGGATGGATGGATGTAAATCCTGGCATTGCATCATCGTATATTTTCAATCAAAAACCAGGCGATAAAGTAACTATTTCAGGACCTTATGGAGAGTTTTTTATCAACGACTCTGATGCGGAAATGCTGTATGTTGGTGGTGGTGCAGGAATGGCACCTATGCGTTCGCACTTATATCAATTGTTCGAAACCTTAAAAACAGGTCGTAAAGTAACCTATTGGTATGGTGGACGTTCAAAAGCTGAACTGTTTTATGTAGAACACTTCAGACATTTAGAAAAGAATTTCCCTAACTTTAAATTCTATATTGCATTGTCTGATCCTGCTGAAGCTGATAACTGGAAAGTTAAAACAGACATGGACGATAAAGCTGGCGACGGATTTGTAGGATTTATTCATCAAGTTGTTATCGATCAATATTTATCTAAACACGAAGCTCCAGAAGATATTGAATTGTATTTCTGTGGACCACCTTTAATGAACCAAGCTGTTCAAAAAATGGGCGAAGACTTTGGTATTCCAGATGAGAGTATCAGGTTTGACGATTTTGGAGGTTAGAATTCCTGCGAAGACAGGAATCTCATAAAGAGATTTCAATCATAAAAAAAATTATGCATTAGTTTAAAATCAGAAACCCAATACGAAAGTGTTGGGATTTTTTATATCGGAAGAATTACATTCAAATAGATATTAGTATTAATTTTACGATATTAACAAAGCGATTTCATAGCAATACCAAATGAAAAAAATACTATTTATTCTAATATTATTAGTTTCCTGCAAGCAAGAAACAAAGAACACAAAAGTTTCAGGACAAGTGTTTGGTACTTCATATTCCATAAAATATTATTCGGATAGCAACCTCAATTTTGAAACTCAGTTTGATAGTTTGTTTTATGAAATAAATAAGTCGTTATCAACCTATCAAATAAATTCTATTATTTCTAGAATAAATCGAAACGAATGGACTCATTTTGATGATCATTTTGTTAAAGTTTTTGAATCTGCAAAAACAATTTACAAAGAAACTCAAGGAGCTTTTGACCCTACCATTGGAGTATTAGTGAATGCTTGGGGTTTTGGACCAGAAGGGAAAGTTAAAGATATTGATAGCCTGAAAATTGACAGTCTTATGGTATCTGTAGGGTTTGATAAAGTTGAGTTGCCAAAGGAAAAATTTAAGTTGCCCAAAAACACATTTTTAGATTTTAATGCCATTGCAAAAGGCTATGCTGTTGATGTAATTGCCGAGTTTTTAGAACATCAAAAAATAGAAAGCTATCTGGTTGAAATAGGTGGAGAGATACGAGCAAAAGGCAAAAACATTGAAAAACAAAGCAATTGGAAAGTTGGTGTTGAAAATCCAAATTTTGATGGCGAACAATCCATTTTAAAAGTAATTAGCTTACAAGATGAAGCGATGGCAACATCAGGAACGTATAGAAAATTTAAAGTAGATAAAAACGGCAATCGTTATGCACATATTATTGACACAAAAACAGGTTATCCAAGCAAAACCAATATTTTAAGTATTTCTGTAATTGCAAAAAATTGTATGACAGCCGATGCGTATGCAACTGCATTTCAAGCGATGGGAATTGAAAACGTAAAAGCATTTTTAAAAGATCATTTAGAATTAAAAGTCTTCTTCATTTTTGAAAATGCGAAACAAGAAATTGTGACACTTTCTTTAAATGGATTTCCTAAAGAGTGATTTTTGTCATTCCTGCGAAATCGAAGATTCACGAATACAATAATTTGAAATGTGAATCAATGAGTAAGGCAGGAATCTCATCAACTGAAACTTAATTATAAATGGATTCCTGCCTTCGCAGGAATGACAGTTCTATTTAGTAACCACAGGAATAATCTCGTCTTTGGCTAAACAATACCGTGTAATTTCTTCTTTTGAAATTTTTGAAGTATAATCAACTTCTTCAACCTTAAAACCTATACTTCTTAATTTATCAAAATAATCCCGACCATACACACGCACATGATCGTATTGTCCAAATATTTTTGCACGTTTTTTTTTGTCAGTAATGGAGTCGTCTTCAAAAGTAGTTTCACGAGATAAGTCCTGCGGAATTTGAAAAATCCCCATACCTCCAGGTTTTAAAACACGATACAGTTCTTGTATAGCTTTAGTATCATCAGGAATATGCTCTAATACATGATTGCATAAAATAACATCAAATTCATTATCAGAAAACGGAAGGTTACAAATATCTGCTTTTACATCAGCTAAAGGTGAGTTTAAATCGGTAGTAGTATAATCCAAGTTTTTTAACGTTTTGAACTGTTTTAAAAAACATTGTTCTGGCGCAAAATGTAGTACTTTTTTATCAGCTGTAAAAAAATCGGTTTCATTCTTTAAGTACAGCCAAAGTAATCTATGTCGTTCTAACGATAGCGTTGAAGGAGACAGAGCATTCTCTCTTTGTTTACCATAACCATACGGTAAAAAGGTTCTGAATGATTTTCCATCAATAGGATCGGTAAATGTGTTTCCTTTTAAAAAGAAAGCTAAAACAGGACTTACAATATAGCTTAACCTTATAAGAAAAGGTCTAGGTAAAAAGTTTAATAAGACACGAATTACACTAATTTTCACTAATTCTTTTATTATAATATTACTCGTTTATAACTTAAACTATCTTCGCCAAAGTTAACTAAAAGAGAAAGTTTTAATTTTGAAGCGGCTAAATAATTAAGAGTTTGTTTTATATGACTATCGGTTAGTTGAGAAATAGCTTTAATCTCTAATATTATTTTATTGTCAATTACAAAATCAGCATAATAATAATGAGGCAAAAGGTTTCCTTTGTATGAAATATTAAATTTTTCTTCTCTAGAATAATTAATATTACAATTTTTGAATTCAATTTCTAAAGCATCACCATAAATGATTTCACTAAATCCCTTTCCTAAATCTTTGTGGACTTCTATACAAGCTCCAATAATTTGATAAGATTCTTTTTTGTATATAAGCATAATTAATTTGTATAAATTCATGAAATTAGCGTCTATATCTTCACTTTCCATTCGTGTAAATTCGTGAAATTAGTGTCTAAATTCATTTTCCTCATCACTCACAATTCCTAAAGCCTCATAAATATAAGCAAACGTTGAAAGCAACTCTGGTTTACCATTTATTAAAGCCACATCGTGCTCAAAATGTGAAGATGGTTTATTGTCGCGAGTTGTAATAGTCCAACCGTCCTTGTGTTGTTTTATTCTGTGAGTTCCCATATTAATCATAGGTTCGATGGCAACGACCATACCTTCAATAAATTTTTTACCACGACCACGACGACCATAATTTGGCATTTCCGGGTCTTCGTGCATTTTACGTCCTAAACCATGACCAACTAATTCTCGTACAACACCATAACCATGAGATTCGCAATAGTTTTGAATAGCAAAACCAACATCTCCAACACGATTATTTGCTTTAAATTCTTTAATGCCAACATAAAGTGATTCTTTGGTTATTTGAAGTAGTTTTTCAGTTTCTGGAGTAATTTCACCTACTGCAAACGTGTAAGCATGATCGCCGTAAAACCCGTTTTTTATGGCACCACAATCTATCGAGATTATGTCTCCTTCAATTAAAGGATCGTTATTGGGTATACCATGAACTACTTGATCATTCGGACTCATGCAAAGCGTATTTGGAAAATCGTACAAGCCTAAAAAACCAGGAACAGCACCATGATCCCGAATACATTCTTCGGCTATTTTATCCAAATGCAAGGTTGTAACTCCAGGTTTTATTTCGGCAGCAATCATTCCTAAAGTTCTGGAAACTATTAAAGCACTCTCACGCATTAACTCGATTTCTTCTTTATTTTTTACTATAATCATATTCAAAAATAATGGCAAAGATACTAAAATAAGTGTTTTAGATTTTGTTGCTTTTAGGCAGTTAATATGAAGATAGAAAAGCTATTTAAACAATCCGAAAAACCCTTTTTTCTTTTTTTGGACTTTCATATTAGGAATTTCGTTAGTAATCATTTGGTAGATTTCTCCCCAGCCCAAAACACCACCTATATTTCTGTCGTCAATAAATAAATCGGCATAAATTTTTCGACTTTTTGTGTCATCTAAATCTTCTTCTGCATAGCTTTTGTTTACTGCATAAAAATTTATACCATTTTTTTTACAAAAGTCTACAGCTTCTGTCAATGTTTTTCCACTTCTGAAAGTCCATAAAATTAATCGATGTCCATCTTCTTGCAGTTTTCTCAAGGTTTCAAAAGCAAAAAGTCTTGGCTTACCAATACCTGGATATCTTTCTTCTACAATGGTACCATCAAAATCTATGGCAATAATTAATTTATCGTGAAAATTCATCAGTTTATTTTATATGCGTTATAAAAGTACAATAAATCTACATTTTTTATTCTATCAGAGAATGTTGTGTCATGATGTCTGGTTGCTCAATTCCGATTAGCTTAAGAATAGTGGGCGCTAAATCTCCCAAAATGCCATTACTTATAGATTTTATGTCCTTATCGATTAAAATTACAGGTACAGGGTTTGTAGTGTGCGATGTATGAGGCGTTCCATCTGGGTTTATCATCGTTTCACAGTTACCATGATCGGCAATAAGGATTGTAGTATAGTTATTCTCGAGTGCATTTGTAATAACATCTTTTACACATTTGTCAACAGCTTCGCAAGCTTTAATTGCAGATTCCATTACTCCAGTATGACCAACCATATCGCCATTTGCAAAATTAAGGCATACAAAATCTACTTCACCTTTTTGTAGTTCTGGAATTAGAGCATCGCGTAATTCGAAAGCACTCATTTCTGGTTTAAGATCGTATGTTGCTACTTTTGGTGAATTTCTTAAAATTCGGGTTTCACCATCAAAAGGTTGTTCTCTTCCACCTGAAAAGAAAAAAGTAACATGAGGATATTTTTCTGTTTCAGCAATACGAATTTGTTTTTTATGATGTTTTTCCAATACTTCGCCAAGCGTTTCGGTAAGATTCTCTTTGTAGAAAATTGTTTTGATTCCATTAAATGAGTTGTCATAATTAGTCATGGTAACATAATACAAATTCAGTTTTCGCATGTTTTGTTCTTGAAAATCATTTTGCGATAGGGCTTGAGTAAGTTGTCTTCCACGATCAGTTCTGAAATTAAAAAAGATAACAACATCATCATTTTTAATAGTTGCAATCGGTTTTTTGTTACTATCCACCATCACAATAGGTTTTATAAACTCGTCTGTAATATCATCAGCATAACTCCCCAGAATAGATTTTTGAGCATTTGTAGAATATTCGCCTATTCCATTTACCAAACAATCATAAGCTAATTTAATACGTTCCCATCGATTATCTCTATCCATTGCAAAGTAACGACCTGTAATTGTTGCTAATTTACTGTTGGTATTTTCTATATGTTCTTCCAATTTGGTAATAAACCCAAGTCCGGATTTAGGATCTACGTCACGACCATCGGTAAAGGCATGAATAAATGATTTTTGAATTCCAAATTCTACAGCAGCATCTAATAAAGCTAATAAATGATTAATATGAGAATGCACACCACCATTACTTAACAATCCTAAAAAATGAATATTCTTGTTGTTAGTCTTTGCATAGTTAAAGGCATCAACTAATACAGCTTCTTGATGTAATGTATTGTTTTTAACTGCAAGATTAACTTTTACTAAGTCTTGATAAACTATTCTGCCTGCACCAAGATTCATGTGTCCAACTTCACTATTTCCCATTTGACCTTCGGGTAATCCGACGTATAAGCCATCTGTTCTTAAAGAAGCATTTGGATATGTTGTGTAGAGTGAATCTATAAATGGGGTATTAGCATGATCGATTGCCGAAACCTCAGGATCAGGAGATTTACCCCAGCCATCAAGAATCATTAAGATTACTTTTTTGTTCATTTGCGGTGTTTAAATAATGCAAAGATAAAAAACAAAATCCTGCTAAACATCAGGATTTTAAACGAAAATATATTCAATTGTTTTAAATAAATACTAATGAATTGATTAGTTGCTTTTTGTTAAGAAACTTTAACTTTTTACGATAAATCATTTAAAGTTGAATTTGGTTCTATCTCATAGGACACTTTATTATGTTCGAAAATTCGTGCTGAAAGCTCCCCTTTAAGAGTGATTTCATTATTTTTTACTTGTAAATAACTACCTTCTCTTAATCCAACTACAGGCTGTGTACTAAAATTATGAAACTCTTTTATTCTTGTTTCCCGAGTTTCTCCCATGTGTTTACTTGTTGGGTTTGGGTCTAAATAATGTGGATTAATATTAAATGGCACAAAACCAAGAGTATTAAAACTAGGAGGATACACGATTGGCATATCGTTTGTTGTGCATAAAGTTAGTCCGCAAATATTGCTTCCGGCACTTGTTCCTAGATATGGTTTTCCATTGTTTACAACATTTTGAAGCGTAGTAATAAGGTTATTTTCATACAATTTACTTACTAAAACAAACGTATTACCGCCTCCAACAAAAATGCCTTTGGCTTCCTGAATTGCTTTTATAGGATTATCAAACTCATGTATACCATCAACAGTTTTTCCGATTTTGGAAAATGCCGTTTTGACTTTTTCGGTATAAGAGTCATAAGAAATGCCGCTTGGTCTTGCATAGGGAATAAATAGAATAGTGTTTATCTCTTTAAAATGTAGTTTTAAATCTTCTAATAAATATTCTAAAAACCCTCTTCCATAAACGGTAGAAGTACTTGCAATTATTATATTTTGCATCTTCATTAGTTTGTTGTAAATTTAAGTAATCGTTCCTTTTAACAAAAATTTAAAAGGGTTTTACACTTTATTAAGACAAGAAATTACTTTCTTTAACCAATGCAAAAAAACTACTACATATTATTCACCATATTTATTATTGGCTCTTTAGCATTTTCTCAAGATACTAAACGAATCGAAGTATTTGGCAAAATTATTGTTGATAGTACTGATGTAGAAGGTGTTACAATCTACAACACATCTTTAAATAAAGGAACTATAACTGATATTGAAGGACAATTTTCTATAGAAGTAACTCTTAATGATAGAGTGGAATTCTCTGCTTTACAATTCGAAAAATTTGTTATTGTAATTAACGAAGCCATCATGTCTTCAAAAATAATGACTGTCTTTTTGGTTGAAAGAATAAACAAACTCGATGAAGTCATTATTTTGCCTTATGGACTTTCTGGTAATCTTACTGTGGATGTAAAAAGCATAAAAACTTTTAATCCAGATTTAGATGCACTTTATTTTGGAATAAAAAATAGTGACGAATACGAATTTTCAGACGATTATAAATCTGAAGTTGTTAATATGGAAATGGAAGAAGGTTATTATTATAATGGAGCAGATGTTGTTGCTATAATTGGGCTTATATTAAAACCAATTTTTAAATCAAAACCGAAAGATGGCTCTAATGCTTATGATTCTTACCAATATTTAACCGATAAATATTCCTTATTCTATTTAATTAGAAACCTTAATATTCCAAAAGAAAGTGCTAGTGGGTTTGTATATTTTGTTGAAGAAAACGGATTTAACAAAGACTTATTGAAAGAAGGGAATGAATTACAATTTTTGGAATTATTGATTGATAAAAGTATAGAATTTCAAAAAATTAAGAAGGAAAAAAATTAAATGTGCAAACTAAAATTTAATAATGAAGGCTTTTAAATTTGTTCTATTAATCTTACTTCTGCCATTATTAGCTTATACAACAGCACACAAATTTTATGTTACTGTCACCCAAATTGAATTCATTATAGAAAAACAGACTGTTCAAATTATTAGTAGAATTTTTATTGATGATTTTGAAGCGTTAATACGTCAACGATATGATGAAAATATAACGCTCGACACTTCAAAAGAAGAAATACTAATAGATATTTATATAGAAAGATACTTAAAAGAAAAGATTAAAATTAAAATCAACGATAGTATAAAAAATATTGTTTTTATAGGCAAGGAATATGAAGACGATATCGTCTATTGTTATCTGGAGATAGAGAACATTCAATCCATAAATTCGTTTGAAATTACCAGCCAAATATTATTTGATTTGTTTGATGAACAACAAAACATTATAAAAACAAATATCAATTCTAAAACAAAAAGTTTTATTCTAATTCCACAAAACTACAAAAGAGTGTTAAACTTTAATTAAAAAAGTTAATAGCCTCTTAAAATTTATTATTTTCACTCTTATTTTTTAACTAAAAATTAGCAATGAATAAATTTAAGTATTACTTCCTTTCAGCATTATTTGTATCGTTTGGAGTTTTTGCCCAAGAGCAAGAACCAGAACAACCAGAACGCAAACCTGGACATACCAATCAAAACAAGTTTAAACAATTATACGACGAATTTTCTACGCCTAATATGTTTAGAGCTGGATCTGGAGCTCCAGGACCAGCATATTATCAACAACAAGCCGATTATAAAATGGATATTGTATTGGATGATGATAAAGCAAGGCTTTCAGGTTATGAAACAATAACATATACAAACAACTCACCAGACGAATTAAAATATCTTTGGGTTCAATTAGACCAAAATATGAGAGCTCGTGACTCTAAAACACCATTAATAAATACATCTGGGTTTTCTGAAGTGCAGCGAGCATCTACGTTTACTTCTTCATATTTAAAGGATCGTTTTGATGGTGGTTTTATAATCGAAGAAGTTTCAGATATAAACGGAAGAGCCTTGCCTCACATGATTAACAGAACAATGATGAGAGTAGAATTGCCAGCTCCGATGCAAACAGGTGAAAAGTTTTCGTTCAATATAAAATGGTGGTATAATATTAATGATCATGTAAAAGATGGAGGTCGTTCAGGTTATGAGTATTTTGAAGAAAATGATAATAGAATTTATGTAATCGCACAGTTTTTTCCAAGAATGGCAGTTTATAGCGATGTAGAAGGATGGCAAAATTCTCAATTTTGGGGACGTGATGAATTTGCGTTAACTTTTGGTGATTATGAAGTAAATATTACGGTGCCAGCAGACCACATATTAGACGGAACAGGTCGTTTAACAAATAGAAAAGAAGTTTTTTCGAAAGACATGATGAAACGTTATGCAAAAGCTAAGAAATCTTTTGACGAGTCAGTTTTAATAGTAACGCAAGAAGAGGCAGAAGCTACTGAAAAGAAGAAAAGCAGCGACACAAAAACGTGGAAATTACATGCTGAGAATGTTCGGGATTTTGGTTTTGCAACATCAAGAAAATTTATTTGGGATATGATGGCAGTTAAGCTAGAAAACAAAAATGTTATGGCTGTGTCTTTATATTCTAAAGAAGGAAATCCTCTTTGGGAAGACTGGTCTACTAAAACGGTTGCGAGTACTTTAATTTCGTATTCAAGAATGACTTTCGATTATCCTTATCATAAAGCAATTTCGGTTCATGCACCAATGGGAATGGAATACCCAATGATTTGTTTCAATTTTGGGCGTCCAGATAAAGAGGGTAACTATTCTGACAGAACAAAATATGGAATGATGGGAGTAATTATTCACGAAGTAGGTCATAATTTCTTTCCAATGATTATAAATAGTGATGAGCGTCAATGGACTTGGATGGACGAAGGATTAAATACTTTTGTGCAGTATATTGCTCAAAGCGATTTTGGTAAATTGTATCCTGTAGCACTTTCTGAAGGACACGATATATTTCCTTCTCGTCGTGGACCTGCGAAAAACATAGTGCCATATATGGGGGGAAACCAAGATTTTATAGCTCCTATTATGACAAAAGGTTTAAATACATATCAATTTGGAAATAATGCCTATGGAAAACCAGCAACTGCACTCAATATTTTAAGAGAAACTATAATGGGACCCGAATTGTTTGATTATGCATTTAAAGAATATGCACGTCGTTGGAAGTTTAAACATCCAACCCCTGAAGATTTCTTTAGAACTATGGAAGATGCTTCTGCAATGGATTTAGACTGGTTCTGGAGAGGTTGGTTTTATACTACCGATTATGTAGATATAGGTTTAAAAGAAGTGAAAAGATATTATGTGGTTCCTGCAACTAAAGAACGAATTGAAGCAACGGATAAACGTTTTAATAGAACTGTAGAAGAACTTCCACCATTGGTATATATGGTAGAAGAGGGAAGTGAAGAGTTTACTGAAGATATGAGAACTGGATCACCCTTAGAAAATGCCCCTACATTAAAAGAATATTTAATGGATAATTTTACTAGTGAAGAGCGTAAAGAAATAAAGGAACCGAAATATTTTTATAGTGTGACTTTTGAAAAGCCAGGAGGTTTGGTAATGCCATTAATTGTAGAATACACCTATGCTGATGGCACAAAAGAAAAAATTACTTATCCAGCACAGATATGGCGTTTAAATGATAATGAGGTAAGCAAGGCTATAGCTTCCGATAAAGAAATTGTTGGAATTATAATAGACCCAGATTTAGAAACGGCAGATATTGATACATCAAACAATTCTTGGCCAAAAGAGGAACAGAAAAGTTTATTTGATGCGTTTAAAAATAAGATTAAAGACTAGTGTTAAACAGAAAAATATTTAAAACCGACTTTTTTAAGTCGGTTTTTTCATTTCTAATAAAAACTTCAAATGACTTCACTATATTTGCATTGTGATACAAGCAACATTTTTATTTATTAGTGGTGCCGAAATAACGGTTATACTTTTTATCGTTGTTATGGTTTTTGGTGCCGACAAAATTCCTGAAATAGCTCGTGGACTTGGAAAAGGGATGCGTACACTTAAAAATGCTACCAACGATATTAAACACGAAATTACTAAAAGTGCTGAAAAACATGGTATTGATACAGATGTTACCAAAAACATCAAAGAAGAAATAAAAAAAGTAAAAGACGAATTTGAAGACTTTACAGGCTCGGTAAGTCGCAAGTTATAAAAGTTACTTTTTTCTACTAATCGTTAATCCATCACGAATTGGTAACAATACAGTTTCAATTCTTTTATCATTTTTTAATAGTGTATTGTATTTAATTAATGCTTTTGTTGCAGTATCATCGGGTTGAAGTTCTTCAATTACTTTTCCACTCCAAAGCACATTATCAGATAAAATAATACCTCCAGAATTTAATTTGTCTATCACACAATTATAGTAGTTTGAATAATTTTCTTTATCTGCATCAATAAAGACGAGGTCAAAGGTTATATCTAATTTTGGGATAATTTCTAAAGCATTTCCTAAATGTTGGTAAATTTGGTGTCCAAATTCAGATTTGTCAAAATATTTGCGCTGAAAATCGTATAATTCTTCGTCAATATCTATAGTATGTAGTTTACCATCACTTTGCATACCTTCAGCCAAACACAAAGCAGAATAACCAGTGTAAGTCCCAATCTCTAATATATTTTTTGGGTTTACTAATTTAGAAATCATACTTAATACTCTACCTTGAAAGTGACCACTTAACATACGTGGCTGCATTATTTTTTGATAAGTTTCTCGGTTAAGTTGTTGTAATAATTTGGGTTCGTCTTGAGTATGAGCTACAACATAATCGTCTAATTCTTTAGGTATAAATAGCATTAAGATAAAATTCTATCGATTAATTTTTGTTTTGCAGCTTTATCATTACCACACAACCATTGTATTACATTATCTTCCCAAATGGCATCATAGTCATTTTGGTTTATAATATCACGTTCCATAGCGAGATCTAATATTTTTCCTGGATAAGAAGATTGTGCATCACTTTCCATTTCTCCCAAAGGATAAGGGTCATCCAATCCCATAAGTACTTGTTTAGACCCTTGATTTTCGACCAATAATTTTAAAGAACCAGTATCATGTACTAAAGTGTCGAAAAAAATATTTTTATGACCAACAGCTTTTCTAGGATGATGTTGACCTTTAAACAAATCGGGTCTGCCATCAAATCCCTGAATACGTCTTCCGAGATTTATTTGTGCTAATTGTCCGCCATGAGCAAAACAAGTTCTCATATTCGGAAATTTCTCTTGGTAGCCATTCAGAGTTAAAAAATGATAGGCATCTGCACATTGTGCCAACATCCATATAAGATGAAAACGCCAGGATGTATTTTCTAATTTTATAAATTTTTCACCATCATAAGGATGAATTTCTACAGCCAAATTATACTTACTTGCCAACTCAAAAATAGGTTCGTTTTCTTCATCAAAAATACAACGCCAAGTTCCTATAGTATCCATATAATGGGTTGGTAAACATAAAAGTTGCATACCAAGTTCTTCAACACAGCGTTCAATTTCCCAAAGCGCACCTCTCATAAAACCTGGATGAACTACAAACCCACAGGTAAATTTACTCGGATTGTCATGTTGTACTTTAGCATTAAAATCGTTTTGAAAACGTAAGGCTTGCTTCATTTCTTCTACACATAAGCCATTACCATAGAGTTGAGATAAGTTTAAAACGACAGCATGATCTATGTTGTAACGTTCCATCCATTTCAATTTTTCGTCTAAAAAGAAACTTGAATCGGTAACAGGACGTTTCCAGTCTTTTTGGAGCATAAATTTTCGGTCCTCATCTACCCAAAAAATTTCCTTTTCTTTCATAAACTTTGGAATTTCCTCTGGATAAGGTAATAAATGGGAGTGACCGTTTATGCGTAGTTTACGTTTCATATTTTGTCATTCCCTCGAAGGAGGGAATCTATTTCAGGTTATCTAATATTTTTTTTCATTCCGAACTAAGTGAAGAATCTCAAGTAGAGATGCTTCGACTGCGCTCTGCATGACAGTTATTTTATTTTTTCAGGTGGCTGCATCACTTCACCACAATTAGAACAGGTGCATTTTTCTTTATCGTTGTAATAGGTATCAAAAATTCCTGGCATATCAGTTTCAATATTATCTAATGCAAATTCTTCCCGGTACAATTGTGTATTACAATTTTCGCAATACCATTCTAAAGCATCCATCATCCCTTTAGAACGAGGATATTCAATTACCAAACCAATAGTATTGGCACTGCGTTGTGGAGAATGCGGCACTTTTGGAGGTAATAAATAAATATCGCCTTCATTGATATGAACATCTTCAGGTTTGCCATTATTCATAATTTTCAATACCATATTTCCTTCTACCTGATAGAAAAATTCTGGTGTTTCATTATAATGATAATCCTTTCTGCTGTTTGGTCCACCAACAACCATCACGATATAATCACCATTTTCCCAAACCACTTTATTTCCAACAGGTGGCTTTAATAAATGACGGTTTTCGTCAATCCAAGCTTTAAAATTTAAGGGAGAAACTAATTTGCTCATTGTATTAACCCTTCTTAACCTCCCCAAAAGGGAGAAACTCAAAGCGGGAATTTGAGTTATTATTATACTTTTATTTTTTAAAATTCATATTTGGTAGTAAAGATAATATAAATTCATTCAAATTATTCCTTCCCTTTGGGAAGGTTAGAATGGGTTTTACAAAGATTTTGTTCGTCCGCCATCAACAGGAAGATTAATTCCGTTAATATAACTTGCAGCTTCGCTCGCTAAAAACGTGATAGCATTTGCTGTTTCTTCAGGTTTTGCAAAACGTTTTGCTGGCACAGTATTTTTCATTGCATTAGCTACATCTTCTTCTGAAACTCCAATTTTAGACGATTTGTTTTTTATAATTTCCGATAAACGCTCTGTTTCAGTAGCTCCAGGAAGTACATTATTTACGGTGATTCCGAAGCTGCCTAATTCGTTTGCCAATGTTTTACTCCAATTTGCAACAGCACCTCGAAT
Organism: Flavobacteriaceae bacterium PRS1; assembly: GCA_003709165.1. GTDB lineage: Bacteria > Bacteroidota > Bacteroidia > Flavobacteriales > Flavobacteriaceae > PRS1. Next base: position 23,938 of record RDRZ01000015.1, read on the forward strand.
GGTATTACTCACACCAAGACCATCTAAAGGTTGTTTAACCGAAGTGGATATAATATTAATAATTCTTCCAAAACCTTCACTTTTCATAAAAGGAACGACAGCTTGTACCAAAATATGATTGCATTTTAAATGCTGCGTAAATGCATTTTCAAAATCTTCAATTGTCGCCGAAAATACCGGACCACCTTTTGGACCTCCTGTATTATTAACAAGAATATGAAACCCATTATTTTCATTAATATAAGACGATACTTTGTCTTTGAGTTTTTCAGGATTTGAAAAATCGACAACAATATAATTATGATTTTCAGTTGAAGGTAATTCAGCAAGAACTTGCTTTAATTTATCTTCATTTCGAGCCACAAGTGTTACATTAACACCTTCGGCAGCGAGAGCCATTGCTGTTGCTTTTCCAATACCTTGTGTGCTTCCGCATACCAAAGCATTTTTGTTTTTTAAGTTTAAGTTCATAAGCCCATCCTGACCTTCCAAAGGAAAGGAATTATGTTTTTTAGTTATTACTTTTATTTCATAAGCCCAAAGTTTCTTCCCTTTGGGAAGACAGAAGATGGGCTAATATTTTATACACACATTTTTCGCTTCCGTAAAAAAGCGTAAGGCTTCAAAGCCACCTTCTCTACCAACTCCTGATGCTTTTACACCTCCAAAAGGTGTACGTAAATCACGCATCATCCAAGTGTTTACCCAAACAATCCCAACTTGTAATTGGTTACTCATTCGCATTGTACGTTTAAGATTGTTTGACCACAGTGTTGCTGATAAGCCGTAATTAACACTGTTTGCCATTTGCAAGACTTCATCTTCAGTTTTAAATGGCATAATCGTAACAACTGGACCAAAAACCTCTTCTTGGTTTACTCTACATTCATTAGTTTGTATTTCAATAACAGTTGGTTCGAGATAATAACCGTTTTCATAACCTTTCACAATCACTTTATTTCCTCCACAAAGAATTGTTCCGTTGTCCAGTTTGGCAATTTCAATATATTTCATCACTTTTTCTAGATGAGGTTTTGAAACTAATGCTCCCATATTTGTGTTTTCTTCTGAAGGATGTCCAACTTTAAGTTGCTTTACTTTTGCTACAAAATCTGTTTTAAACTTTTCATAAATGGAAACTTCTACAAAAATGCGACTTCCACATAAACAAATCTGGCCTTGATTGGCAAATGATGAACGAACTGTTGTTTCCAGCATATCATCATAATCGCAATCTTCAAAAATGATATTTGGATTTTTGCCACCAAGTTCCAAAGATAATTTCTTAAACATTGGAGCTGCGACTCTGGCAATATGTGCTCCTGTTTCTGTTCCGCCAGTAAACGAAATAGCTTTAATGTCTGGATGCTCAACAATGGCTTGTCCAGTAGTTGTGCCAAGACCATGAACAATATTGAGTACGCCTTTAGGTAAACCAGCTTCGTTACATATTTCTCCTAAAAGAAAAGCTGTCATTGGAGTAACTTCACTCGGTTTGGCAACCACACAGTTTCCAGCGGCAATTGCTGGAGCAATTTTCCATGTAAAGAGATAGAGTGGGAGGTTCCATGGCGAGATACAACCCACGACACCAATAGGTTGACGCAAGGTATAATTGATTGCATTTTGACCAACGCTTTCATGACTTTCGCTGGCAAATTGTGTAATGGCATTTCCGAAAAATCGAAAGTTACTTGCTGCTCTAGGAATATCTACCGATTTTGCTAAACTAATTGGTTTGCCATTGTCTTTGCTTTCGGCTTCGGCGAAACGTAGTATGTTGGTTTCAAGTAATTCTGAAATTTTAATTAAAATTCTACTGCGTGTTTCTAAAGTGGTTTGTGACCAAGATGGGAATGCAGTTTTGGCAGCATTATAAGCAATTTCTACATCGTCTTTTGAAGAGTTTGGTATTTGCCCATAGACTTTACCATTTGCTGGGCAAAGGTTGTCCAACCAATTATCCTGTATTGGATTTACATATTGCCCGTTTATGTAATTTTGTATTTTCATTTTTTAAGAGACCTGTCAGGTTTTTAAAACCTGACAGGTCTATATTCATTTACAATTTTTTATAAGCCACAACTTTAATTTCTACCACCAAATCTGGATGCGGTAATTGGTGTACAGCAACAGTCGTACGAGTTGGTCCTGTTTCAGCATTAAAATATTCAGCATAAGCTTTATTGTAATCTGCAAAATCGTTCATGTTTACTAAAAAAGATGAAACATCTACAACGTCTTTTAAACTTGCGCCATGACTTTGCAAATTTTTATCGATGTTTTGCAATATAACTTTAGTTTGCTTATATGCATCTAATTTTTTTGTTCCCATTTCGTCTATAATTTTAACTCCAGCTATGGTATTGTCTGCTCGTCTGGAACTGGTTCCTGATACAAATATAAAATCACCTACTCGTTTTGTGTGTGGATATGCACCTCTTGGTGTTACTTTACTTCCTTCGGAAGAAGGAATCTCATTTTTTTTGTCACTCATGTCTTTCTTTTTTTTCTTCTGTTCATTTTGTCTTGATACAAAACGAACCAAAAAATCATATTGAAATAAGGAAATTGCTCCGCATCATTCTCTTTCGGAATTACGTGCTTAAAGCTTCGCTTTGCATCTCCATTCCTTAGTTCACTATTTCTGCATTTCAAAGTTCAATTCTCCGAATTGATTTGGGACTTTACGAATTTTATTATTTTTTCACTAATCACTAATCACTAATCACTAATCACTAACGCAATCCAGCAATTATATCATCTTCAAGAATAGTTTTAGTTTCTTGTTTTACTCTTTTCAATATCTCTTTTAAATCACTATTTAAATCGATATCGTCATCAGCAATCATGTTTAAAATAGCTTTGTCTTGTGCTCTTCCTCTTGTCATAGCTTCATAATAACCAATATTTTTATTAAATGTTACCAACGAATATTTTGAGGAATATTCATCTGGAAAATGCTGTTCTAAATTCATTTCCAATTTACGCTTTTTCTGGAATATAGGATTTGCAATATGGTCTCTCATTTCAAAAAAATTATCGATTGCCAAATCTGCTATGGCATCGGTATCTTTTTTTCGTGTTTTTTCATATTCTCTAAATACGGTTTCCCAATCTGTCTTGTCGGCAGATAGGTCGCCTTCATATTTGTCTAATATTTGGTTAAACACAACTACATCTTCAAAAGAGGCGTTCATGCCTTGACCATAAAAAGGAACAATAGCATGTGCTGCATCTCCCATTAATAAAGTGTTTCCTTTATAATGCCATGGCGAACATTTAACAGTTCCTAATGCAGATGTTGGATTGTCGAAGAAATCTTCAATTAGATTTGGCATTAATTCTAAAGCATCTGGAAATTCTTTTTGGAAGAATTCTGTAACGATTTCTGGAGTTGTGAGGTTATTGAAATTGTAACCGCCTTCATCATGACTTAAAAACAATGTTACTGTAAAACTGCCGTCTAAATTAGGTAAGGCAATAAGCATAAAATCACCACGAGGCCAGATGTGTAAGGCGTTTTTGAAGGTTTTGTGATTACCAGTTTCAGTTGGAAGAATACATAATTCTTTATAACCATGTGTGAGATAATTTTGCGAAAAACTGAATAAGAATTTCTTCTCTAAATAATAGCTTTTTCGCAAAACAGAACCTGCTCCATCAGTACCAAAAATAGCATCAGCATCTTTAACAAATTCTGATTTTGTTTCGTAATCATAAAAACTTGCTGTAGGTTTTTCAAAATCTACAGAGGTGCATTTTTTATTGAATATAATCGTTACATTATCTAAAGCTTCGGCTTCATTAAGCAACAGAGAATTTAATCCACCTCTTGAAATAGAGTTGATATATTCGTAATCTCGTCCACTATAATTTGATAGAAATGTGTTGCTTTCTTTATCGTGAATCATACGACCATTCATAGGAATGCAAAGTGGTTCGACCTTATTTTGGATGCCTACCATTTTCATGGCTTTAATTCCACGATTAGAAAACGCAAGATTGATGGATTTACCTGCACTAATGTTAATTTTTCGTAAATCCGGACGCTTTTCGTAAACCGTGACGTTGTATCCTCGTTGTCCTAAACGTAAGGCGAGAAGTGAGCCGCAAAGTCCAGCGCCAATTATGAGTATGTTTTGTTTTTTAGTCATATTTATTTTCCACGAATCCCGATAACTATTGGGAGGGAATTTTATTAATTTCAACTCAATTTATAATGGATTCCTGCCTTGCACCTCCGCTAAAGCTTCAGCGGCACGCGGACGAAGGAATGACAATTAATTTAATATTCCTTTCAATTTTTCAACCATATTATACACATCCTGAAACGAATTGTAAAGTGGCACAGGAGCACATCGTATTACATCTGGTTCTCTCCAATCACTCATTACTCCAGCTTTAGTCAATTTATCATGTAAACCCTTGTCAGCATTATTAACTTGAATTGATAATTGACAACCTCGTTCTTCAGGATTCGTTGGCGTTATTATTTTTATGTCTTTGTTATTTAGTCCATTAATTAAAAACTCAAAATAGCCAGTTAGTTTTCTCGACTTTTCAACGAGTTTTTTAATACCAACTTCATTAAATATATCTAATGATGCTTTTATAGCAGCCATTGACAGAATAGGAGGATTGCTTAATTGCCAACCTTCGGCTCCTGAAAGAACATCAAACTCGTGTCGCATATTAAAACGCGTTTCCTTGTTATGGCTCCACCAACCTGTAAATCGGTTGAGGTTTTTGTTATAAGCATGACGTTCATGCACAAAGCAACCAGCCAAACTTCCTGGTCCGGAATTTAGATATTTATAGGTACACCAAACAGCAAAGTCGGCTCCAGAATCATGTAAGCTCAATTCTACATTTCCAGCACCATGAGCACAATCGAAACCAACAACACAACCATGAATATGTCCTAATTCTGTGATGCGTTTTAAATCGAAATATTGTCCTGTGTAATAATTTACACCTCCAATCATTAAGAGTGCAATTTCTTCTCCTTGAGATTCTAAAATAGCTTCTAAATCTTCAAAATGTAATAATTCTTCATTTTTTCGAGGCTTCCATAGAATTAACCCTTCTTTGTCATTAAATCCATGATGACGTAATTGTGATTCTACAGCATATTTATCGGACGGAAAAGCATCACTTTCAATGACTATCTTATAACGTGTTTTTGTTGGTTGGTAGAACGACACCATCATAAAATGAAGATTTGCCGTTAGTGTGTTCATTGTAACCACTTCGATAGGTTTGGCACCAACTAAATTCGCCATGCTTTCGGTTAAAAACTCGTGGTATGGCAACCAAGGGTTTTTTGCTTCGGTATGTCCTTTTACTCCAAAATTTGCCCAATCTTCAAGTTCTTGATTTATATATGATTTAGTAGATTTTGGTTGTAAACCAAGTGAGTTTCCTGTAAAATAAATTAGTTCATTTCCGTTTTTATCCTTTGGAATATGAAATTGATTTCTATAGTTAGATAATTCGTCTAACTGATCTTGTTGCTTTGCATATTCTAGACCTAGTTGATAATTGGACAAAGGTTTAAGTTTTGATTTTACTCAAAAATAGGAATTTTATAGATAAAATACGTTATGAAATACTTTGAAATTATTCTTCTAAAGTTACTTTTACATTGGTGAAGTTGAGATTCCAATTCTCTTCAAGTTTTTTATGTTCTAAAGCGATTTTGATTCCATTAAAATCTTGATAATTTTCCCATGTGCTTATTAATGAAGGATCTTCGGAATTTTGACGTCTAAATATCCACTCTCTAACTAAAAAATCGTCGTCATAGTAAAAATCGTAGGCATCACCTGGCGTATAACCACCTTCGCTGGAATAAGTAAGCGTTATTTTATTGAGTTCATTTTTGCTGATTGGAGCTTCTTCTTTTACAGGTTCGCTTATGGTAATGCCTTCATCCCAAACTAAATTAAAGGGTGCAAGTAGCCAATATTTATCGTTGATGAATCCTCTGTCGGTTTTTAGGGTAATACTGTCAATTTCTGTTCTGTTATATGATATAGTATCTCCTTTTGAAATCAATGTGATATTATTTGTTTTCGGTTTCCATGTCCATGAGCGTTCAAAGTGACTGCTATCTATATCAACATTAAAAGTGAAGCTAATTTCTGAAACCTTATCCCAATTCTCATAACCATGAACATTTGCAATTTTTTGAGCTACAGTTAATTCTTTTTCAAGGATATTTGATTTTTCATCTTGTTTGCAAGAAAAAAATAGAAAGATTGCCAATACTGGTAAAAGCGTTTTCATTGTGTTTAGTTTTCTTCAAAAGTAATAAACCTTAATTAATTCATAAAGAAGTTTTATCTGAATCTGAAATTCACCCGAACCCGAAATAGAAATAGTGATTAATGGTTGCTTTTTATTAAGTGAGGAAATTTATTTTTAAAACGATTAAGTCTGGGGATTGATATTCTTTGTATGTAGCCACTTTCAGGATGCAATTTTTCATAATTTTGATGATAACCCTCGGCAATCCAAAATTTAAGAAAAGGCATAATTTCTGCTGCAATTTTAGGGTTCAACTTTTTTGCAAGTGCTTCTTTTTTCTTTAGGATAATTTGCTTTTGCTCATCGTTTTGGTAAAATATAATGGAACGATATTGAGAACCTCTATCTGGACCTTGACCATTAACTTGTGTAGGGTTTTGTGAACCAAAATAGACATCTATTAAAGTTTCGAAATTCACAATTTCAGGGTCGTATATAACTTCTACAGCTTCAGCATGACCTGTATGTCCAGTATTGCTATCTTCGTAAGTTGGGTTTAAAGTATGACCACCAGCATAACCGTTAACAACTTCTTCAACACCTTTTATGCTTTCGTAAACAGCTTCTACACACCAAAAGCAACCACTGGCAAAATATGCTCTGGCTTTTCCGTTTTCGAGTGCTACTTCAACTGGTTTAGCATTTAAAAGTCCCAGTTCGATATTACTTTTATTAGATTGTTTTGAGGTTTTTACTTGCGCGTTGTTTTGACAGCTGAAAGTAAATATTAGGGTAAAGGCGAGGACTAAAGTTTTTGTATTCATCATAAAATTTTGTTTTACATTATGTCGTACTAAATTTATAAAACTTATTAGAAGTATTCAATGCTTTTCAATAAAAAAGCCTTTACAAATTTGTAAAGGCTTTAAATATATTATAATTGCTAACTTTTTAAAGTTTTGCAAATAATTTTTCCATTTTTACTTTTTGCTCTGCAGCAAGAACTTCATCCACTAAAATACGTCCACTATGCTCATCTGTAATAATTTTTTTACGGGAACCAATTTCTACTATTACTTGTGGAGGAATGGTAAAGTAAGAGCCACCTGCAGCTCCTCTTTCGATTGGAACAACAGCTAAACCGTTTTTTACATTCTTACGAATTCTTGTGTAAGCTGCTACCAAACGTTCTTCAATTAATAGCTTATATTTTTCTGATTTCTTATTTAAAGCTTCTTCTTCTCTTTCAGTTTCGGAAAGAATTGTATCTAATTCTGCTTTTTTGTGTTTTAAATGATTAGCGCGTTCTTTTAAGTTATCTTTTGTAGAGCTAATAACTTCATTTTTCTGTTCAATTAAAACATAAAACTCTTTTATATGCTTTTCGGCAAGTTGAATCTCTAACTCTTGAAATTCTACTTCTTTAGTAAGTGAATTAAATTCTCTGTTATTTCTAACATTTTTTTGTTGCTCACTATATTTTTTAATTAAAGCTTTAGCCTCTTCCATAAGATTCTTTTTTGCTTTAATTTGCTCGTCTATATTTGCCAGACTTTCATCTAATTTTTGAAGTCTTGTGTTTAAACCTTCGACTTCGTCTTCCAAATCTTGTACTTCTAATGGAAGTTCTCCTCTTACATTTCTGATTTCGTCAATACGAGAATCTATTAATTGTAAATCATATAGTGCTCTTAATCTTTCTTCTACACTAACTTCTTTCTTTTTAGCCATGCTTATAAATACTTTACGGGATTGGTAGGAGTCTTTGATAAAACGACTGCAAAATTAGGCATTTCTTTTGTAAGAAATGCTACTAAACCATTTTTTGTGTATTGTTCACTTTCGTAGTGTCCAATATCGGCTAAAATGATACTATTTTCTGCCCTGAAAAAATCGTGATATTTTAGATCAGCAGTAATAAAAGCATCTGCTTTAGCAGCTTTAGCTTCGTTTATTGCAAAACTTCCTGAACCTCCTAGAACGGCAACTTTTTGTATTGGTTTACCCAATAAAGCAGAATGCCTGATACATTTAGCTTTCATTTTAGATTTTATATGATTTAAAAATGAAGCTTCTTCCATAGGCGTTTCAAATTCGCCAATCATTCCCATTCCGATATGCTGATTTTTGTTTTCTAAAGTTGTTATTTCGTAAGCAACTTCGTCATAAGAATGTGTTTTAAAAAGCGTTTGAAGAATTTTAACTTCTAAATGTTTTGCATAGATTACCGAAATTTGGATTTCAGGTTCAAAATGTAAACTTCCTTTTTTCCCTCTGGACGGATTTGAGTTTATGTTTCCGTTATATGTTCCAATACCTTTAATATTAAAACTACATTCTTTATAATTACCAATACTTCCAGCACCTGCATTAAATAGCGCTTCCCGAATTTTATCAGCTTCATCTTTAGGAGCATAAGTGGTTAGTTTTTTTATGGTTCCGGTTTGCGGAATTAAAATCCGTGTATTTATGAGTCCGATTTTTTTGCAAATCATATCGTTTACACCTTGTAATGCGTTGTCTAAAGCAGTATGTATAGCAAAAATGGCAATGTTATTTTTAATGGCTTTTATGACAACACGTTCAACATAATTTTCACCGGTTAACTTTTTTAGTCCTTTAAAAATAATGGGATGAAAACTAACGATTAGGTTACAATTATTCTCGATTGCTTCATCTACAACTGTTTCAAGCGTATCTAAAGTAACAAGAATGCCAGTAATTTTTGTGCTTTTATAACCAACAAGAAGACCTACATTATCAAAATCTTCAGCATAGGTTAAAGGAGATAACTCTTCGAGATAGTTTATAACGTCTTGTATAATCATATTTATGTTTTAGTTCAAATATAAATAATTACTTTCGTAGCTATGAATTTTGTGCGAAAAATATTGTTTCCAATCGTTCCTATTTATTATTTGGTGACTTGGCTGCGGAATTTGTGTTATGATATTGGCATTTTTAAATCGAAATCGTATAATTTTCCTATTATTTGTGTTGGTAATTTAAGTAGTGGAGGTACTGGAAAGACACCAATGATTGAATATTTAATACGGTTACTAAAAAACGATTTTAAAATTGCAACATTAAGCAGAGGTTATAAACGAAATACAAAGGGATTTTATATTGCAGGCGAAAATTCTTCAGCAGAGAAAATAGGAGATGAACCTTTTCAGTTTTATCAAAAATTTAGAGATATCGTTGTAAGTGTGGATGGTAACAGACAAAATGGAATTACCCAATTACGACAATTACAGAATACGCCAGAAATTATATTGTTAGATGATGGTTTTCAGCATAGAAAAGTTAATGCAGGATTAAAGATATTGCTAACTACTTACGCCAAACTCTATGTTGATGATTTTACTTTACCTACAGGTAGTTTGCGCGAACCTAAAGCAGGAGCTAAAAGAGCAGATATTATTGTTGTTACTAAATGTCCTAATGGTTTGGAAGAAAGTAAAAGAAAAGAAATTATTGTACGCTTGAAACCACTTTCTATGCAGGCTGTGTTTTTTAGTGCAATTAAATATTCTGAAACGATTTTTTCGTCTCAAACAAAAAAGTGTTTAATAGATATAAAGGATAATAAATTTACTTTAGTTACTGCAATTGCAAACCCCAAACCGTTATTAAATTTTCTGGATGGTTGTGGATATAATTATGAACATCTAAATTTTAAAGACCATCATATTTTTTCTGAAAGTGAATTAAAGTTTTTGAACTCCAAGCCCTTAATTTTAACTACTGAAAAAGATTATACACGGTTAAAGGATACTATTAATGAAGAACGATTGTTTTATCTGCCAATAGAAATAGAGATTTCTAATAAAGAAAAGTTTGATAATCTTATTAACAAATATGTAAGTATTAGCTAAGCTGAAGCTGAAGATTTATTTTTGAATAGTGCAGAAAATAATTTCTTTTCAAAGTCTTCAAGTTTAAATGGTTTAGAAATAATATCATCAAACCCAGCATCATCAAATTCTTGCATTTTATCTTCGAGTGTTACTGCTGTAAGTGCAAATATGGTAATTTCTTTATTGAAACTTCTTATTCTTTTTGTAGCTTCGATACCACTTATTCCAGGCATGTGAATATCCATAAGCACAATATATTATGTGTTTTCTTTAATCTTTTATACAGCATCTTCACCATTATCTACGACTTCACAATTAAGATTCATTTTGGATAAGATTTTTTTAGTAATCATTTGGTTTATTTTATTATCCTCAACTATTAAAATAGTAACGTTTTCTAAATCTAAATCGTTTACATCTTTAAATAAGTCTTTTTTTCGATCTTAATAATTTCTTTAGATTCTTTTAAAGGCAATTCTATACTAAAGGTTGTGCCTTGTTCTAATTCACTTTTTAAATATACTTTACCATTAAGTATATCTACTAAACCTTTAACAATTGATAAACCTAAACCTGTTCCTCCGTATTTTAGGTTAATTTGAATAGATCCTTGAGAAAAACTCTCGTACATATTCTCTTGTTTCTCTTTAGTAATACCAATACCATTATCCTCAACTTCAAGCCTTATTCTATAATAACTTTGATTTTGTTTTATTTTAAGAATTCTAATCCAAATATCACCATCTTTTGTAAACTTAATCGAGTTACCAATTAAATTAATTAGTATTTGTGATATTTTTAATTGGTCTCCGTGAAATATTTCAGGCAACGATTTATCGTATTCAATATGAATTTTAATATTGTTGTCTAATGCCGAATTATTTAAAGCAGCTGCAACATTTTCTACTTTATGTTTTAAATTAAAAATCTCCGGATCGAGCTCTTCCTTATTTGCTTCAATTTTATTGATTTTTAAAATATCATTAATAAAAGTTAATAAATAGTCTCCAGAAAATTTAAGCGATTTTAAATGTTGTATTTGATCAGGTTTTGGATCCTCATCCAATAGCATATTTGTTAAACCAGTAACTGCATAAAGCGGAGTTCTTAATTCGTGTGTTACTGTAGATAAGAAATTTGATTTAGCCGTTGCAGCAATTTCTGAACTTTCTTTTTCGGTTAACAATTCTGTATTTTTTTTGAACAACATATTATTGGTTTTTAGTCTAATATTGTTGTTTTTATATAAGGAAAGTGTTAATAACGAAAGTATTGTTATAAGACCAATACTTAATATAGTTGTTAATTTGCTTATACTATTTGCCTTATCTATTTCACTTTTTTCATCTTCATCTTGCTGACTATTATTTTGTAGAGAAAATGGTTCTTGTTTACTTTTTAAAATAGAGTTATTAAGTTCAATATATAATATTAAATTTTTATTAGCTAACTCATATTTCTTTGTTCGTGAATAAATGTTACTTAACACATAATAGCTTTCTTTTAATACTTCTAAATCACGATTATTTTTTGCTAATTCAGAACCTTTTAGTATTAGAGTTAATGCGCTTTGGTACTTTTTTTGTTTTAAAGCAATAATTCCGCTTTTAATAGTTGCAGCACTTAGTATGGATGTTAAGTTGTGTTTTTCCGATAAACTAATTGCCTTTTCTATGAGTGTATTAGCTTCAGTCAAATTATCCAAACCTATGTACGCTTTAGCTTCGCTTAATGTAACTTCAGCTATAAGCTTATTTAGATGTTCTTCTTCAAAAATTGTTCGTGCAGATTTAAAATAATCTAAAGCATTAAGGTAATCGTTTTGACTTAAATATATTAAGCCATAGGTGTTTCTTGATATTGCTAAATTTAATATATCATCAATATTGGTTTGGATATCAATAGCCTTTTTTATTGAATATTCTGCATTTTTATATTCGTCGATACTATATTGAAGATTTGCAATTTTTGAAAGAATTTTTCCTTGTCCTTTCATATCCCCAATACTTTCTAAATTAAGAAGTGCTTGTTTTAAAGTTTTAAGGGCATTATGAAAATTGCCATTAAGTATTTGTTTTTCTGCATTGTTTACAGCAATTTCGACTTGGTTTTTATCTATAGTTGTGTCATCCTCAATTTTATTTTGAGAGTAACTTTGCATTGCAATTAAGACAAAAAAAACAAATATATAATATTTGATTTAAGGCATTTTGAGTCAATTATATCGACAAAGATAACAATATATTCGACAAAATGCACTTTTTTTCAATATTTATGTATTTTTCTAAAAGATTACTCATTCGATAAATTATTGATTAAATCAATAATTCTGCTAGAATATCCGGTTTCATTATCGTACCATCCAATAATTTTCACCATATTCCCTATTACTGAAGTCATTAAAGAATCTAACACACAAGAATGAGGATTTCCAACAATATCTATCGATACTATAGGGTCTTCAGTATATTCTAAAATTCCTTTATATTTAGTTTCTGAAGCCAATTTAAAGGTGGCATTAATTTCGTTTACTGAAACACTATTCTTTACATTAAAAGTTATGTCTGTAAGCGAACCGTTGGCAACAGGAACCCGAAATGCCACAGCCACCTATTACATTAGACAATTCTGGAAATATTTTTGTCAATGCTTTTGCTGCTCCAGTTGTAGTTGGAACAATAGATTGTCCTGCAGCTCTGGCACGGCGTAAATCGCGATGTGGCTGGTCGTGTAAACTCTGATCTGTAGTATAAGAATGTATTGTAGTTATGTAGGCTTGTTCTATACCACAAAGGTTTTGTATTACATCAATCATTGGCGCAGCATTGTTTGTTGTGCACGATGCGTTTGATATTATAATGTCATTTTGGTCTAAAATACGGTCATTAACTCCTAAAACTATTGTTTTGATAGAGTCGTCTAATGGAGGAGCAGAAAGAATTACACGCGAAGCTCCATTAGTAATATGATGGTTAAGTGTTTCAAGCGTTCTAAACTTTCCTGTGGCTTCAATAACGAAATCAACATTATAAGGTTTCCAATTTATGTTTTCAATATTGCGTTCATTTTGAAGTGCAATAGTTGCATTATTTACTATAATGTGGTTTAAATTGTAACTTATTTCACCTTGAAAAACACCATGAATACTATCGTATTTTAACAAATGACTTAAAATTTTAGCATCAGCCAAATCGTTAATTGCTACAACTTGAATGTTTTCGTGATCTTGAAGCAATCGAAAAACACGTCGACCTATTCTTCCAAAACCATTTATGGCAACATTAATCATAATTAATTAATATGCTTTTGAGCTTTGTATGAAGACCTTACCAGAGCACTACTTTCAACATGTCGGAAACCTAAATCTAATCCTATTACTCTGTATTCGTCAAACTGATCTGGAGTAATAAATTGTTTTACAGGCAAATGTTTTTTGCTTGGTTGTAAGTACTGCCCAATTGTAACAACATCCACATCAGCATTTCTAAGGTCATGTAATGCTTCAACAACTTGGTCACGTGTTTCGCCCAAACCTAACATGATGCCACTTTTAGTACGTCTTTGCCCTTGACTTTTTAAATACTTGAGTACACCAAGACTTCTATCGTATTTTGCCTGAATACGTACTTCGCGAGTTAAACGTCTTACAGTTTCGATATTGTGAGAGATTACTTCTGGAGTAACTTCAAGAATTCTGTTTAAATGTTTTTCAATGCCTTGAAAATCTGGAATAAGAGTTTCCATGGTAATTTCAGGATTCATTCTACGAACGGCTTTAATAGTTTCTGCCCATAGTATGCTTCCCATATCTTTCAAGTCGTCACGATCTACACTAGTTAACACAGCATGTTTTATGTTCATAATTTTTATAGATTGGGCAACTTTTTCTGGTTCGTCCCAATTTACAGTTTCAGGTCGCCCGGTTTTCACACCACAAAATCCACAAGAACGCGTGCAAATATTGCCAAGAATCATAAAAGTTGCAGTTCCTTCTCCCCAACATTCACCCATATTAGGGCAGCTTCCAGAAACACAAATAGTATTTAAATTGTATTTTTCTACTAAACCACGAAGTTCGGTATATTTTTTCCCGGTAGGAAGTTTTACACGTAACCATTTAGGTTTTGGTTGACGTTTGGTTAATAAGTTTGAAGCTGTATTAGAATCCATTTTTCAATTTCAGTTGACAAAGATACAAAGTATTCTTATGAACTCATCTTGACTTTTTCTATTTCCTAAAAAATGACTGAAATTCGTTTATATTTCCTCACTTTTCATAAATGTAACGATACTATATCTTTTAAAAAGTGTCTTATCTAAACAAATTTCTTCTCATTTTCGGTTAAAAACAAAAGACAAGATGAGTTCTATAAAACTGCCTATAAAGTAGTGAGGTACCATACACTAAAACCTATTAAAAATAATATTCCAAACCAACTTAAAATATGAAGTTTTAAAGTTGGATGCCACTCTTTAGGCGTATGTTTACTACTTATAAGTTTGTAATTTATAATGGCATAGAAAGGTGCTGTTAAAAATGATAAAATAGTTGCGATATTCACTAATAATCCCATTTCTGAAGCAAAAGTAAAAAAGATAATTATAGTACCTATAACTAAAATAAGTATCCAAAACAGATATCCTTTCTTAAAATTATTATTAAATAGTAATTGTGTGGTTTTATGCATTGCTCTTGGTGATGCATCTAAAATGGTTAATGTTGTGCTAAACATTGTAGTAAATGCTGCGATACCAATAATTATATAAGCCCAATTACCCAGACTTATGCTGTACATTTCTAAAAGCTGATTGGAAAATTCATCAGCAGCGTTGCTAAACGTTTCTCCACTGTTAAACATAATTAAGTAGCCTAAAAAAACAAAGCCAACACCTAAAACAATGGTGCTTAAATACCCAACATTAAAATCGAAAATTGCTGATTTAGTATTGAATTCTGAATCGGTTTTCTTTTTTTCAATAGTCCAAAGCGAATGGAATACCGAAATATCCAAAGGTGCTGGCATCCAGCCCATAAAAGCAATTAAAAAGGCGATTTCAAAACTATTATCCGGGAGAATCTGTTTAAATGAAATTGGCTGTTCGTTATTTAATAAAGCAGCAACTACAGCTACAAGCGTACTGATAGTTAGGACAATTATTATTATCTTCATTAAATTATCTAACAATTTGTATTTGCCTACAATTAAAAGGCTAAAACAAATAAAAAGTATGATAATGGTCCAAACTTCAATACTTACAAAATCTCCAAATAGTGACGATGCTAAACCTGCTGTAACAATAGTAACAGCAGTTTGAATGGTAAACATTGTAGCAATAGACAGTATGAAATATGTAACTAAAACACCTTTCCCCAATTTTTTATAACCATCTAATAAACTTTCTCCTGTTGCTGAAGCATAACGAGGGCCATATTGAAAAAAGGGATATTTAAACAAATTTACCAGGAGCAATGCCCAAAGCAATCCTAATCCAAAATCGGCTCCAGCTCTTGTAGATTGCACAAGATGTGATACCCCTATTGCTGCACCAGCAAACAATAACCCTGGACCGAGTTTTTTTAAGCTAATCTTCATTATTTTTTCTGAATAATTTCAGCGAGTAATTTTTTTGCCCGAAGTAATTTTACTTTCACATTGCTCATTGGTTCGTTTAATTTGTCCGAAATTTCTAAATAACTTAATTCCTGAAAGTATCTTAAGTTTATCACTTTTTGATAATGGGGTTTCAGTTTCTTAATATTACGTAGTAACTTTGATAAATTCTGTTCTGTTATAATTTTATCTTCAGGAGTTGGTGTTTCATCAATAATATCGTAAAAATGTTCAGTAGTTCCATCAGCTTCTTCATGCGAAACTGATGTTTTCTTTTTCCGAAGAAAATCAATATGAATATTTTTAGAAATAGTAAAAAGCCAGGTTTTAAACTTATAGTTTTCGTCGAAGGAGTTTATTTTATCAAATGCCCGCGAAAATGTTTGAATGGTTATATCTTCGGCATCATTTTCGTTTTCGGTACGTTTTAACTGAAAGCCATAAACGTCATTCCAAAAGGTGTCTAACAAAAAGTTAAACGCTATTTGATTGTTTTCTTTAGCTTTTTTAATGGCTTGTGTTATCTCCAATTATTGGTTTTTGAAGTAAGATTTGAGATAAAGATAAAAAATTGTGAGATAATTAAAAATAAATCTAAAAAAGGTAATAAAACTATTGTATTGAGTTCGTCTAACTTTTTTGCTGAAAAACCAATGCTAATGTATTGAACTATAAACCTTAAGAGGATTAATGTGAGTGCAATTTCCCATTTAAAAATAAATGCTAAAAGAATAATGCCTAAAACCCAAAACAGAAGTTGAGATATATAAAATAAGCCTAACATAAGTTTGTGTTTTAACTTGTAATATTTTGAAGTTGAAATATGCCGTCTTTTTTGTTTAAACCAATCTATAAATGAAGTTTCTGGTAAAGATTCGGTAAAGCTATTTTTAGAAAAACAAAGTGTAGTATTTAAAGAAGTTGCAACTTGATTTATAAATAAATCGTCATCTCCAGATCTAATACTCATGTGCCTCAAAAACCCCTTAACTTTAAAAAACTCTTCTTTTCTATACGCCAAATTGCGTCCAACTGCCATATATGGAACACCAAATTTTATATACGAGAAATATTGAATTGCAATAAGTAAGGTTTCGTAACGAATTAATGTGTTTAAAAACGAATGTTTAGTCTTTTTATAAGCTCCATAACCAATTACAATAGATTTTGTATTACTAAAATGACGACTCATTTCTGCAATCCAATACTTAGAAACTGGTTTGCAATCGGCATCTGTAAATAGTAAAAAATCGTTTGTAGCTACTTTTATACCAAGTGTTAAGGCATATTTTTTGTTTCCCCAAAATGCTTCAATATTTTCTACATTCACAATTTTTATATTGCTGTTTTTAATTGCAAAACTTTCCATGATATCTAAAGTATTATCATGTGATGCATCGTTAATTAAAACAATTTCAAAATCCGGATATTCTTGTTCTAATATTAAAGGCAGGAATTGCTGCAAATTTTCAGCTTCATTTTTTGCACAAATAATTACAGAAACAGCAATATTCTTTTGTGTTGGTGTTTTAGATTTTGCAAAAGCAAATCTGGAAAAAATAAAACCGTAATAAATTAATTGGATAAAAACAATAATGATAAATGTGTAAAAGATGATATTTAACACAATCATTATTTTTTAAGAATATTGAGGTTCGTCGCAATCTTCAAATTGGTCTGGAGTTTTTCCGCAAAACCCACAAGCTTCACCATCTTTATTAAGCATTGGGTTTTGACTTGCACAAGTACCTGAAAATTTACCATCTTTTTTTGCCCAGATTTTAATAGCTATTCCCGCTATGGCTAAACCTAAAAGTAGCAAGGTAATTAAGAGGAGTTTCATCTGTTTAAAACATTTTTACAAAGATAGGTCTTTTATGTTTATGAACTCTAGATGAGTTCTATATTAATTATCCTTAATAAGTAATATTTGTGCCACCAGGTTTTCTAAAGAACCTTTGATATTACCACCTTTAGGCTCGATGGTAATACTTAAACTAATTGCATCTTCGATATATGGAACCGATTGCAGTTTACGATCGTTAATATCTAATATGCCAAGGCTTACCATTTTGTCTTGCAAATTAGCCCACATTTGATAGCATTGTTCTTCGGAAAG
This sequence comes from Flavobacteriaceae bacterium PRS1, assembly GCA_003709165.1. Classification (GTDB taxonomy): domain Bacteria; phylum Bacteroidota; class Bacteroidia; order Flavobacteriales; family Flavobacteriaceae; genus PRS1. The sequence continues at coordinate 41,781 of RDRZ01000015.1, forward strand.
TTCAGGCAATGAAACGACATCTATTAAAGAAGATTTTTCGATAGGATTAATATAAGCTACTGCTTTTAAATCTTTTGCTCTTTCGTTTCCGCGAAGCACATACTTTTGAGTTTCGGGATTGTTAAGTTTCATAAGCTCTCGAATTACCTTATCGAGCTTATTATTGTTTTTTTCGATATCACTTCGGAGATCAAAAACTTCTTCTGCTATAACGTTGTTTTCGTTTAAAAGAATTTTGTTTTGATTATAAAACATATACGAACTTCCAGCAAAAATAAGCGCAGTAATACTTGCAGCAACACTATACCAAAAAGGTATTTTACGCTTTGGAAGTAGTTTAACAACATCTTGATTATCTATGGTTTCTAAAATTGATTTTAGAGTGTAAGAAGGCGGATTTATGGAATTAGACTTCGCAGCCAACTCCAATCGTACTTGTAAAATTTCGTATTCTTCTTTTACATCTGGATATTTAGCAATATAAGCTTCTACTTTATTGGTTTCACTATCAGTTGTGGCACCAATTAAATACTTATCTAATAAACCTAATTCTAAAAAATCGCGTACTTCTTTTTCCATGATTTTATTTTTTATGGATTATAGATTTTTTTTAGTTCTCGTAATCCAATTTTTAACCTAGACTTAACTGTACCTAAAGGAATACTTAATTCTTCGCTGGCTTCTTGTTGTGTCATACCTTCAAAAAATAAAGCCTTTAATACAATTTGATATTTAGATTCCAGGCTAGCAACATGCTTTTTTAAATCTATTGTATCTTGATTTAAACCAGATGTCGATAATTTATATACGTTAGAGTCGGCAATATGGATTTCTTTGGTAAACTTAATATTATGGCTTCTTAATTTATCGATAGCAGTATTACGTGCAATTCTATACAGCCAAGTAAATAGTTTGGCTTTAGAAGCGTCGTACTTTTTAGCGTTTTTCCAAATTTTGATAAAGCTTTCTTGAAGCGCATCTTCGGCTAAAGCTTTGTCTATTGTAATTTTTTGAATTACGCCGAGAAGCGAACCAGAATAATTTTCATAAATTAACTGAATTGCCCTTTTATCGCCTTCATTTAAAAGACTTACTATATGTTGCTCTAATTTTGAAACCAAATTATTATTTTGCTTATAACGTACAAATTTAACCCAAATTATATATTATAAAATCTATTACGTCTTGAAACTACTGCAAAATACAACACTTTGTTGCATTTTTAAGATTAACCATAACGATGCTATGCTGAATCTTATAAAATGCTATATTTTATTGTAGTTTCAATTCTCATTACGAAGTTATAATACATAATTCGGGTTTAAATAATATTTACTTCTAATTCTAAATTTATATCAAAAATTCGTTTAACTGTTGATTGAATAAGTTGCGATAATTTAAAAATATCTTCACCTTTTGCATCATCATAATTCACCAATACCAAAGCTTGTTTGTTATGGACACCATAATTTCCAAAACGTTTTCCTTTAAAGCCAAGGTGTTCGATAAGCCAACCAGCAGGAATTTTTATATTTTCTTCTGAAACTGAATAACTCGGTAGTTCCGGAAAATTAATTTTTAATGTATTGAAATGAGATTTAGATATGATTGGGTTTTTAAAAAAGCTTCCACTATTACCTATAACTTTTGGATTGGGTAATTTAGATTCTCTAATAGTAATTACTGCATTTGAAACATCTTGAATTGAAGGACTTTCTACCTTCATTTTCTTTAATTCTTCAGTAATTGCGCCATAAGATGTATTTATTTTATGGTTTTTATTAGTTAACTCTAAAGTGATATTAAGAATGACATATTTGCCTTTTAAGTCTTGCTTGAAAATTGAATTCCGATACTCGAATTTGCATTCTTCTTTAGTAAAAATTCTAACTTTTTGAGTGTTGATATGAAGTGCTTCACAAGAAACAAAAACGTCTTTTAACTCTACACCATAAGCACCAATATTCTGTATAGGTGTTGCGCCAACATTGCCAGGAATAAGCGAAAGATTTTCGATACCACCAAAATTATGCTCTAAACACCACAATACAAAATCATGCCAATTCTCTCCAGTTGCAACTTTAACAATTACTGTATCTTCATTTTTTGAAATTATTTCAATATTTTTTAAGTCTAAATGGATTACTAAAACATCAACATCTTTTGTTAGAAGCATATTACTGCCACCACCAAGAATAAATTTTTCCGGAAATGCTTCAAGGTTTAATACAAATTTTAATTCTTCAACACTTTTTACTGAAACAAAATGTTTTGCTTTAACATCAATACCAAAAGTATTGTATTGTTTTAGAGATATGTTACTTAAAATTTCCACTAACCGTTATATTGTTTAAGAGCTTCTTTTAATATATTAACTGAAGCTATTAAATCTTCTTGTTTAAGTACGTATGCAATTCTAACTTGGTTTAAACCCAAACCTTTTGTGGAATAAAATCCAGCTGCAGGAGCAACCATTATGGTTTCTCCATTGAGTTCAAAATCTTCTAAAAGCCATTGTGCAAAATCATCAGCATTTTTTACAGGTAATTCTACAATACAGTAAAAAGCGCCTTTAGGTTTTGCCACTTTAACGCCTTTAACTTTTTGTAATTCTTCAACAAGTGTATTTCGTCTTGCAACATATTCGTTTATCACATCATCAAAATAGCTTTGCGGTGTTTCTAAAGCAGCTTCACTTGCTATTTGTGCATAGGTAGGAGGTGATAATCGTGCTTGTGCAAATTTTAAAGCAGTATCTATTACAGCTTTGTTTTTTGAAACGATGCATCCAATTCTTGCACCACACATACTGTAGCGTTTTGAAACTGAATCAATCATAATAGCATATTCCTCTAAACCTTCTTCTTGCATAACAGAATAATGTTCAGCACCATCGTAAGCAAATTCACGATATACTTCATCTGCAATTAAAAACAAGTCGTGAGTTTTAACAATTTCGGCTAATTTTTTAATTTCTTCCTTACTATAAAGATAACCTGTTGGGTTTCCAGGATTGCAAATAAGTATTGCTTTTGTTTTTGGAGTAATCAGTTTTTCGAATTCTGAAATAGGTGGTAAAGCAAAATCATCTTCAATTTTAGAAATTACAGGCACGATGTTTATTCCAGAAGCTGTAGAAAATCCATTATAATTAGCGTAAAATGGCTCTGGAATAATTACTTCGTCGTCAGCATCCATAATACTTCCGAAAGTAAAGAGTAGTGCTTCACTACCACCAGTTGTCACAATAATATCACTTGCAGTAACTGAAATATCATTTTTAGCGTAATAATTGGCAATTTTGGTTCTGTATTCTTCCGATCCTTCCGAACGACTATAAGCAATAACTTCAAGTGTATTATTTCTTACAGCATCAAGAGCAACTTGAGGCGTTTTAATATCTGGTTGTCCTATATTTAAATGAAATACGTTTATACCTCTTTTTTTTGCATTTTCAGCATAAGGAACCAATTTACGTATTGGCGATTCAGGCATTGACATTCCTTTATTAGAAATTCTTGGCATTTTATTATTGTTATTTGATAAGTGCAAAGTTGCAAAATAAATCTTAAAGTTTATTTAAAATAATATCCTTAATAAACTATTTTATTAAAAGATTTGTAAATTGTAAGGAATACATTTTAGAAGAAGATTGAATGTTTAAACCTTATTTTATTTTTATTTTTTGTTGTGTTTTTTGCTTTCAAAGTTTTTCGCAAGGAAATTTTATTTTAAGAAAAGGTAATAAGGATAGAATTAATTTTAAGCTTATTCATAATCTTATCGTGATTCCTGTAGAAATAAATGGTGCTAAGCTGTCTTTTTTATTAGATACAGGAATAAGTAAATCTATAATTTTCAATTTTTTAAATCTTAGAGAAGACCTTCAGATTAATCAAGCAGAAAGCATTTATTTAAGAGGTTTAGGTGAAGGAAAGGCTGTAGAAGCTCTTAAATCTAGAAACAATGTTTTTAGAATAGGAAAAGCTATTAATATTAATCAAGATATATATGCGATTTTTGATCCATCACTAAATTTTGCACCACGGCTTGGTGTTCCTATTCATGGCATTATTGGATACGACCTTTTAAAAGATTTTGTTGTTGAAGTTAATTATTCTAATAAATACATAAAATTACACGACCCAGATACATATAAACCCAAAAAATGTAAAAAATGTAAATCACTTCCTATAGAATTTCATAATAATAAGCCATATATAATTGGTTCGATAAGCATAAATGGTAATAGTAAACAGGTAAAATTGTTAATAGATTCTGGGGGAAGTGATGCGTTATGGTTATTTGATGACGAAGATATAACGATACCTGATAAATTTTTTGAAGATTTTTTAGGAAGAGGATTAAGCGGAAGTGTTTATGGTAAGCGTTCTAAACTTGACAAATTTTCTATAGCAGGGTTTGAATTAAAAAAAGTAAATGTAGCTTTTCCAGATTCTATGTCAGTAAGTTATGCTAAAAAAATTAAAGATAGAAATGGGAGTTTGGGTGGTGAAATTTTAAAGCGGTTTAATATCATTTTAGATTACCCTAATAGTAAAATTACTTTAAAAAGAAATAGATTTTTTAGTAATCCATTTTATTATAACTTAAGTGGAATTACACTTGAACACAATGGAGTTCGAATGGTTAAAGAAATTGATAGAGGTTCTGGAATAACACGATTTAACAGTAATTCTGAATCTGCTGGAAGTGTTACTGTATTTGTTACTAATTCATACAGATATCTGTTAGCTTCAGCCTTTACAATTGTTGAATTAAGGGAGGACTCTCCTGCAAAAAATGCTGGTCTAAAACTTGAAGATGTAATTTTGGCAGTTAATAATAAAGATGCACATTTATATTCTTTACAAGATATAATCCAAATGTTCTATGGAGAAGATGGTAACCGTATTAGCTTATTAATTGATAGAAAAGGAGTTCAATTAAGATTTAATTTTAGATTGGAAAAGCTATTATAAAAAAACCCACAATATTGTGGGTTTTTCATAATATTTAAAGAAATATTAGTTTTTTTCTAATACACTTTTATTTTTTTTATCTAAAATGCTATTTTTACTTGAATCTACTACTAAACCTTTTATTTTTAATGCTATAGTAGGAGCGTTAGCAGCATTGGTAGAGACTGTAATGGTCTTTCTAATTGGCATTACTCGATTAGTATCATACTTAACCGAAATTTTGCCAGTTTCTCCTGGGAGAATAGGACCTTTAGGTTTTGAAGGGATTGTACAGCCACAACTTGATTTAACTTTAGTAATAATAAGAGGAGCATTACCAGTATTTGTAAATTCAAAAACTCTTACACCATCAGCACCTTTTTCTATGGTACCGTAATCTATAACTTCAGTTTTAAATTCAATTTTAGCTGCCTTTTCTTGAGCATTTACTGAAAAACTGATTAAACCAACAAATAAAATTGTTATTAAATTTTTCATCATTCTAATTTTAAATTCGACGTAAACATACTTACTTTTTGTTCATTCTACAAAAATATTAGATGTAATGCAATTTCATAAGAGAATTAAACCTATATAATTAACATTATAATTTTACAGAAAAAGAAATATAAGTACTTTTGCATATTAATGTTCAAAAATTATTCCAAAGTATGACAATCCCATCAATATATGATGCAAAAAATGTAGAAAGCAAATGGTACGATTACTGGATGTCTCATAATTATTTTCATTCAGTGCCTGACGATAGAGAGCCTTATACTATAGTTATCCCGCCACCAAACGTTACAGGAGTCTTGCATATGGGACACATGCTTAACAATACAATTCAGGATGTGTTGATTCGTCGTGCACGATTAAAAGGGTTTAATGCGTGTTGGGTGCCTGGGACAGACCATGCATCTATTGCTACCGAAGCTAAAGTAGTCGCGAAATTAAAAGCACAAGGAATTGATAAAAATGAGTTATCACGAGAGGAATTTATAGCGCATGCTTGGGAGTGGACACACGAATATGGTGGCGTAATTTTAGAACAACTTAAAAAGTTAGGTTGTTCTTGTGATTGGGACAGAACCAAGTTTACGATGGATGATGATATGAATGAAGCTGTAATTAAAGTTTTTGTAGAGTTGTTCAATAAAGGCTTGATTTATCGTGGATACCGAATGGTAAATTGGGATCCAGTAGCCAAAACTACATTGTCTGACGAGGAAGTAGTGCATATAGAATGTACCGACACATTGTACTATGTAAAATATCAAATTGAAGGAGAAAACGGCTTTGTAACTATTGCTACGACACGGCCAGAAACTATTTTAGGCGATACGGCAGTTTGCATTAATCCAAACGACGAACGTTTTACTTATTTAAAAGGAAAGAAAGTTATTGTTCCTATATGTAATCGTGTAGTTCCTATTATTGAAGATGATTATGTGGATATTGAGTTTGGTACAGGCTGCTTAAAAATAACTCCTGCACACGATGTAAACGATAAGCAAATAGGAGATAGGCATAATTTGGAGATTATAGATATTTTTAATGAAGATGCGACTCTAAACACCTACGGATTACATTACCAAGGTAAAGATCGAGTTGTCGCACGTAAAGATATTGCCAAAGAACTTGAAGATTTAGGAATTTTGGTTAAAACGGAAGAAATAACACATAAAATCGGCACAAGCGAACGCACAAAAGCAGTCATTGAGCCAAGATTGAGTGATCAGTGGTTCTTAAAAATGAAAGATTTGGTAAAACCAGCAATACAGTCGGTTTTAGTAGATAAAGATATTAAGCTGTTTCCTAAAAAGTTTGAAAACACCTATCGCCATTGGATGGAAAATATTCGTGATTGGAATATTTCCAGACAGCTGCTTTGGGGTCAGCAAATTCCTGCATATTTCTATGGTGATGGAAAAAACGATTTTGTGGTTGCTGAAACTATCGAAGAAGCATTAAAGCTGGCACAAGAGAAGACCGGAGACCGAAGACTGAAGACTGAAGACTTAAAACAAGAATCAGATGTTGTAGATACGTGGTTTTCGTCTTGGTTATGGCCTATGAGTGTTTTTGATGGCATCCGCAATCCTGAAAACGAAGACATTAACTATTACTATCCAACCAACGATTTGGTAACAGCACCAGACATTCTTTTCTTTTGGGTAGCACGAATGATTATTGCTGGATACGAATTTAAAGGCAAAAAACCATTCTCAAATGTGTATTTTACAGGATTGGTTCGTGATAAGCAGCGTCGTAAAATGAGCAAATCACTCGGTAATTCTCCAGATGCACTAAAACTGATTGAAGAATTTGGAGCAGATGGTGTTCGTGTTGGTTTATTATTGAGTTCGGCAGCTGGAAACGATTTAATGTTTGAGGAAGCATTGTGTCAACAAGGCAAAGGCTTTGCTAACAAAGTATGGAATGCTTTTAGACTGATAAAAGGTTGGGAAATTGCAGATATTGAGCAACCCAAATCATCCCAAATAGCCATAGAATGGTTTGAAAGTAAATTCCAACAGACTTTATTAGAATTAGAAGATTATTACAGCAAATACAGATTAAGCGATGCTTTAATGACTACTTATAAGTTGATTTGGGACGATTTCTGTTCGTGGTTGCTTGAAATGGTAAAACCAGCATATCAGCAACCAATTGATAGAAAGACCTATAATGCCATTGTCACTATTCTTGAGGATAACTTAAAGATTTTACATCCTTTTATGCCTTTTTTAACTGAAGAGATCTGGCAGCATATTGCAACAAGAACTCCACAAGAAGCTTTAATTATTGAAAAATGGCCTGAAACGAAATCTGTAAACAAAGATTTAATTTCTGAATTTGATTTTGCTGCTGAAGTTATTTCAGGAATTAGAACCATTAGAAAACAAAAGAACATTGCGTTTAAGGATGCTATAGAACTTCACGTTTTAAATAATGAAAAGACTGCAACTACTTTTGATGTTGTTATTAGTAAACTCGGAAATATTTCTACTTTAAATTATACCAATGAAAAAGTTGAAGGAGCTTTGACTTTTAGAGTAAAATCGAACGAGTATTTTGTGCCAATGCAAGGAAGCATTGATATTGAAGCAGAAATTGCAAAACTAACCGAAGAGCTAAACTATACACAAGGCTTTTTAAAATCGGTACAAAAGAAACTATCTAACGAGCTTTTTGTAAATAATGCTCCAGACCAAGTTGTAGCCAGCGAAAAGAAAAAAGAAGCCGATGCATTATCAAAAATAGAAACTCTTAAAGCGAGTTTGAAGAGTTTAACCTAAAAGTTTTGAAGATTCGTTTAACGGATTTGGCTATGATTTTTTGCGATTGGCAATTTTAAAACGAGCCGCTTTGGCGAAATCGAACCGCAAACTTGCTGAGCCAAAGCATACCGAGTGTTTTAAAATTGTTTGCACAAACTTTCTAGCTTGTTAATGACCATAAATCTAGACTAAAAATTTCAAATTAGTACTAACTAAGCAATTAATTATAGCCGTTGTTGTGTGACGTTCTCACTTCACTTCGATTTTCAGAAATTACTTGATTATATTAAGGTGTAAAAAACCCAAAATAACCAAAGAATACACCTAAAATTAGGAGTAATATTAAAATATATTTTTGATTTTCTGTTTTTAATATCGTGGTTTTATAGGCAGTAAACATTTGCGGAAATACAATTAGTATGATTCCCTTTAAAAGCGATAACCACCCAAATATTGTAATAATTACTGTCCAATCTGAATTCCAATAATTATGAAATTCTAATATTAAAAATCCAAAAACGATAGCCATATATCCTCCAAGTATAAGATAGGCCGAGTTATCAACTAATTTTGGAAGTTCTTTCTTATAATATTTGCTACTAAACAACAACCCTAAGAAAAATGAAAAATAAACTGTAGCTAAAATTTTTGCTATTAATATTGAAGTTTCCATAATTTATACTTTTATGATTTAATTGTTATGAATCTATTTAAAAATATTCTCTAACTTATGTTTTTCCCGTTCTAAATATTTCATAATTCCTTTTTTGTTGACCTATCTAGGGAATGACACACAATGCTTTGATAAAATGAGTTTTAACTCTTTTTATCAGTCGTTAAACGAAGGTAGCCTTTATTATTGACAAAGTCAAGGTTATTTGTGGGAGTAACTGTTAATTTGAGTAAAGAAATAGATGTCTTCTCCTTTTTAATGAGGAGTGTCCCGATTTTAAAAAAAAAATGGAATCCCGATAGCTATCGGGAGAGGTGGTTATTGTAACCCTTCCGAACTTCGTTCACTTTTCATCCAAAAAATAATCATTTACCAAATCTATATAAATACGTTTGGCTTCTTTTTCACTAATATCTTTGGCTTGAAATAAGGCATTGGTTTTAAACGCATTTATAATGGCTTTACTACTACTTGGCCTGCCATAATCGTTGGTTGCTTTTTTGTAGTAAGCATACAAGCGCAACAAAGTGTCAGCAGGAAAAGGTTTTGTATATGCATTTACACGCTTTACGGCATCATGAAATTTTATATCTAATTCTTCAGAAGTCATTATATTTCGGCTATAATACTTTCGCCACCACGTACTTTTTGGTTTAGTTTTACTTTAATAGTTGTGTCTAAAGGTAAAAATAAATCTACTCTCGAACCAAATTTAATAAAACCAGAATCTTCTCCCTGAATTATTTTATCATTAAGTTTAGCATAGTTTACTATACGTCTTGCAATTGCTCCTGCAATTTGACGATATAGCACTTTGCCATAGGTTTGGTTTTCTACTACAACTGTTGTCCGTTCGTTTTCTTCGCTGGATTTTGGATGCCAGGCAACTAAATATTTTCCAGGATGATATTTGCTAAACACTACATTTCCACTAATAGGATAACGTGTTACATGTACATTTATAGGCGACATAAATACACTTATTTGAAGGCGCTTATCGTTAAAGTATTCGTTTTCAAAAACTTCTTCAATAACTACAACTTTGCCATCTACAGGAGCAAGTACTTGATTATCGTTTAATTCGGTTTTTCGTTTTGGGTTTCTAAAAAACTGAAGAATTAAAATCAGTACTAATATTAAACCAATTTGTAGCGTACTTTGTAGCCAAGAAGTATTTACAAAAGCATCAACCAACAGAACAAACAGAACTACAAACACAAATGTTATTAATATGATTTTATGACCTTCTTTATGAAACATATTTTAAAATTCTTAAAAACAAATAAATAAATGGTGCAGCAAAAATAATACTGTCTAATCTGTCAAGCAATCCTCCGTGTCCTGGCATAATTACACCACTATCTTTAACCTTTGCCTGTCGTTTATATTTAGATTCTATTAAATCTCCGATAGTACCGAAAACGCTAATAATTATACTCATAATCAGCCAACTTGTAGAATCTAAAGTCCCTGTAAATTTAGCAATAAAATAACTAGCTATGCAAGAAAACAATAATCCTCCGAGAAAGCCTTCAACCGTTTTTTTAGGCGAAATGCTTACAAACAGTTTCTGTTTGCCAAAATTCTTCCCAATTAAATAGGCGAACGAATCGTTAACCCAAACTAAAATAAAAGCACCTAATAATATATTAGGGTTGAAATTGTCGTAATAATTTGCAATAAGTATAATAAAAATAAAAGCGCTCGATAAATAGAACGTGGAATTGATATAACGTTTGGTTATAAAAATCGGGAGTGTTTTTTCGGAGAATAAATCTTTAATTAAAAACAATTGTACAAAAATGGTAAGCACATGCAATATCTGGATTGCTTCTCTAAAGCCTTCGCTGGAATCTAAAACTAACTGCCAATAGGCAAAAGTGAGATACAAAACAATAAAAATGATGTACGAAATAAAACCCTTTAAGTGTATTAGTTTATTAAACTCGGCAATGCAAATTAAACCGAAAACAAAAAATAAGGCAATTAGTGCGTGTTGAGAATTTAAAGCAAGTAAAAACAAAGAGATGTATAAAACACCAGAAAATGCTCGAATAAAAAATTCCTTCATTATAAGTCTTCTAACAAGAGCAAATATAAGTTTTTTGAACTACTTACATAGCTTAAGAAATCTTTATCGTCACAAGCTTTAAAGTGCTTGATTGTAGTAATATTGGTAGGAATTTTATTTCTATTTTTTTCTTTAATACCTCTTAAACCTTCACTTATGGTTTCTACAAATTGGCTTGTTGTGGCAAAAATTATAAAGTTAGGAGGCAGTTCTTTTAGTCTTTTATCGGCTATTTGATTATAAGATATTAATAAAGAACCATCATTTGAAATTAAAAATTCGCATGTCGTGAAAAAAAAAGTACAATCACTAATGTTTTTGCTGGTTTCAAAATCAAAACTTTTAAACTTATTAGCTAACCGTTCATCAAAAAGGAGTACTTTTTTGTCTTTCCAATCATTTTCTTGAATAATGGAATTAAGATTTTGGTTCACTTCGTCTATATCTTCACAGTACAAAAATTTTCCTCCGTTTGCTTTAAAGTTTATAGTAAAACGTTCATCAATTGGAAGTTTAATTTCGGGCATATACTTGCCTCTCTCATCATCTTGAATTTCATTTCGAGAGTCTTTTGATGAACTAAAAATTTTACGAAATAGGCTCATTTAGGATTTTGCTATTAATCAGTTTTTATTTTCTTAATGTTTCAAAGATATAAAATCTTATAATAAACTAATCGGAAATCTATTAATTTCTAAAAATTCTATTTTATTACAGCAATGTCTTCCTCTTTTTTCTCAAAAGGTCTTTTGCCAAAAATCTTTTCTAAATTGTCTTTAAAAATAACTTCTTTTTCAAGTAGTACTTCTGCGAGTTTTGTTAATTTTTTCTTATTTTTCTCTAGTATTTTTATGGCTCGTTGATATTGTTCTTCAATAATGCTAGAGATTTCTTTATCTATTAGGGCAGCAGTTTTTTCACTATATGGTTTGGTAAATCCATACTCGTTTTGTCCGGAAGAATCGTAATAGGTTAAGTTTCCTATTTTATCGTTTAATCCATAAATGGTTACCATAGCTCTGGCTTGTTTAGTTACTTTTTCTAAATCGCTCAATGCTCCTGTAGATATTTCATTAAATATTACTTTTTCGGCAGCACGACCACCTAAAGTAGCACACATTTCGTCCAGAATTTGTTTTGGACGAACAATTAATCGCTCTTCAGGTAAATACCAAGCAGCACCTAACGATTGTCCTCGTGGTACAATAGTAACCTTAACCAAAGGTGCAGCATATTCAAGCATCCAGCTTACAGTTGCATGACCTGCTTCGTGAAAAGCAACAGCTTTTTTTTCGGCTGGAGTAATAATTTTATTCTTCTTTTCCAGTCCTCCAATAATTCTATCTACTGCATCGAGAAAATCTTGTTTACCAACAGATTTTTTTCCTTTACGAGCAGCTATCAGTGCAGCTTCATTACACACATTAGCAATATCTGCTCCAGAGAATCCAGGAGTTTGTTTAGATAAAAAATCGACATCCAAACCTCTTGCTTTTTTTAAAGGTCTTAAATGAACTTCAAATATTTCCTTACGTTCTCGAATATCTGGTAAATCGACAAATATTTGTCTGTCAAAACGTCCAGCTCTCAAAAGGGCTTTGTCTAAAATATCAACTCTATTTGTTGCTGCAAGCACAATAACATTTGAGTTTGTTCCAAAACCATCCATTTCCGATAACAATTGGTTTAATGTATTCTCGCGCTCATCGTTACCACCACTTATTGCGTTTCTTCCTCTTGCTCTACCAATGGCATCTATTTCGTCAATAAAAATAATTGAAGGTGCTTTTTCTTTTGCTTGTTTAAATAAATCACGAACTCTCGATGCTCCTACACCTACAAACATCTCAACAAAATCGGATCCAGAAAGGGAGTAAAAAGGCACTTTGGCTTCACCAGCTACGGCTTTTGCCAATAAGGTTTTTCCTGTCCCTGGAGCTCCAATGAGTAATGCTCCTTTAGGAATTTTACCGCCTAATGATGTGTATTTTTCCGGGTTTTTAAGAAAATCAACAATTTCTTCAACTTCTTCTTTTGCACCTTCTAAACCTGCAACATCTTTAAACGTGATTTTAACATCTGAATTCTGGTCGAAAAGTTTTGCCTTCGATTTTCCTATATTAAAAATTTGTCCAGCTCCACCACCAGCGCCTCCAGACATACGTCTCATAATAAAAATCCAAACGCCGATTATTACTACAAAAGGAAGAATTCCTATTAAGAAATCTCCCCAAACGTTTTGTTCGGTTTCGTAGTTAATTACTGTATTCAGGTTGTTATCGCTTATCACTTTGTTTAATTGGTTTTCAAAATTTTGAAGGTCTCCAAACTCAAAATAATAATTTGAAGTTTTTCCAGCAATAGGAATTAGTTGTTGTTTAATTGAGTTTTTATGTATTTCTTTTCTTGAAGCTTCAGTAGTTAAATAAATTTTAGCTTTACGTCTATTTACAATTTGAACTTTATCAACATCGCCATCTTTTAAATACTTAAAAAATTCAGAAGGAGTGGTAAGATTTCCTGTGGAAGAACCTAATCCTGAAAATACATTAATAGCCAAGAAAATAACAATGACAATTCCATAAACCCAATACTGACTGAACTTTGGCTTTTTATTTGTTGTTTTTTTATCTTTCAACATTAAATGTGTTTTAGTAAGCGGTTTTTATTTCGATTGTTTTTGCGTCTCCCCAAAGACTTTCAATATCATAATACTCTCTAATATGTTTTTGGAACACATGTACAACTACATTTACATAATCCATTAAAACCCATTCGGCGTTATTACTTCCTTCTATATGCCAAGGTTTATCTTTAATTTCTTTACTTACCTTTTTTTGAATAGAACTTACAATGGCATTTACTTGTGTGTTTGAAGTGCCTTCGCAAATAATAAAATAATCGCAAACGGTGTTTTCTAATTCTCTTAAATCTAAAATATTTGTGTTTTGCCCTTTTACATCTTCTATGCCATCTAATATTACTGCTATTAGCTGGTCTGCGTTACTATTTTTACTCGTCATTAATATTTATTAAATTTGTGCAAATTTATCATATTTTTGGCTCTTTACAGCTTTAATAATCTTAAGAAAATTATAATTTAAAATTTCTTCTTCTTTATGCGT
>RDRZ01000016.1 GCA_003709165.1 Flavobacteriaceae bacterium PRS1
AAAGACTAAAGAAGTTTTATTGAATGTTTTAACTTCTCATCCCTTGGTACTGCAAGATCCGGCTCCAACAGTTAATGTTTCCGAATTGGCAGATAGTTCAATAAATTTTGCGGTAAGACCATGGTGTAATACAGAAGATTATTGGGCTGTTTACTTTGGTGTTACCGAACAAGTAAAAGAAGCATTAGATACTGCCGGAATATAAATTCCTTATCCACACAGAGTTCAGATAAACAAATAAATTTAGATTTTAGATTTTAGAGCAATAAAATCTTTTAAATAATAAGGTTCAAAATAAGCGACATCTTCTGTGTCGTTTTTTTTGTATTTATCATAAGCCAATTTACACATCTCATTAGCTGAAGGTAATTTGTTTTCAACAAAAATGGCATTTGAATGTGTGATTAAGGTTTTGGTTTTTTCAACACCATTGCCAATAAAGCAAACTTTTCCTTTTTCTAAATATTCATTAAAAGAAGCTGCGTCTAAAATTTGTGCCTGTGTATCTCGTATTTGTTTGTATTCTGAATTAAATACTGCTGAATACACTTCCATACGCCTCGCATCTAACATTGGAACAATAACGCCATCTTCAATTTTAATTTGCTGCGCTAACCCTTCTAAAGTAGCAATAGAAATTAAAGGTATCTCTAAAGCATAACACAATCCTTTTGCTGCCGAAACTCCTATTCGCAATCCTGTATAAGAACCAGGCCCTTTGCTTACAGCAATTGCATCTAAGCTTTTAGAATTAATTTTCCCTTCTTTTAAAACCGCATCTATATAAACATGCAATCGCTCAGCATGAGAATAGCTATTATTATAATCCTCTTTTAAAACAAAAGTCTCTCCTTCTTTAGAAAGAGAGACCGAACAGTTTGTTGTACTGGTTTCTATGTTCAATATGAATACCAAATTAATCTATTAAAGATTTTCCGAGATAAAAATCGAGAACCTTGGTTTTAAAAACAAAATCATACTTAGCATTAATCAACTTTGACTGTGCATCAACTAATCTAAATCGTGTTTGTTCAAAATCAAATGATGTCATTACACCTAAATTGAAACTCTCTTGTGAATTTTTAAAGGCTTCTTGCTGAGCTTCAACTGAAGAACTCGATGCTTCGTATTGTTTAAAAGCTGCATTTGCATCAGCATAAGCTCGTTCTATAATTGTGCGTAAAACTTGCTTTTCCTCTTCTAATCTTATTAAACTCTTTTCTTTAAAAATTTCAGCTCTGCTCACAGCTGCTTTTGTTTGAAGTCTGTTAAAGATTGGGACACTTAAATTAAATCCAAAGTTATATCCTAAGTTATCCTTTAATTGGGTTCCAAAACCGTTAGGAACTGTTGAGATATTATTATCTTCATCTATAATAATTCTAATATCTTCTTGCCCTTGTGAATGTTGATATGATGTATTCATCCCTACACCAAAAGTTAATAATGGATAAAAAGAGCCTTCTGCAATTTTAACACCATAATCAGAATTCATTATATCAAGTTCAGCTCCTTTTATTTCTGGTCTATTTTCTAATGCATAATTAAAAATCGCATTTGGATTATTACTTTCTAATACAATGGAAGATAAGTCAAGCAACATTTCTTGTACATCAAATCCAATATAAGGCACTTGTAATAACTGTGATAAGCTTAGTAAAGAAAGATCAATACTGTTCTGAGCACTTATTTGGCGTTCTTGATCTCTAGCTAATTGAGCTTGAGATTCTAACACATCTGCTTTTGGTCTTGCTCCAGAATTAACAAGCTCTTTCATTTGGTCTACTTGACTTTGAGATAAATTTACCTGTTCTTCAGCTATTTTAAAGCCTTCTTTATTTAATAAAATATTTAAATAGTCATTAACAACGTTTAATGAAATATTGTCTTTTAGTATATCTAATTCTAATTGGCTTGACTCTAAACCAAGCTTTGCCTGTCTGTAAATGTTAGTATTCTGAAATCCATTAAAAACTAGTACGCCAGTATTCAACCCAAAAGAATTACCTCTACTATCTCGAGAAATTCTTCTACCGTCTTGTCCAATAAAAGATCCAAAGTTATAATTCTGAGATACGTTTCCAGTTAAATTAGGTAAAAAATTCCCTCTAGCAGTATTTATATTTTCTTCTGCTGTCTTTGCATCTAGTACAGACTGTTTTACTGTAAGATTATTCTCAATTGCATAGTTTACACATTCTTCCAATGTCCACTGCTTATTTTGTGCAAATAAAAGAATGCCTACTAAAAGTAGTAATACAGTGAAACTATATCTCATATTAAGGGTTCTTAAATTAATTATCTTCATCGTCTTCGCCGTCTTTTGATGCTTTATTCCATACTTTAATCTTATCACCTTCTTCGATACCATCTAGAATTTCTATATTAATTCCGTCTGATATACCAAGCTCTACATCTTTCTTTTCGAACTTACCATCTTCATTTAGAATCTCTACAAAAGGTTTTTCTGTTATTCTATTAAATTGCAATAATGCTTCTTTAATACAAAACGTACTGTCTTTGCTTTCAATTTCAATTTCGGCATTTGCACTATATCCTGCTCTAATTTTAGTAGAAGGGTCTATTTCCACATCTGCTTTAATTGTAAATTGTACAGCACCATTTTCTTCTTTCCCTTTTGGGGCTATAAAGGTTAAAATTGCAGGGAATTCTTTTTCGTTTATAGCTCCAAGAATAACCGTTATTTCTTTACCCTCTTCCAGTTTTCCTACTTCAGCTTCATCTACTAATCCTTCAAAAATCATAACGCTCATATCTGCAATAGTTGCGATAGTGGTTCCAGCATTAAAATTATTACTTTCAATAACTTGATCACCTTCCCGAACTGGAATTTCTAATACAGTACCGGAAATTTGTGCTATAATATTAGTGTTTGCAGAACGACCGCCTGATAGTGACCCTCTTTTAATAATCTGATAATTGTTTTGTGCTTGTGAAAGTTCTTCCTGTGCTTGATTAAGTGAAAGCTCACTATTCTCGAAATCTTGTTTAGAAATCACTCCTTTTTCAAACAGTGCTTTATTTCTGTTAAATAATGTTTGTGCATTATCTCTGGAAAATTTAACAGATTTAATTCTGCTGCTAGCGCTAACTAAAGCTTGCTCGTTTGGAACTACTCTAATTTTTGCAATAAGGTCGCCTTTTTGTACAATGTCTCCTTCTTCAACAAGAATCTTATCTACAATTCCAGAAATTTGAGGTTTTAACTCAATCTCTTCTTCTGGAATTAATTTACCTGTAGCAACTGCCTTTGTATCTATAGAAGCATAAAAAGGCTCTTCTGTTTCATAATCTACAATGTCTTTAGAATTTGAGTCTTTAAAATATTTTAATACTATAACTAATAATATTAAAACAACTATTCCTAAAATAATTTTTACTGCTTTCTTCATTTTTATTTTTGATTAATTTTTTATTCTTCTCTTAATGCTTCTATTGGTTTTACACTCGTGGCTTTATATGCCGGGATTAACCCTATTAAGGTCCCTAAAATAATTAATATTACTAGTGCTATTAATACTACAGAAATGGATACTGAGGCATTTACAAACACAGCATCATCTCCTTGTCCTAAAAATTTATCCATAGCAATGAGTATCCATCCTCCAGAAATAATACCTAAAAGACCTGCAACTAATGTTAAAAACACCGCTTCAACCACAATTTGCCGTTTAATTTCAAAAGGTGTTGCTCCTATAGCACGTCTTACGCCAATTTCTTTAGTGCGTTCTTTTACAGTAATCAGCAAAATATTCCCAATAGCAAATACTCCAGCGATAAGTGTGGCAATCCCTACAAACCAGGTTAAAAATTGCATACCAGTTAAAAAACCTGTGAGTTTTCCAAATGCTTCCCCTAAGTTAAAACTCCCAAAAGCACGTTTATCTTGTGGATGTATCTTATGTACATTCTTTAATAATAGTTTTACATCAGCTTCAATTTGATTAATATCTGAATCTGGTTTGCCTGTAATAACCATCCATCCAATCTTTTCTCCTTGATTATAAATTTGTTGAAACGTGGTAAATGGGATATGAATATCGCTTGATGGTCCCATATTCACATTGCTGTTTTCAAATATTCCAATAACTTTAAAATTAATATTGTTGATTCTTATATATTCATTAATTGCATCTTCATCTTTTTCAAATAGCTGTTTGTATATATCTTCTGAAATCACAACTGTTTTTTTGTTTTCATCAATATCATTCTGGTTGATAAAACGGCCGTGTATCAATTTCTTTTTTTGAACCTTGTCTAATAATGGGTAATCACCTGCTATATTAAAAGTTCCTGAAAGAAGATTTCTAACTACTAAACTCCGATTTTGATTTCTAGGAACTACAAATTCAATACCTTCAACATTTTCTTCTATTTTTCTTACA
The DNA here is from genome assembly GCA_003709165.1 of Flavobacteriaceae bacterium PRS1. Lineage (GTDB taxonomy): Bacteria > Bacteroidota > Bacteroidia > Flavobacteriales > Flavobacteriaceae > PRS1. Next base: position 4,407 of record RDRZ01000016.1, read on the forward strand.
TCTGTTAATGTTAGTCTAACTCGTCTTCCTTCTTGAAATCCTTTAAAAGGTTTGCTTGTACTTTGACTCCAAATAAATACGCTATTGGTTGCAAAGTCTCCAAATAAACGATTGAATGAGTTTTCTATACCTCTTGCAGAACCTAAAAGGCCTATTAATAATAAAATCCCCCACCATACACCTACCATAGTAAGTATAGATCTTACTTTGTTCTTGCTAATACTATCGTACAGTTCTTGCCAGGTATCTCTATCGAATAAAAATTTCATTCGTTAATTTTTATTGTTTTTTATAGGTCGAATGTGTTCGCCATTAATCATTTTACAGCTAATAAATATTTGGTAATTGGCTCGGTTAAACATCTTTAATCATCTCTAAGTGCTACTATTGGTTTAATTCTTGACGCTCTTTTTGCAGGCAAATAACCTGCAAGGGTTCCTGCTAATATTAATGTTATTGTTGCTCCAATAACAAGACTATTGCTCACTCCAGGATCTTTAATAAAATAGTCTTTTAAGACAGGTGTTGCCCAGTCAAGAACACCAACTCCAATTAATAGTCCTACATATCCTGAGATTGTAGTAATAATAACTGACTCTATTAAAATAATAGACACAATCTGTTTTGGCTGTGCTCCAAGCGCTTTACGAATACCTATTTCTTTGGTGCGTTCTTTAACAATAAAGATCATGATATTACTAATCCCTACTATTCCTGCAATTAAAGTCCCAAAGCCTATAACCATTACCATAAGTCCTAAACCAAACGAAATGGCGTTTACCGCTTTGGCTCCTTGCGCCATATTTCGAACTCGAATCGCGCGTTGATCAGTTGGGGCAACAGAAAAACGATTTTTTAACTTTTTTGTGATTAGAGTACTAAAAGCTAAAGCTTGATCGAAATCCATTTTAGGATTATAAGTCAAGTTAATTTGATCCAGATAATCATTATTACCATAAACGAGTTGAGCTGTTGAAACCGGCATATAAATTATCCGTTCCTCATTATCGTTACCTTCATCAGAAAAGGTTCCTACAATTTTATACTGGATGCCACTTAGGTTAATATACTTCCCTATTGCTATTGTTTTAGCGAACAAATCTTCTTCTACCAAACGTCCAATTACTACCACTTTTGTGCGTTCGTCAACGTCGCGCTGGTTAATATAACGCCCTTCTTTCATTAAAGTTTTCTCGAGAAATTGATGATCGGGATGCACAGCTCTAACTGTATAACTATTTTGTTCGCTTCTAAAAGAGGCGGTTACATTTTTATAGATTCTTGCAGTTATAAATTCTACTTTATCACCAAATTCTTCTTTTATAAAATCAAAATCTTCATTTTTAAACTGAATTTTTCGGCCTACTTGAAGACCTTTATGAGCTTTCGTAGTTCGACCCGATTGGACAAAAATTGAATTTGTTGCATCATCTTTAAACCCTTCTTCAAAGGTGTTAATTAAACCATTGGTAATACCAAAAAGAATAGTAAATAATAATATTGCAAATGCCACAGTAAATCCAGACAATATACTCCTAGTTCTGTTCATGTTAATACTCTGAAATATTTCCCGCCAAAGATCTATATCAAACATTTTGCGCAGTTCTTACTTGGTTTACAAATGTATCTTCCATAATAACACCATCTTGTAAATGAACAATACGTTTACACATATTTGCGATGTCTTCTTCGTGAGTTACAATTAAAATGGTTTTGCCCTCGTCGTTTAATTTCTGAATAAATTCCATTATCTCAAACGAAGTGCCTGTATCCAACGCTCCTGTTGGCTCATCGGCTAATAGTAATTTAGGATTTGCCGCTAAAGCTCTTGCAATGGCAACACGTTGGTTTTGCCCTCCTGAAAGTTCTTTTGGTAAATGATGTGCCCAATCTGTTAATCCCACTTTTTCTAAAAAAAACATGGCTTTTTCTTGACGCTCTTTACGTTTCAATCCTTGATAATACAATGGCAAGGCTACATTTTCTAAAGCATTTTTGTAATTAATAAGGTTAAAGGATTGAAAAATAAATCCTAAAAATTTATTTCTATAAACTGCAGCTTTCTTTTCGGTAAGATTTTTTATTGGCAATCCATCTAATATATAATCACCAGAATCTGCTTCATCTAACATACCAATAATATTAAGTAATGTAGATTTTCCAGAACCTGAAGAGCCCATAATAGCTACCATTTCACCGTCTTCGATATCCAAATTTATACCCTTAAGTACATGTAAACTAGAACCTCCTATTGGATAGGATTTGTGTAGGTTACTTATTTTTAGCATAGTTAGTGTTATTTACAGAGCCGTTTTAAAGTTACTCTTTTAATAGCTTTATAATTAGACTGTAAAAGAAAGATTTTGTTACAGAATATTGTTCTAATAAAATGTTAAAAAATATTAACTACTTGGTTTTTAGCTTTCTATAAATAAAATAACCTAAACTACCAATTAAGATATATGGTATAATCATTAAATAAATGATGCCATTGTTAATTCCTTTAGCGGTATTTTGACCTTCTTCGCTTTCTAAAACTGCACGACACATGGCACATTGTGCATTTGTTTGAAGAAAAAAGAAAAAAGAAAAAAGAAAAAAGAAAATCTTACGTTTCATATTAAATGCCTCTCTGTCCAAAAGGAGAGAAAGGATTCGTTTTTTTAAATATTAATAATAAGGTGAAATCATAATATATACTACTACACCCGAAACAGCGACATACAGCCATAACGGAAATGTAATTCTTGCTATTTTTTTATGCCTTTCAAAATTGTTGGTTATAGCTCTAACATAAGTAATCAAAACAAATGGAATCACTACTATTGACAATATTATATGTGATATTAAAACTGTATAATACACATATTTTATTGTGCCTTGACCACCAAATTTTGTAGAATCGCTTGTCATGTGGTAGGCTATGTACATTAGTAAAAATAAAACCGAACACAAGATTGCTGTTTTCATTAATCGCTCATGGTATTTTCGGTTTCCTTTTTTTATTTGAAACACTGCCGAAATTAATATTACAGCAGTTACTCCATTAATAGCCGCATAAATTGGAGGCAAAAAAGACAAAGGTGCTACATTTGGGATTTTAATTCCAAATAAAACAGCTACAACAAGTGGAATTGTGATTGAAAGAGTTACAATCCATTTGTTGTATTTTTTTTCATTTGCTATGTTTTGTTTTTCACTCATTTAATAATTTTTTAATATCTTCTTTTAACATACTAATCTCTTCTATATAACCTTCATCATTCATCATTTCTTCTTCTGAAATAATACCATTATAATATATTAAAGGATTTCCAGATTCTGTTATTCTAGAACGAATAAACCCATTTTTATCTATTAAAGCAAAATTTCCTGAATGTTCAAATCCGCCTTCTACCTCAACATCTTTAGCTGTATATAAATTGAAACCTTTGATTGCCAAATCGTAGATAGTATCAATATTTCCTGTCATTAAATGCCAATTAGGGTTTGTAATGCCATATTTGACTGCATATTTTTTTAAAACTTCTGGCGTATCATATTCAGGATTTATAGTAAATGAAGCTACTCCAAAATTTTCAAATCCTATAAAACTATTTTGAATTTGGACCAAGTTTTTATTCATTCTTGGACAAATAGTTGGACAGGTTGTAAAAAAGAATTCTACTATATATACTTTCCCTTCGTAATCTTTATTAGTAATTGTTTTTCCTTCTTGATTTGTAAAACTAAACGCCGGTACTTTTTTGGCTTCTCCATTAATCTCCAGAAATGCTAATGACTTAGTATCATTTACTTGTGTACTAATGTTCTTGCTCCGACTTTCAGTGCGAGTCACATCTTTGTTAGTTATACGATCAACAATTCTTGGAATAAATATAATTCCAAACACTAATATTATTAGTGCTATTCCAACATAAGAATAATTAGTTTTTTTCATTATTTTGTGCTTTTAAAGCATCATCTCTTCTTGATGCAGAATTAAAAGTTCCTTTTCGTTTTTGTCTGTATTCAGTAAATAAAATACGTAAATCGTCGCTCATTACATTTTTGATTTCAGAAATTTCGATACAATCGTAAGAACTTAATCCATATACTGGAGCATTCTTTTCTTTTTCTTTCTCTGTTCTTTCGTCAAGTCGTCCTCGCTGGTTACGCTCTTTATCAACAATAAAAACATGATTTGTAGCAAAATCTGTATTTAAAATTTCTTTTGTATTAAGCGAATTAAATACCTTAATTATATCTTGTTGGTCTCCATAAATAAAATGCCAGTATTTTAATTCATCATATTTCAACAATTCTAACTTCAATAATTTTACTTGTTCTTCTACACCATTAGGAAGTAATATCAATATTTGAAAACGTTTAAATCCTTTAAATTTATCATAAATCAGTTCTTTTAAATTTAATGCAACTGTTGCTTTCTCCATTGGCTCTAAACCGAAAAAAACCAAGTACTGTAATATTCTTTTCAAGAAGAATCGTTTCACCATCTTCGGTAGCAAAAGCAGATGTTTCGCGAATATCCTTTTTAACACTATCTAAAGCATTATAATTATGTGTTGATGGATACAAAAACAATAGAAAAATGACAGGAAGAAAAAATAATATTAATAATGTTGACGTTTTTTTTATGTTCTTGAAATTCATAGTACAAAATTAAAAAAGACAGTTACAAAAAACCGTCTTCTAATTATATTTAACACTTTGACCGCATTTTGTGTAAACTTAAGTCGAAAGATTTAGTGTTTGTTTATAGTTTTAAAAATCTCGTTTAATGTATCCGTTACTATACACATCAAAAACATAACCACCTTCTTGCAAAAGAATAAACAGCAAATAACATATTAAGAAAATAACCGTCCAAACTACCATACGACGTAAGGCTTTTGTTTCGTCTCGCATGTGCATAAAGTCCCAAGTAATATAGTATGCTTTAACTAAGGTTAAGATAATAAATATCCAATTAAGGATTTTCATGCCAAAAAAATTAGACAGCAAAGCTTCTGGTTTTGATATTCCTAAAGCAACTTCAACAGTTGTAACAATAGTTAATAAAACTAAAACTCCCCAAATTTTTTGAGTGATGGATTTAAACTTAATTAAACCTCTAAATATTTCTAAATTATGTACGTGTTCTGCCATATTAAATTTATTATCTTATTAAACCAGGTAGAAGAATGTAAATACAAATACCCAAACTAAATCTACAAAGTGCCAGTAAAGAGCAACTTTTTCTACCATTTCGTAATTTTTTCTGCGTTCGTAAGTTCCAAGTATTACATTAAAGAAAATAATGATATTAATTATAACTCCTGAAAACACATGAAATCCATGAAATCCTGTTATAAAGAAGAAAAAATCTGCAAATAAAGGCGTGCCATATTCATTTACATGTAGGTTAGCACCTTCCACAACAATTTTACCATTATCCTTAAGTTGTTTTAAAGAATTTCCTCTTGAGAGTATTGTTTTCTCTCCTTTCTCATCGATAATTTCCGTTCTAATTAAAACATTATCATGAGATTCCAGTCCTTTGATAACCTCTTCTACAGTATATGTTGGTTGAGTACCCTCGCTTTTAAACCATAATCCATTTTTTTGTTCATGATTAATTCTACCATCATCTTCAGTAATTACAAAATCCCTTAAAGCAACACGTTTAAATATCTTCTCTTCATCTTTTTCAACATATTCGCCAAACTGTAAAATATTTCCTCCTTTTGTTTGTACAGCTCCGTAATCTCCTTTAATAAATGTTGCCCATTCCCAAGCTTGTGAGCCAACAAAAATCATCCCTCCAAAAATTGTAAGTAACATATAAAAAGTCACTTTGGCTTTCTTCATTTCATGTCCTGCATCTACTGCTAAAACCATTGTTACAGAAGACATAATTAAAACAAAAGTCATGAAAGCCACATAAATCATAGGCATAGGCTCATGATAAAAAGGAATATGAGTAAATACCTCGTCTGCTATTGGCCAAGAATCTATAAATTTAAATCTGGAGAAGCCGTAAGCTGCCAAAAATCCTAAAAAGGTTAACGCATCAGAAACAATGAAAAACCATATCATCATTTTACCATAACTTGCTTTAAGAGGCTGGTTGCCTCCACCCCAATCTTTACCTTCTGTTCCAGTGCTAACTGTATTATCCATAAATGAATTTTATTTTAAAAAGTTGAACAAAAATAATCAATTTATTTATCTAAAGAAGTATAAAAATAAAAACAAGTATAACCATAAAATATCTACAAAATGCCAGAAAGTTGCAGCAAGTTCAAAACCCAGCATATTATTGGCATTATACTTTTGTTTAAAATGATTATAAATTACTACGAGCAAACAAATTAAACCTATTGCTACATGAAAAATATGCGCAATAGCTATAATAAAAATAAACGTCATGGTAATATTGCTTGTCGGTCCTGTAAAATTATATCCTAAATCTATAATTTGATTAAACCCTAAAAATTGATTGTAAATAAATACAACACCGAGTATTAAAGTTATCCATAACCAAATAGTTACAAATTGTCTTCTGCTTTCCTTTAAGGCTTTTTTTTGCTAAAATAAAAGTAAGACTACTTATAATAATCACAACTGCACTTATGGAAAAAGCATTAGGTAATTGAAAATCTGTTAACCAATCTTCCCTGTTACTACTCACTATATATGCACTGGTTAAGCCTGCAAAAGACATAATTAGAGATGCAATACCAAACCAAAGCATCATTTTTTTTGCGCGAATGGTTTTTTCTTCTAAAGTTCCTTCTGTTAAATCCATATTATCTTATAAATTTATCAAAAACATATATTATTTGTACAAGTGTAATGTATATAACACTTGCCAACATTAATTGTCGTGCAGCAATTACAGTCATTTTTTTAAATAGCTGAACAGCATAATACAACATTATTAAACCTACTAAAAATACCATTATAGCACCTACAATAGTTAAATGTAGCCTACCTGTAAATCCAAAAACTGGTATAATAGACACAATTATAGTCCAGACTGTATATAAAATTGTTTGCACAGCAGTGCCTTTGTCCTGCTTTCCAGTTGGTAACATGTTAAATCCTGCTTTTTGATAATCTTTATGCAAGAACCAGCCAATTGCCCAAAAATGTGGAAATTGCCAAAAGAATTGCAACATAAATAAAATACCAGGCTCTATACCAAAATTATCTGTGGCTGCAACCCAACCTAACATAAAAGGAATGGCTCCAGGAATAGCACCTACAAACACAGATAATGGTGTTTTTGTTTTTAATGGCGTGTAAGCACTTGTATATAAAAAAATTGAAATCGCTCCAAACATTGCTGTCTGTGGATTTATAATATATAAGATAGTAATTCCAAATACGGTAAAAACAGAAGCTAAAATAAACGCATTATTAACCGATATACGTCCTGTTGGAATTGGTCTGTTTTTTGTACGATCCATTAATGCATCGAGATCTTTTTCAATAATTTGATTAAATACATTAGACGCTCCAACCATAAAATAGCCTCCAAATGCCAATAATATTAAGGTGTAAAAACTAACCGTGTCTGCGCCCAATAAATAACCGGCAATCGATGAGAATACAACACTTAAAGACAACCTTATTTTGGTAATTTCCTTAAAATCAGAAATCACAGAAGCTATTGAAAAAGAAGATATAGAAGAACTCGACATGAAACAGTGCGATATTTATTGCGAAGGCAAAGATACTTTGAAAATCTTTTATGAGCAATGGAAAACAAAAGTAAATTTATGTTATTCTTCATCACTTTAAAAGTTTTAGTATCTTTAATGTATTCAATTAATAATTCTACATTTATGAAATCTTTAAAAAAACTATTGTTGCCCTTTTTATGCTCTTTTAGTGTATTAATTTCTGCCCAAAATTCTAACGAAATAACTATTGAAACCATTAAACTTTCAGACAATGTTTATATGCTTATTGGTCAAGGCGGAAATATTGGAGTCTCTGTTGGAGAAGATGATGTCTTTATTATTGATGATCAATATGCACATATGTCTTCAAAAATAGAAGCTGCCATAAAAAAGTTAAGCGATAAGCCATTTCAGTTTTTAGTGAATACACATTGGCATGGCGATCATACAGGAGGAAACGAAAACATGAACACATTAGGTGCAACCATTATTGCACATGATAATGTTAGAAAACGTTTAGAAGAAACTCCAAATCGGGATACATCTATGCGTCCTAAAGAAGCACTTCCTATAATCACTTTTAATGATAAATTAAATATTCATATAAATGGAGAACAAATTATTATTTTTCATGTTGACAATGCACATACAGATGGAGACGCGCTACTCTATTTTACCGAAAGCAATGTGCTCCATACTGGTGACGTGTATTTTAATGGTCGATATCCTTATATTGATTTAAACTCTGGCGGAAGTGTAAATGGTTATATAGAAGCTGTAAAACAAACCTTAATGCTTATAGACGACGATACCAAAATTATTCCGGGTCATGGTAAACTATCTAATAAAGAAGAGTATGCATTTTTCTTGAATATGCTTGAAACCATTAAGAAAAATGTTTTAGCAGAAATTGAAAACGGTAAAACCGAAGATGAAGTTGCCGCAAATACTTCAATTACAAAAACTTATGACAATTTGGGTTATAGCTGGAATTTTATTTCTTCTAAAAAAACAAGATGTGCTTTCTATAAAAGTTTGAAGGAGTAATTCACTAAAAATCAAAATACCAATTAAACAAATCGGTTTTTAATCCAATATTAAACCAAACTGTACTATTACTAAAAGTATTTATAGTTTCGGCTTCCGGATTAAAATCCCTGTAACTTATATTGATAAACAATTTTAAATTGGTTATGGGATTTATTAAATAACCCGTTTGTAATTCGGCATGAAACAAATTGGTTTTTAGTCCTTGCCCTACTTTAACTCCAGTATCAAAAGGTCTGTCTTTATCACTTCTGAAAATATCTCCTCCATAACTAAAATTATCTGTGCCATCGTTAAAATCCAAACCTCTAACTCCAAATATAAATTTAACATCAGCAAACCAACGGTTATAATAATATCGTCCTATTAGTATTGCTTCACTAAAATTTGCTCTCCAAAGATGAGCCATGTATTGGTTGAACTGCCCATAATTTAATTCAACAGTATTGTGAGAATAAGTATAAGGTCTCACACGATTATATTCAATTTGAAGCAATAAGTTTTCAACCTTAAAAGCATTGTAATATTTTGCTCCAATCTGGTATCCATATTTATTTTTCCAACTTTTTTCACCACCTGAAATATCGTCTAAAGAAAATTCGTCTAAAATAAACTGACTATATATATTAATATTATCGTTTATTTTATATTTGGCTGAAGCACCAACAATTACATTCCCAGCATCTTGCCCTGATTGAAACTCTATGGCACGATAAAAAATTATTGGGTTTAAATAGCTAATATCAAAACCTCTATTGTTTGAATCTGTCCAAATAACCGATTCAAACAATCCTAAATTAAAGCGTTTTGAAACATTCCAGCTTAAATAATGATTAGCCATATACTTGGTTAAAAATGCACCATCTTCGGTAACTTCAGGTCTTACATCTTTAAGCCATAACCACGTACTTGTATATTTAATTTTTCAAAAGGTAGTATTCAATTTAAAAAAAGTCGAAGGACTTGCGACATCACTTATAAATAAAGAGCGATAACCATCACCAATAAAATTCTTGCCATAACCAAATTGAATATTTAAAAATGACACAGGAGTATATGATAAATAGACTTCAGCTACAGGATAATCGTAATCATCGTCTTTAAATCGTTTAGCGATTCCACGACCCGGAATAATTGCTGGATCCGGACCAAAAGCTTTTAAGGTTTCTGCATATTCATTATAATATTGTGCAAAGCGCCCTTGGCTTTCAAAAATTGAAGTAGAAAAGTTTAGCTTTTTTCCTAATCCACCTTGTATATAAATACCTCTTGTGTTATTAAATGTGGTATCAAAATCTGCATCAAAATATTTACCAACTTGAAGATCGAAAATTGGATCTATGGTAAACCAATAATCTTTTCCTTGCACTTGTACTAAACGCTCATTAAAAAGTTTACGTCCTGCCCCAAGTTTATACATCTTTATTAAGTTTTTTGTTTTCAGCTTCAAAATCATAATAACGTGAAATTTCCTGATACACAAATGGTTTTGATGCTGTATGGCTATTTGTGCCAATTAAATTTATACTCCTATCAAATTTCGCATACGATTGGTGCGTAAACGGAATATTTAACTGACTTTTATATTCTAATTTAGTATAAGGAACAAGAGAGGCATTAATACTATCGTACTCTTTTTTTGCTTGCCTTTCAATTTCTGAAATGGCATTAGGTTTCTCCTCCAAATTATTATCTAACTGTATTGAAGCTGGATTGACTAATGGAATATCTATTTGAAAAGAATATTGTTTATAGATTGCTCTTCCGTTATATGTTGCTGGTGTTATTGTTGGAAGCTCACCAAATACTCGTTTTATTTCTGTTTTAAGTTCATCGTAAATAGCATCTACATATAAAACAATAAAGTTCCTTTTTTGATCAACCTCAAACAACACTACAATGTCGCCTTTGTAATTTTCGTCAGCAACAATTTGTGGCATTTTAAAATTATTGAATACAAATCGTAATACCTTTTGGTTAAAACAAGCTTTAAGATTCTGTACATTTTGAGTTTCACATTCGGGGAAAACTGGTGGCTTTTCGTAATTAGCAGTATCTTGAGCAAATACATTTATTTGCAAAATACAAAGAATAAGCAGGAGGAATTTCTTCATCGTTTATTGAAAATATTTTGTTGGTTGAAAGATACTATTTTTTGATTATATCAAACAAAAAAAACGATATCATAATAAATTGATAGCGGCTTGATAATAATTACGTGTTGTTTTTAATTTCGTACCTCAAATACTATTGGCAACGTATACATAACCTCAAAATTTTCTCCTCTTTGTTTACCGGGAATCATTTTAGGAATTTTACCTACAACTCTTATTGCCTCTTTTTTTAGTTTAATATGTTTAGCACTTGCTTTTATTTCTGAAACATTTCCAGATTTATCTATCTTAAATTGTACATAAATATTTTGCTTCCCTGTTAATCCTAAACTTTCTGCCAAATCTGTATTAAACTTTATCTGTATTAACCTACCTATTTTTTTTAGACATACATTGTCTTAGTTCTACATTAGTAGTTAAGCCTTCACAACCTGGATAGATTGGTACTTTTTCTACGTCTATCATAGTTCTTGGTTTGGTAGAAACTATTTTCTTTTCTTTAGGAATTGTTATCGTTGGCGAACTATAAGCCACCATTGGTTTTAACTTTTCAGGAATGATGGTTGGATTTTTAACCGGAACAAACTTTATAGCCAATAATTTCTTTCTTACTGGTTCTGCTTTTTTTCTGTTACAGGTTCAGGAATAGTTTCAGGAACAATATTAACAAAATAAACAACTTCGGTATCATCTGTTAGCGGAGAAACGAATTTGAACGATTCACTTCTAAAATTCATTTCCAATAAACCATAAGAGGCTAACAATGTTAAAATCAACCCACCTTGAAAATAGAGTGTTGAGTTATTTCGTAAAGTTGTTTCATGCTTGTGTGATTTTTTCACGAATTGCTCGTTCTGACCAACGAGTTTGTGATTACTTTTTAAAAGTTTCATAATTATTAAATTTAAGATGTTAATAGATTATGAATAAATCACAATAAGCATTCCAAAAGAAATCCCGTTGCCAAATGGTAACGGGATTTTGAATATATGTAATTGGTGTTATGGGTTAATCTTGTACTTGAAAGATAATTGGTAACGAATAAGGTACTGTTACTGCCTTACCTCGTTGACGACCTGGTTTCATTTTAGGCAGTAAATTAATAACACGTGCTGCTTCTTTTTCAAGTCTTGGATGAGGTGCTCTAGCACGAACTCCTACAATATTTCCGTTTTTATCTATCTTAAAAATAACGTTTATACGTTGTCTTCCTGTAAGTCCCAAATCTCCGGCGAGATCTGTATTAAATTTCTTTATTACAAATTTCTTTATCTTGTCAGACATACATTTTCTTTTAGCATCATTATTTCCTTTTTCACAACCCGGATAAACAGGAACATTCTCGATAACTGCAAAAGGAACTTCTATATCTTCATCTACTTCTTCTACTTCAATATCTTCAACTTCCATTATTTTTTCTTCTTGATCGGTTTCAGTAGATTCGATTACAGTTTCTTCTATCTCTTCTTCATCTTCAACAATTTCAATTACTTCAGGCGCTGCTGGAGGTGGAGGAGGTGGAGGAGGTGGCTTAACTTGTTCTATATTAAGTATCTCTTCTTCATCATCCATTTCATTACTTACTAACCCTATATCTATATCGCTCTTATCGTAAGATTTGTAGTTAATAGTATAATAGGTTACTACTAACATTAACAGTAAACCTACTGCAAAATAGATGGATCCATTTTGTCTTACGTCTGCTTTTGGATTTTTTTTAAGTTCCATAATTTGTTTTTTTGTTTTCGAGATTTGTAAAATAACCAATAATTTGCTAAAAAAGCAAGGGATTATAATTTTTTAACGATTGTTCTGTTTCTTATAATAATAAAAAATGAAGCAATCATTACACCAATACAGTTTGCAAGAACATCTAATATATCTAACTTTCTTACAATTGTAAACTGTCCTTGTAATACCTCAATAATTATACCATAAAAAACCGAAAACAGTACTGCTTTAAAAATTGGCTTTATTGTTTTTAAACGAAGTAGCGCAAAATACCATAGTATGAAAAGTATTCCATAAGCAAAAATATGAAAAATCTTATCGTCGTAGTTAGTTCCTATATTTAATGGTGAGGTTATAGCCATTAGACTAACAATTGCTAAAACTATGGTATAACCAATTGCTAGTATCAACACTATTTTTTTAGGCACTTATAATGGTTTTATAGTCTTCGGCTGAAAGTAAATCGTCTAACTGAGAAACGTCAGAACATTTTACTTTAATCATCCAACCTTCTCCATAAGGATCGTTATTTACTTTTTCCGGTTCATCTTCCAGAGATTCATTAAATTCTATAATCTCACCAGTGACTGGTAAAAATAAATCCGAAACAGTTTTTACTGCTTCTACAGTGCCGAAAACTTCTTCAATCTCTAAAGTTTCGTCTAAAGTTTCTACTTCAACATAAACAATGTCACCTAATTCGCTTTGCGCAAAATCGGTAATTCCTATTGTAATCGTATCACCATCTATTTTTATCCATTCGTGATCTTTAGTGTATTTTAATTCTGATGGAATGTTCATAATGTAATTTTTACTGTAATTAGTATCTGTTGTTAATTTCCGAAATTATACCGTATTGTAATTCCCGAACGAATTGTTGTTTGTGGGAAAGCGGTTGATATTGCATATTCCGAAAACGAATAATCAAAATAAAAAATTGCTATTAAGGCTTTACTAAACGCATAATCTGCCGAATATTTAAAACTCCAAATACTTTGTCCTGAAGTTACCTGATTATTATCTACATCCAAATATCTTATAATGGTCTTATTCTCTCGAACTGAAATGTCAGCTTTCATATTTAAATCGCTTTTTACAATTTGTTTTGGACCTGCGATTTGTGATCTTATTTTTACATCTTTTATTCTGTAACCCAAACCAATAATATATTCGTTACCTTGAATTTCGGTCATTAAATTATTGTCGAAACTTAACGATAATATTCGATCTTTTCTAATTTCGGCTAATATTTTTAGAGAGTTTTTCATTTCGAAATCAATCTTTATTAATGGGCTGAATTGTTCCATTAAATTAATATTGGTAAACAAAGTTTCGTTTTTATAATTACCAGATTGGTCAAAAACATTTGGGTCTTGGGCTGTGTACTCTAAACTTTGATCTGCAGCATTGAAATCCAGATTTGTTCTAAACTGATTTATTGTGTAAGTAGATTGATAGCCATGAGTTAAAGAAAAGCGTTTAAAATGTTTTTTAAACCATTTAAACTTCATAAATCCTGTGTATTTTAAAGTCCAATTAGGTATTGGCACATCTCTAAATGCTCCTAAATCAACTTTACTGGCATCTTTACCTGAATATGCTGCTAAAAATGCTGGCAACAATACTGCCTGATTTGTTTTTCCATATCCTAAAGGGAAACCGTTTAAGTCTTCATCTTCAAAATTATTTGGATTAGAAAAATCTACTCCAGCATCTTGTGCAAGTCGTCTTGCAATCACCAATCTGTTAGTCCTGAAATCATTGAATGTAGTCGATCCATTTTCATCACTGCTATTAAATGCAGTTCTTATTAAACTTGTTGATATATTGAAATTTCCAAAAGTGTTCGAAATTAATGCATTGTATTCATCACTAAAACCATCGCCATTTACATCTAAAGTATTAAAAGATTCTGTGAAATTTTCAGCATAGGTTCTTCCTCCTGTCAGGTCTATTTTTAAGTCTCTCACAGGCACTATATTTACAGAAAAATCTAAAATTTTAGTTTGGTTTTCGGTATATTGTTGATTAAAGTCTGGAAAAACAGTTAACCAACCATTTCTGGCTACCAGATGCCTGATGTCTCTTTGACTTCCAAATGTATAACCAAAGGTAGGCTTAAGTGTGCCAATAAATCCAGGTGTTTGCAAATAGCCAGGCAAAAAGGTTCCGTTTCTTTCTGTATAACTAAACTGAATTCTTTTTACACTTGTTACGATGTCTATTGCAGCATTATATAGTGTATTTTTTTTAGTTTTTGTTGTTTGATTATTATTAGAAGGTGTTGGGCTCGGTAAGATTCTATTAACTTTAGGACTTCCTGGTGACGCTCTTCTTCTTGTGGTTTTCTTTTTTAAACCTATATAGTTATAGAGCTTTCGCATATCTAAAGTAGCATTTAAGTTATGTGTGTTTGCATTAGAAATCGAATTTCCTAAATCGTAAGTTTGCCCATCAATTGTTAGATTCCCAAACAAATCTGATCCTTTATTCCATTGAAAATCTCCTGTATAAGCATAAGTAGCTCTTAAGAAACTCAAGGTCGGGATTTTATATAATGGAATCTCATAATTAATACCTAATTGTTGAAACTGCCTGTTAGGGTCGCCAACATCAAAGAAACCATCCCAAATATTTAATGATGGATCTTGTTCTCCATTTAATTGATTGTCTACAAAATAATTTCGTACAATATTATTATTTGATGCCGAAAAATTCAAACTTAAAGCATCAGTAATGTTATAATTTACAGTATATTGAAAATCGAAAGTGTAATTTCTTCTGTACAATTCTTCAATACCTATATTAGCACCTCCCAAATCTGCTTCTCTAAACTTTTGCTTGTTAAATTGCCTTACATAATCTGTACTGAAAGAAAAACTTGTAGGTAGTAAATTAAAATTAAAGTCTTTTAATATTTTCCAGTACTTGCCTTTAAATAAAGAATCATTCTTTTTAAAGGGTTCGATTTTTATAGGATTGAAATTAAAGTTGTAACTGGCACCAACCCTTACCGTTTGATCTAATGAATTTTCAATTTCAAAATCCCGATGTTCTGTTTGGTTAAAAGAATAGTTGAATGTTAAATTCTCTACATCGTAAAATCTTGGTTTGCTCTCACTTGTCCTTAACTTCCGTACTCCAATAAAATTAATGCTTTGTCGTTTTGTATAATCTTCCGATTGTTTTAAAATGGTTTCTCTTTCGGCACTTGTTTGTGCTGCGTCTAAACGATTTTGTAATTTTATATCTTTATATTGTTGGTCGTATTCAGGAGTTATAAGGGCTTCTCCTTGTCCATAATTAAAAGGAATTTGCAGTCCCCATTTTTTTGGCAATAACTGCCCAATATTAATGTTGGTAACTACATCGTATTGTTTTACATCTTCTCTACTTCTTTGGTTTGGTCCTTGCTCTATAGTTCCAAATCCAGTAGTACTTTGTCTTGCAGTTACACTTATATTCATTAAATCTGCAATATTGGTATCCATGCTTATAACTGCAGCCCAACCTCCTTTGTTATCCATATCAGAGAGTCGCAGTTCGTTAAACCAGACTTCTGTACATATATCAATATTATTAAGTTTTGTATGCGAATTTTTAATCCCAACCATTAACACTCTAACATCTCCAAAATTTGGGTTTCCTTTAATAGCTACACGGTGTTGACCCATTGTGTAAGGAGAGAATTCAGGAATGGGATTATCATCCAAAACACCATCTACAACATCATAAAAAGTAGGATTCACATCTCCTAAAGTTCCATTTACAATACCCAAAGATTTTATTTTTTCCAGAACTTCAATAGGCAAGTTTATTTCGTTTATTTCGGGCCATACCTCAAATGGGTCTTGAGAATTTCCAGATGATACTTGTAAGGGTATTTCAATTTGGTAGTAATTTTGTGTAAAGTCGTTCCCCATTCTAATAAATCCAATTGCGTCTCCTTCCAGCAATCCTGGAGTATCACCCTCTTCGGCATGAATAAACATTCGCAGTTTTTTAAACTGGCGCATATCCACATTAATATTTTTATATACAGCTCTTAAATCCGTAGGTTCCAACTCACAAACATTTACTACTAAAGATTGTTCGTTTTGCCTTACTATAGTATTATTGTTATTAAACTGTTCTAACTCTACTCCTGGTGGAATAACATAATTCCCATCATTTTCTTGTAAGCCTATTACACCTACGTTAAATTCGGTGCCATCGTCATCAACATTTGGATCGTTACTATCTAAAGATAATTTATATCGTCTCCAATCACTCCTGACTAAACCTAAAGTGGCAAAACGTAATACTGTTTTTTCAGAAAAATCTTTTAAAACCATACGTGTAAAACGAATAGATCTAAAATCGGTAATACCTCCAACGGTATTTGTATGTTCTGTTAAGGGAATTCTAAATTGATACCACTTTATATTTGCTGTGTTTCCGTTTGGTAAGGTTACATTCCTTTCTTTTCTGTCAACGATAAACGTATTGTTAGGATTGGCAAGGCTTATTGGCGTTATATCCATTTCGTATTCAAAATAACTATCAATCGTGTTCATGGTATTGTCACGATTTATATCTTCAACATCTGGTAGTGTTGTCGAGCCACGATTGGTATCTGTAAAAGTGTCTGGTGAATTTCCTTCTAAACCATTATATTGTTTGTAGCGTTCAAAAATATTTCCATCAGTATTTAAAAAATAGGTGTAATTATCGTTTGAAGGATCTTCTAACCCTTGAAATGGGATAATCTCAGAAACCAAAGAAGATTTTTCGTCAGCATCACTATAACCATCAAAACCAACATCTTGATTATTTCTCTCCTGCCCAAGAGTAGAAAAGGCATAAATTAAGGATTGATTTTGAGGTATCGCCCAATCTGTTCCCGAATTTAAAAGCGACGTTATATCTCCATCTTCTGGCAATCCGTTTTCGTATTGTTTTTTACCGTCCTTTAATACATCTTCCGAAATGTTCCCAAGGTTAAAGGTTAATTTCCCTCCAGGATTTGAAGGGTTATCTAAATAAGGATCCATTAACCAAAATTCAATATATTCTACATTTGCCTGTTCAAAATCGGTTGATGTTAATTGTCTTGTAATTCCTGCCCAACTATTTGTTGGGTTTGTCAAAGTTCCTGTAGGAATATCAATATTTGCTGATTGAAAATTATAAGGTCCTCTTTCAGTTGGATAATACGTTAAATCCAGAGAGTTAATAACAGTAGTTTGCCCTTGCACTAAATCTCTTTCCGGAAATATTTCATCTATAAAAATGCGTCTTGTGTATAAATCGGAAATATCATCATCAGTTAGATCTCCAGGTCTTTGGCTGCTATAAAAAATCGGGTCGATTGTGTACCAGTTTAATTGTGCACGATCGAAACCATTTTGTATACCATTATTATCTTCTGGTTCACTGTAAATTCTCCCCAATCCTAATGGGCGACTTGATAAAAACCAAGCTTGAGGAGATAAAAGGCTTATAGCATTTTGTGTGCCTTCAAAATCATCGATATAAGAGGTGGATTCACCTGTAAAATCTGATCCTTTAGGCGACCCAGGAAGTAAATATGCGAATTCCCCTCTTACAGATAAATTTGACGGAACATCAGTATCAATATTTGGTAACTTATTGGCAAGACGAGTTAAAAAAGGTACTTCGGTAGAAAAATTACCATTGATTCCAAAAATAGAATTGTTTATAGGTTCGGTTCCTAAATTTGCCTTTTGGGTTATTGGCCTTTCGTTTAAGTTTAAGAATGTAGCACCCAAAACAAAACTTTCGTTAAACTGATGTTCGACATTAAAACCTGTAAACCGTTTGGTTTGTTGACCAAACACAGCATTGTTTTCGACTGATACTTGTATAGGTATATTTGATGCTTGTAAAGCTGGATCTAATATTTGAACAGTTCCTAATTGGTAATTTACTGTATAGTCTACACCTTCAATTAAAACCCTTCCGCCTGCAGTTACTTTAACCGAGCCTCTTGGCACATTAAATGCTCCAATTGGTATGCTAGAACCTCCAGATGATTTATAACGTCCTTTAATTTGAAACTTGTTCTTTTCGCCATCTTCTAAAGCTGCTGTTTTAGTTTCTTTATAAAGTGTTCGATACACATATTTTTTTTGATTCGCATTATAATCGGCTGTAATACTTTCGTCTCCATCGTAATTTTCACTTATATTTAACCTCAATTTTTCGAATAAATAATTTCCAAAGGGTTCTACATTTGTGAAAATAATTTTTCCGTTTCGCTGAATGACAGTAATACCTGGAACAAAATCGAAAAAACCGTCTCCATTGGCTTGCGGATCGTTATTGAAATTCAATTTATCAAGATTAAAAAATCTCAATAATGGTGTTTCCTCAATCGGATCTTGATTAGGTGCAGGTGTTGGAAATGGTGTACCATCTACTGGAGTAATAAAATTTAATGGTGATGTTTCGGTATAGAAAATATTTAATTTGAAATCTTCCTTGCTTAATTGAAATGAACCTGTGTTATAAATGTTCTTCATCATTAAATTCCAAATAGGTTCGGCAACACTGGTAATTGTACTTTTTAGCATTTTAAGAATTAAACTGTTTGTATTAATAATTGGGTTGCCTGTATTAACGTCTTCAGTCACTTCGGTGGCATCAATACCATCATTAGCAAATTCACCTACTTGAAAAACTTTGTTACCTACAGTAAACTGAAATGCTACTGCTAAAATTTCATCGTTTTGTAAACGTTGATTTAAAGAAATATATCCTAATTGTGTATTTAATGTATATTCTCTTCCTTCCAGAAGTTTTTTAGCATTCTCTAGTTTTCCATAATCGAAGCCTTCATTTACTCCTGGAACTAAAATTCCTGCTTGAACAGTTGAAACATCTCTTATGGCTTCTGTAATTTGAGATCCTGGTCCACCAATATTTGTTGGATCGTAGGCATTATTAGGATTTTCGGGAAAAGCGGCTGGATTAGGTGTTAAAATATTTACAGACGAACCTATTTTGCTTGGGTCGGATTCTCCTAAATCCTGAAGGGCAACAATATTTCTTACATTATCTGTTTGGGTTGTTCTATTAGTTACCCAAACTTCAATCCTTGTGATTTGTAAGCCTTGGTTGTTTATATAAGGATAGGTCAATAAAGCCTTATCGTATGTGTCTCTAAAATATTGTGCCAGAAAAAAGTGCCTGTTCTCGTCGTAGTCTAATCCAAAAAACTCAAACTCTTCTAAGGTTCCTCCTCCTTGAGACACTACAGTTCTTGTTTCTGATTTTTGCTCGGAAAATACAGCGGTTATCCTTGTTTTTCCAAATTGAAGTTCTGTTTTTACACCAAACAAACTCTGAGCTCCAGTTATTAACGAACTGTTTAATGGCATACTAACATTACCAATTTCAATTTTTTGTAGAATATCATCTTCAGTTGGTGTGTATTCCAACTTAAATAAATTTTGAAAATCGAAAGTTGACTGGGTATCGTAATTTGTTGTTACCTGTAATCGCGTCCCTACTTTTCCTAATAAACTTAAACTGATTCGTTGGTCGAAATCAAAAGTAAAGTTGCTTCTGTTTCTTGGCGAAAACGATGGGTTATCTTGTTTGGTAAATAGTATACCTAAATCCATTTCTATACTTCCTTGTGGAATTACTTCAATGGTATTGCTTCCAAAAATGGTTTCAAAAAAATTGGAGTTTACATAAAACTCCGGGATAAGATTTTTTTGTAATTCTTCCGATCCTTCTTTTTTTCCATCAAAAGCATCAATTTTTTGTTTGTAATAACTTTTTAAAGCTTCTTGACCCAATAGTTTATAATACTCTTCTGGCGACAATATTAAAGGATAGTTAATATTAAAATTTCCAATGCTTTCGGTATATATGTATCTGTCTGTTTTTGGATCGTAAGTATATTTTGAAACGATACTATTAGGATTTGGCATTAATAAATTTCCGAAAGAAAAACTTGTACTTGTAGAATCTTTTACTTTAGTGTTAGGTATTTGCTGTGCAAAAATTGTCGTGCAAAAAACCAACATAATACTGGTAAGCACATATTGTAGGGCAAATTTATAAATTGTGCTGTTGGTAGTTTTCAATATAAATTATAATTTTTTTAAAGCCTCTTTTATTATAGTTTCTATATTAGCGTCTTTATTAGCAGCTATTATTATATCTACAACTCGATTGGATTGCTTCTTTGTATAGCCAAGAACATCTAAAGCAGATAACGCTTCTTCTTTATTAGTATTGCTTATAGAAATTGAACCTTCATCTATATCATAAATCTTTAAAACTTTATCTTTTAATTCTATTATTACACGTTGTGCGGTTTTTAGTCCTATTCCTTTTACAGATTGTATTAATGCAATATCTTCTATGGCAATACCTTCTCTAACTTGTTTAGGCGATAATGAAGACAACATTGTACGAGCAATATTAGTTCCTATACCACTTACCGAAATTAACAAACGGAAAATTTCACGTTCAGACAATGAAGAAAACCCATATAAGGTATGCGAATCTTCTTTTACTTGCAGGTGTGTATAAAGGCGTAAATTTTCTTGATCTGGAATTTGAGAATAGGTATGCAAAGAAATGTTTAAATGATAGCCAACTCCGTTACAATCTATCACAACATTAGTAGGATTTTTTTCAATAAGTTTTCCTTGAATATGTGTAATCATTAATTACGTTTTGTTATCGTTTCAAATGTAATAAAATTATGTAACTAATCATTGTCTAGAGTTTAAAGTATTTAAAGAGCTCTTTTCTGCTTCTTTTGTGCGTCTATTACTGCAATGGCTGTCATATTTACAATTTCATCTACACTTGCATCTAATTGTAAAATATGAACAGGCTTTTTCATTCCCATCATAATTGGACCAATGTTTTCTGATTGATTAAGTTCTTTAAGAAGTTTATATGTAATATTAGCTGCATCTAAATTAGGAAAAATAAGCGTATTTACTTTTTTATTGGTCAGTTTGGAAAATGGAAAACGATCCATACGCATTTTTTTATTTAAGGCAAAATCTGTTTGCAATTCGCCATCCACAATTAAGCTCGGAAAATACCTGTGTAAATATTTTACTGCATCTCTAACTTTTGAAGCCTTTTCGTTAACAGACGAACCGAAATTCGAGTAGGATATCATTGCGATTATGGGTTCTATACCAAACATCTTTACTGTAGTGGCTGTCATTTGCGCAATCTTGGCAAGGTCTTTTGCTGTTGGATCTATATTAATCGATGTATCACTTAAAAATAAAGGGCCTCGCTCTGTCATTAATACATTTGTGGTAGCAATCCTCGAAGCACCTTTGTCCAGACCAATTAATTCTAACATTGGTTTTACAACTGATGGATAATTTCTGGAATATCCTGAAATTAAGGCATCGGCATCACCTTCGTTAACCATCATTGCAGCAAAATAGTTTCGCTCTCTCATCAGTTTTCTGGCACTATGCAAAGTTATGCCTCATCGTTTACGTTGTCCCCAATATATTTTTGCATATGCATCTTTTCTATCTCCTTCGGCATCACTTTTAGGATCAATTATAGGGACTTCAGCATCAAATTCTATTTCCTCTTTTAACTTTTCAATTTTATCACGTCGTCCTAATAAAATTGGTTTAGCGATGCCTTCATCATACACTATTTGAGCTGCTTTTAGTACCACTAATTGGTCAGCTTCAGTAAAAACGACACTCTTAGGTTCTAATTTAGCTCTGTTATGTAATAATCGTACTAATTTATTATCGCTTCCTAATCTCTCCAAAAGAGATTCTTCATATTTCTTCCAATTTGCTATTGGTTCTTTTGCTATACCACTTTCCATTGCAGCTTTTGCTACAGCTGGAGGTACAACGGCTATTAATCTTGGGTCGAAGGGTTTAGGGATAATATAATCTTTCCCAAACGTTAATCGTGTTTTTCTATAGGCTACATTTACTTGTTCCGGTACTGGTTCTTTTGCCAAATTGGAAAGTGCCAGTACGGCGGCTTTTTTCATAGCTTCATTTATTCCAGTCGCCCGAACATCTAATGCTCCCCTAAAAATAAATGGAAATCCTAAAACGTTGTTTACCTGATTTGGATGATCGCTGCGTCCTGTTGCCATAATTATATCATCGCGTGTATCGATTGCTAGTTGATAAGCAATTTCTGGATCTGGATTTGCCATAGCAAAAACTATTGGGGTTTTCGCCATTGCTTTTATCATGTTGGGAGTAACGATATTTGCCTTTGACAAACCAATAAATACATCAGCTCCATTCATAGCTTGCTCTAAAGTGTCTATTTTTCTGTCAGTAGCAAATTCCGCTTTTTGTACGCTTAAATTATCTCGGTCTTTTCTAATAACACCTTTGCTATCCAGCATCACAATATTCTCATTTCTTGCCCCAAAAGATTTGTACAATCGTGTACAAGAAATAGCAGCAGCACCAGCACCACTTATAACTAACTTTACATCTTCGATGTTTTTATTTGCAATTTCTAAAGCATTTAGCAATGCAGCTGCCGATATAATTGCTGTACCGTGTTGGTCGTCGTGCATTACAGGAATATCCAGCTCTTCTTTTAAGCGTCTTTCTATTTCAAAAGCTTCTGGTGCTTTAATATCTTCAAGGTTAATCCCTCCAAAAGTTGGAGCTATCATTTTTACTGTTTGAATAAACTCATCGACATCTTCGGTATTAACTTCTATGTCGAACACATCAATATCTGCAAAAATTTTAAAGAGTAAGCCCTTACCTTCCATTACAGGTTTGGAGGCCTCTGGACCAATATTTCCTAATCCTAAAACTGCAGTTCCGTTAGAAATTACAGCCACCAAATTTCCTTTAGCTGTGTATTTGTAAACATTCTCTTTATCCTTTTCTATTTCAAGACAAGGCTCTGCTACTCCTGGAGAATACGCTAAAGACAAATCTCTTTGTGTTGCATATTTTTTTGTTGGTACAACTTTAATTTTTCCTGGAATTGGTTTGGAATGGTATATTAAGGCTTCCCGACGCTTGCTTTGTTTGCTCATATTATTGTTTCTTATATGAATTTACAAATGTAAGCGTTTTTAAGAGGAAAGATAATAGAAAAAAGAAAATAGACTTAGGTTTAACGTGATTGGAAAATTACTTCGATGGTGAAATAGATATTAAATTTTAACTTTTCAAAAACTCTATATTTCTTGTTAAGCCAGAAAATTTAGTGCGTTTTACTGCGGATTCTTTAAACACTTTTTTGAATACATCTTCAGTGATCTCTTCCCAATCTTTTTTAGTCATAGATAATAGTTCGGGATGTGGATTAAAAAGTGGTTCGTTATGTGGTTTTGAAAACCGATTCCAAGGGCACACATCTTGGCAGATATCACAGCCAAACATCCAATCATCAAATTGTCCTTTAAATTCTGTTGGAATATTCTCTCTTAATTCTATTGTAAAATACGAAATACATTTGCTACCATCTACCACATAAGGTTCAACAATAGCTTGTGTTGGGCAAGCATCTATACATGCTGTACATTCGCCACAATGGTCGGTTGCCGGTAAATCGTATTCTAAATCTAAATCGATAATAAGCTCGGCAATAAAATAAAAAGATCCTACTTGTTGTGTTAGCAAATTACTGTGTTTACCAATCCAACCCAAGCCTGATTTTGCTGCCCAGGCTTTGTCAAGCACAGGAGCTGAATCTACAAAGGCTCTTCCATACACTTCGCCAATTTCTTCTTGAATAAACTGTAATAATTGTTTGAGCTTATCTTTAATTACAAAATGATAATCTGTACCATACGCATATTTTGAAAGCTTAAAACTGTTTTGATTTTGTTCCTCTTGTGGAAAATAATTTAACAATAATGAAATAACACTTTTTGAATCTTGCACCAATTTTGTTGGGTCTAATCGCTTATCGAAATGGTTTTCCATATACTGCATTTTGCCATGCATATTCTGGTTTAACCATTTTTCTAAACGTGGTGCTTCTTCTTCTAAAAATTGTGCTTTGCTAATACCACAAGACAAAAAACCGAGGCGTTTGGCTTCGGTTTTTATGAGTTGGGTATGTCTTTCTATTACAGTCAAAAACAAATAATTGATATCGCTAATGTACAATTATCTTTTGTTATTGTTATTGAACAAAAAAAAGGAAACTAAAATAATAGCTTCCTTTTTTATGCTTATTCCTGTATTATTACCCATTAAAAATAAATTTGTGTTATTAATCTTGCTTAATAATACTTTTTGTATAAACCTGTAACGGTTATCTAGGACTAGTCAGTATGTTGCCTTTTTAGATTCAAAATTAGCACTTTGGCGTAAATTTTAATTGTAATCCAACAGGTTTTAATGTGATTAAAGGATTAACTTTAATCACATTGTTATTAGTTGAAATATCGAACCTTTTAATAATTTCATTGATTACCAAAATCATTTCATAGATTGCAAAATCATTACCAATACATAGTCTTGGTCCAGCCCCAAAGGGAAGGTAGTATCCAGATTTATGCCTTTGATTATCTTCAATAAATCGTTCCGGAATAAAGTCATCAGGATTTTTCCAATAAGATACACTTCTATGTAACTCATAAATTGAAATCCCTATAATAGTTCCTTTCTTTAAAAAATAATCTCCAAGTTGGTTGTCTTTAACTGCTACTCTATCTGTAATCCACGCTGGTGGATACAATCGTAAACTTTCATCAATACAACTCCTTGTAAATTTTAACTTTAAAATTGTATCTAAAAGTGAACTATTGGTTGATTCAACTATATCTACTTCTGCTTGAATCTTTTTTAAGGTGTCTTGATTTTGAGCAAGTAACTTTAATGTAAATGTCAAAGCATTTGCTGTGGTTTCATGTCCTGCTACAAAAAGAATTAATATTTCATCTATAAGTTGATTATTCGTCATTGATAAACCATCTTCATATTTTGCATTTAATAGCATCTCCAGTAAATCATCATGAGATTCTTTGGATTGTTTTCGGTTTTCAATAACAGCATTGATTATGTCCCTGCTTTCCTTAACCAATTTCATATGATACCTAATGTCACCTTTTAAAACATACCATAGTTTTTTGTGAGGCTGTCTAATTTCTTTTACAATAAACTGTTGAAGCTGCTCTATTATCACTTGTAATCTCCTTAAAGTTTTCTTTTCAGCTGAATAATTGAATAATGATTTAGCTACAACTTCAAATGCTAATTCATGCATTATTGGATATAAGTCAACATATGTATCTGTTTCTATCTTATCAACTTGTTCCCTAATCGTATTATTTATAATCGAAACCAAATTTTTTATTTTTTCTTTATGAAAACCAGGTTGTATTAATCGACGTTGCTTTAGCCAATATTCTCCACTGGATGTAAGCAATCCATAACCAATATATTTAGATAAGAATTTGGTTTGAATTTTAGATTTATGATATATTTTATGTTGCTTTTGAAGAATCTGTTTTGATAATGTTGCATTGCGTGTTAATATTACTCGACCACGAAATGGTGATATGACCGAAAAAGAATCGTCATGCATATCAAACCATTTTTTATAAAAAGGAATTGGATTTTTATTAATGGCTGTCGAGTTAAATAAAAACTTATAAAAAGGAACTTTATTTGGATATTTGTATTGGGACATTAAAACAACCCTCCTTGTGTTGCACCTTTTACTTTACCTAAATGTTTATATGCTAATTCTGTGACCTCACGACCACGAGGAGTACGCATAATAAAGCCTTGTTGAATTAAAAAAGGTTCGTAAACTTCTTCAATGGTTTCCACACTTTCACTTACTGCTGTTGCAATGGTTGTAATCCCAACTGGACCTCCTTTAAATTTATCGATAATAGTGGTTAATATTTTGTTATCCATCTCATCCAAGCCATAAGCATCCACATTAAGCGCCTTTAAACTAAATTTAGAAATTTCAACATCAATTTTTCCATCACCTTTTATTTGTGCGAAATCACGAACACGACGTAATAATGCGTTTGCAATTCTTGGTGTTCCTCTGCTTCGTCCCGCAATTTCAATGGCAGCTTCCATAGAAATTGGAACATTTAAAATATGCGCACTACGTTGTACTATTGAAGTTAATATTTCGGTATTATAATATTGTAATCTGCTACTTATCCCGAAACGCGCTCGCATTGGTGCTGTTAACAATCCTGAACGCGTTGTTGCGCCAACCAAAGTAAAAGGGTTTAAATTGATTTGAACCGTTCTTGCATTTGGTCCAGATTCAATCATGATATCGATTTTATAATCTTCCATTGCAGAATATAAATACTCTTCAACAATCGGACTTAACCGATGAATCTCATCTATAAACAGCACATCACGCTCTTCCAGATTTGTGAGTAATCCTGCGAGGTCTCCCGGTTTGTCTATAACTGGACCAGAAGTAACTTTAATCCCAACTTGTAATTCGTTTGCCAGTATATAAGCTAATGTTGTTTTTCCTAATCCCGGAGGCCCATGAAATAAAGTATGGTCTAAAGCATCGCCTCGCTTATTGGAAGCTTCAACAAATATTTTAAGGTTTTCTAAAATCTGATCTTGTCCTGCAAAATCGTCGAAAGAAAGTGGTCTTAAAGCTCTTTCTATTTCTTGTTCTTCGGGAGAAAAATCTTCGTTTGTTGGATTTAGGTTTTCGTTCATCTTAACTTCCTGCGAAGGCAGGAATCTTTTAAGTTATCTATTCTGCAATTTTAAATAACTATTTACAAAAAATCTATAAATTAATCGAAATAATTTCAGCACAAGCAAATATAACGAAAAACCTTTCCGATTCCGATAACTATCGGAAGGAAAGGCTTTAATTGTATTTTAAAATCTTGAGGCAACTTCTCTTGATGAGATTCCCTCCCAATAGCTATCGGGATTCGTGGGAATTTTAGTGTTGAAGCTCTTCTTCGCCTTCTTTTAAGGGCACGTTTTGAGGTACAAAATCTTCATCATGCCCTGGTTTACTATAATCGTAAGGCCAACGATATACATGTGGAATTTTGCCTTCCCAGTTGCCATGTATATGCTTTATTGGTGCTGTCCATTCTAAAGTAGTAGATCGCCACGGGTTTTGTACTGTTTTCTTTCCGTAGAAAATACTGTAGAAGAAATTCCAAAGGAATACCAACTGAACGACACCTCCAAATAACGCAAAGATTGTAATAATTACATTTACATCTTGTAAATCGTCAAACAATGGAAAATTAGAATTTGTATAATAACGTCTTGGTAATCCAGCCATACCTATAAAATGCATTGGGAAAAATACACCATAAGCGCAAATTGCCGTAACCCAAAAATGAATATAGCCTAAATTTTTATTTAACATACGACCAAACATTTTAGGATACCAGTGATAAATTCCTGCAAACATACCGTACAATGCAGAAATCCCCATTACTAAATGAAAGTGAGCAATCACAAAATACGTATCGTGTACATTAATATCTAATGCACTATCACCAAGAATAATTCCTGTTAATCCTCCCGTTAGAAATGTAGATACCAAGCCAATAGAAAACAACATTGCCGGATTTAATTGAAGATTCCCTTTCCAAAGAGTCGTTATCCAGTTAAATGCTTTAATTGCAGATGGAATCGCTATTAACAAGGTTGTAAATGTAAATACAGAACCTAAAAACGGATTCATTCCGGATATAAACATGTGGTGACCCCAAACAATGGTCGACAAAAACGCAATTGCTAAAATAGCTGCTATCATGGCACGATACCCAAAAATAGGCTTACGAGAATTGGTTGCAATAACTTCGGAAACAATACCCATTGCAGGCAGAATAACAATATATACTTCAGGATGTCCAAGGAACCAGAATAAATGTTCAAATAAAACTGGCGAACCGCCTTGATAGTGCAGAACTTCTCCTTGAATGAATATATCTGATAAGAAGAATGAGGTTCCAAAACTTCTATCCATAATTAATAATAAGGCTGCCGATAATAATACCGGGAATGATACTACACCGATAATTGCTGTTATAAAGAATGCCCAAATTGTTAAAGGTAGTCTTGTCATAGACATTCCTTTTGTTCTTAAATTAATTATAGTAACAATATAATTTAATGAGGCTAATAATGATGCGGCAATAAAAATAGCCATGGACACTAACCACAAGGTCATTCCCATTCCTGACCCTGATTGTGCTAAAGGCAAAGCGCTTAATGGCGGGTAAATAGTCCAGCCTGCTGCTGCCGGTCCTGCCTCTACAAATAGTGAAAAAACCATTATTACACTAGACAGAAAGAATATCCAATAAGATAACATATTTAAGAAACCTGATGCCATATCTCTAGCACCAATTTGTAACGGAATTAATAAATTACTAAACGTTCCGCTTAATCCAGCAGTAAGCACAAAGAAGACCATTATAGTTCCATGAATTGTAACCAAAGCCAAATAGATGTCGGCATCCATAA
Source organism: Flavobacteriaceae bacterium PRS1 (assembly GCA_003709165.1). Lineage (GTDB taxonomy): Bacteria > Bacteroidota > Bacteroidia > Flavobacteriales > Flavobacteriaceae > PRS1. The sequence goes on from RDRZ01000016.1 coordinate 33,420, forward strand.
CTCCGTCCGGTGCCCATCTTCCCAATAGCGCTTCAAAGATTACGTTAGGTTCTTCTGGCCATGCTATTTGCATACGCATCATCATTGACATTATTACGCCTATAACTCCCATAATAATACCTGTAATGAGGTACTGCTTTGCAATCATTTTATGATCCTGACTAAATATGTATTTAGTTACAAAAGTTTCTTTATGATGATGTTCGTGCCCTTCGTATGAATCTGCGTGTTCTGACATATCTAAAATCGTTTCTAAATTAGTTAATAAGTGAATTTTTAAATACTTTTTGCGTCTTTATCCAAGCATCATACTCTTCCTGTGTTTCCACAATAATTTTAATTTGCATATTGTAATGTGACTTTCCGCAAATTTTATTACATAATAATAAATAGTCAAACTCGTAACGTTCTAAAGGTTCTTCCCCTTTTTTAATCAATTTTTTACTTTTTTCAACTCTAATTCTATTAATATTAGCAACTTTATCAATCATTTCAGGAGTTTGCCTCATTTCAACAGTTGTTACTGTTGGTGTAAAACCAAATTGGGTTATCATACCTGGAACACAATTCATTTGTGCTCTAAAATGTGGCATATATGCAGAGTGCAATACGTCTTGCGACCGCATTTTAAATAGTACTGTTCTGCCAACTGGCAAGTGCAATTCGGTTGTAATTATATCGTCTTGTGCATTAGGATCGGACTCATCTAATCCAAGAATATTAGCTCTATTAATATCAATCAATCTCACATTAGCTTTCCCTAATGTATTATCTGCTCCGCCATATCGTGTTTTCCAGTTAAACTGTTGTGCATAAAGCTCAATAACCAAAGGATCGTCATCCTCGTTTATGTCCATAATTTCTGTCCATGTAAATAACCCGTAAATAATTAAACCAGCTAATACAATTGTTGGGATAATAGTCCAGATAAATTCTAACTTATCGTTATCAGCATAAAACAATGCCTTTCTGCCTTTCTCTCCTTTATATTTGAATGCGAAATAATGTAATAAAAACTGTGTAATAGTTTGTACAATAAAAATGAGAATCATCGAGATAATCATAAGATTATCAATTTTAACACCATGCTCCGAAGCTGCATTAGACATTAATGGCAGGTCTCCCCATTTTACAAAACAAACAATTGTAATACCGTATATGAAGGCTAAAAAACCCAACATTAAATAGCCGTTAATTCTATTGTCCTTATCATTTGCTACTTGAGAATTGTCTTTGTTTACTTGAGCTAAATCAAAGATTTTAACCATTTGCCAAATTGCAACTGTAATAAATACTAAAACTATAATTGTTAAAAAAGCAGTCATTGTTTTTCGTCTTCTTTATTTAATTAATAATGGAATTGTTCACTTTCCTTTATAAATGGGTTTCCTTTTGCAAGCAATGGTGCTTTTGTTAAAGCAGTAAATACTATAAAAATAAATAATCCTGCAAATAATAATATTGAACCAATTTCCGGAATACCAATATACCATCGGTCTCCAACTGTTCCAGGCATAATCATAACAAATATGTCTATATAATGTCCAACCAATATTGCAATACCAGCCAATACAATAAACCAAGGCACACGTTTATAATCGCTATTCATTAATATTAAGAATGGAAATACAAAGTTTAACACTACCATTCCAAAAAAAGGAAAGTTATATTGTTCAATTCTCGTAACAAAGTATGTTACCTCTTCAGGAATATTAGCGTACCAAATAAGCATAAACTGAGAGAACCATAAATAGGTCCAGAAAATACAAAACCCAAACATATATTTAGCTAAATCGTGTAAATGACTATCGTTAACAAATTCTAAATATCCTTTAGCTCTCATGTAAATAGCAATTAAAGCAATTACAGTAATACCACTTACAATCATACTTGCAAACAAATACCATCCAAATAATGTGCTAAACCAATGTGGATCGACACTCATTACCCAATCCCATGACATCATAGATTCGGTATAGATATAGAAGACTAAAAATCCTGCTGAAATACGGAAGTTTTTCTTAAAGTTTTTAATATTGCTTGCATCATCTTGAGCAATAGAATATTTACGCGAAAAATATCTATATAAGCTCCATCCTGCAATAAAAATAAGTGCTCTTACGGAAAACCAGGTCTTGTCTAACCATCCACTTTTATTTTGAAGTATTTCATCGTTTGCCATTACTTCTGGATCCATCCATATAAAAAGATGAGGTCCAGCCCAAAGTGCTATTGCAAAAACAATTAAAGCTCCAGGCAACACATAATATGTTATCCCTTCCATGACTCTAAAAAGTACCGGAGACCATCCTGCTTGAGAGGCTCGTTGTATTGCATAAAATGCTAATACTCCAAGTGATATCATCATAAAGAAAAATGCAGCTACATATAGTGCTGACCATGGTCTGTTGGCAATTTGTTTCTGAACGTGTTCGGCATGAGAATCATCGTGTTGTGCTTTTTCAGTAGTAGAATGACTTGATTCTCCATGTGTGGCTTCATCTGCATGCTCATCATGTGTTGCAGATTCATGTGTAGTTTCTTCAGCATGACCACTACCGTGTTCTGATGCTTCTTCAGCAAGTATTGTTTTAACTTCGTCTAAAGATTTATGAGAGGTCATAAAACCATATCCAACTCCTAATGCTCCTAAAACCATTAGAATGATTGAAAATGTCATTAATTTATTTGAAAATGTGTACATATCTATATATAATCTTTATCTAAATCTTATTTTTCTAAATCTGCTTTTAAGTTAAGTACATACGAAACTACTTGCCAACGCTCTTCTTCGTTTAATTGATTTACATAAGAACCCATTGCGTTTTTTCCATAATAAATTGTGTGGTAAATACTTCCTTCAGTAATTGCTCTTCCAACATCGTCATAGCTAGGAATACCCAAAATTTTCTCTCTTTTTACTAAATTTCCTTGCCCATTTCCTTTAGTACCATGACAAATACCACAATATATATTGTATAATTCTTTTCCTTTAATTAAATTTATTTGAGTTGAATCTAATGGACTCTTCAATTCTAATTTTGCTCTTTCGTAATCTTCATTAGTATTTTCATAATCAAATAATGAATATCCTCGTGCAATAGTTCCTTCGGCTGGTAGCATGGCAGATTGTTCGTCAGGAAAAACCTCGTATTCGCCATAGGTTTCATACCCAACAGGTTCGTACATATTTGGCATGAATTGATAATTGGGCCTTGAATCTTTTTTACAAGAAGAAAACAAACTTATCATTATTACCACTACTAATATTTTAATCAAGCTTTTCATAATAAATTAATGTGCTTCTTTATCTACTATATTAATTTCAACTGCACCAGTTTCTTTAAGCAGGCTTTCTAACTCGGATTGATTGCCATGAACAGCTATTTCCATTAAAAAATGATCGTCTGTTGTTCTTGGATCTGGATTCTCTGCTTTTTTAAATGGCCACATTCTACTGCGTAAATAAAATGTTATTACCATTAAATGTGCAGCAAAAAAGACTGTCAACTCAAACATGATTGGTACAAAAGCCGGCATATTTTCTATATAACTAAAACTTGGTTTACCACCAATGTCTTGTGGCCAATCGGAGATCATCATATAATTCATCATGACAACTGCAACAATTAACCCAACACATCCAAACATAAAAGATACAATAGCTATTCTTGTTGGTGCAAGTCCCATTGCTTTGTCAAGTCCATGAATATGAAAAGGTGTGTATATTTCTTCTATATGATATCGTTCAGCTTTAACTTTTTTAACAGCTGCCATTAACACGTCATCATCGTTATAAATAGCGTGAATTACTTTTGAAGTTTCCATATGCTATCTTATTTTTTTAAATTTTTAGAATTATCTCTAGCACTATTAGATATTCTTACATCGCTTCCAGTACCTACTAAACTTTGTCCGGCTTCTCTAATCTTTTTATAACGTTCTCCAGAAGATTTTAAAATTGTTTTTACTTCTGCTTGTGCAATTACAGGGAAAGTCCTTGCATATAACAGGAACAGCACAAAGAAGAACCCAATTGTTCCAATAAAAATTCCGGTATCGACAAATGTAGGTGAGAACATTGTCCAGGATGATGGTAAATAATCTCTGTGTATTGAGGTTACAATAATTACAAACCGTTCAAACCACATTCCTACATTTACTACAATTGAGATAAAGAACGAGAACATAATACTTGTTCTTAATTTTTTAAACCACATAAATTGTGGTGAAAACACATTACAAGTCATCATTATCCAGTAAGCCCATGCATAAGGTCCTGTTGCTCTGTTTAAAAATGCGTATTGTTCGTATTCAACTCCCGAATACCAAGCGATAAATAATTCTGTCATATAAGCTACACCAACAATTGAACCTGTAATCATAATTACAATATTCATCAATTCAATATGTTGCACAGTAATATAATCTTCTAGATTACACACTTTTCTCATTATAATAAGCAGCGTGTTTACCATAGCAAATCCAGAAAATACTGCACCAGCGACAAAATAAGGAGGAAAAATTGTGGTATGCCAACCAGGAACAATCGAGGTAGCGAAATCATACGATACAATAGTATGTACCGAAAGCACTAATGGAGTTGCTAAACCCGCAAGTACCAAAGATACTTCTTCAAACCGTTGCCAATCTTTAGCTCTTCCAGACCAACCAAAACTCAATAAACTATATATTTTCTTTTGAAAAGGTTTTACTGCTCTATCACGAATCATTGCAAAATCGGGTAATAATCCTGTCCACCAAAATACTATCGATACCGATAAATAAGTAGAAATCGCAAATACATCCCAAATAAGTGGTGAGTTAAAGTTTACCCAAAGCGATCCAAATTGATTAGGAATTGGCATAACCCAATATGCTAACCAAGGCCGGCCCATGTGTATGATTGGAAATAAACCGGCTTGAAGTACAGAGAAAATTGTCATTGCTTCGGCAGAACGGTTAATTCCCATTCTCCATTTTTGACGGAAAATAAGCAATACCGCAGAGATAAGTGTTCCTGCATGACCAATACCAATCCACCATACAAAATTAGTAATATCCCAAGCCCAACCTATGGTTTTATTCAAACCCCAAGTACCAATACCTGTTGATATTGTATAAATGATACAGCCTATTCCCCAAAGAAAAGCTGTAAGTGCGATAGAAAATACAATCCACCATTGTTTATTTGCTCTACCTTCAACAGGTCTAGCTATATCTACAGAAATATCGTGGTACGATTTTTCTCCGATTATTAAAGGTCTTCTAATAGGTGCTTCGTAATGAGACGCCATAATTTTTTATAATTGTTACTTAATTAGTTTATGCTTCCTTTGTATTTCTAACTATTGTTTGATATACAACATTTGGTTTTGTACCAACACTTTCCAGTAAATGATATGCTCTGTCATCATCTTTAAGGGCAACAATATCATCTTTTTTATTATTAATATCTCCAAACATCATGGCACCAGAATTACATGCTGCTGAACACGCTGTTAAAAACTCGTTTGGTCTCACTTCTCTACCATCACGTTTTGCATCCAAAATGGTTTTTTGTGTCATTTGAATACACAAAGAACATTTTTCCATCACACCACGAGAACGCACTACAACATCAGGATTAATTACCATACGTCCTAAATCGTCATTCATGTGGAAATCGAATTCATCATTACCATTGTACAAGAACCAGTTGAAACGACGTACTTTATAAGGACAGTTGTTAGCGCAATACCTTGTGCCTACACAACGATTATATGCCATATGGTTTTGTCCTTGTCGCCCATGAGATGTTGCTGCAACCGGACAAACAGTTTCGCAAGGTGCATGGTTACAATGCTGACACATAATTGGCTGGAATGCTACTTGAGGATTTGCTGAAGGATTTTCCAGTTCAGCAAAAGCGATTAGTGTGTTACCTAATCCTTTACTGTCATCTTTCTTCTCATCGTCATTAATAAAGGTGTCTTCTGAAGAATAATATCTATCAATACGCAACCAGTGCATATCTCTACTTTTGCGCATTTCTTCTTTACCAACTACTGGCACATTATTTTCGGCATGACATGCAATTACACATGCTCCACATCCTGTACATGCATTTAAATCTATCGATAAATTAAAATGATGACCTATGGAACTGTCAAATTCATTCCAAAGATTTGCACCTGGTGAAGTCACATCAATCATCTTATGATCTTTAGATACTTGAGGCATTGGATTCCACTTTCTGTGGTCTTCCGAATTAAATATTTCTAAAGTTGTTTCATGAATAATGTCTCCACGACCCATTAAGGTATTGTGCAACTGTATACAAGCAAATTTATGTTTTCCTGAAGTTGCCTCAATAGTTATATTTTGTACTGTATTAAAATTGGTATATAAAGGATAGGCATTTACACCAGTTTGCATTTCGGTTTTCAAACCTAATGTTCTACCATAACCAAATGATAACCCTACCGATCCTTTAGACTGTCCTGGTTGCACCATTACTGGCACTTTTATTGTAACGCCATTAACAGTAATGTTTGCGTATTTACCATTTAACCCTCCATCTGCATCATGTCTTGCTTCGGTAAAAAATGTGCTTTCCTCTAAAAATAATCCTAATTCTTTTGCGTCAGCTTCGGACATGGTTAAGTAGTTATCCCAAGTTGCACGTGTTAATGGATCTGGAAATTCTTGCAACCAAGGGTTGTTGGCTTGTTGGCCATCTCCCATTCCTGTTTTAGGATATAGTGTCAATTCAAAACCGTTTGATGTTGCTGAAGCTAAATTTCTAGCTGCTGCATTTATATTTAGAGTCGTTCTTTCTAAATCTTCAACAGTATCTTCTATACTTTCTGAATTGGAACCATTTCCAACAAAAATACCATCGTGTAAGGCTTGATTCCAAGATGAGCCATTTAAGATATTTTCTTCCCAATTACGTTTTATATAATCGTGATAGGTTGCATTGCTTCCGTTCCACAGTAATAATGCGTCTTGAAATTGTTTGGTATCAAACAAAGGACGAATTGCCGGCTGAATTAAACCAAACTGTCCTTTTGTTAATTCTGTATCTCCCCAAGATTCTAAATAATGAGGTGTTGCGGCAATATAATCTGTAAGCGAAGATGTTTCGTCTTCTTTCATTGAAAACGCTACAGATAAATCTACATTTTTTAAACCTTGAGCAAAATCAGAAGCATTTGGCAAGGTGTACATTGGGTTTACACCAGACATGATGATAGCTCCAATTGTACCTGATTTCATATCAGCAACTAATTTAGTTACTGCTTTATCATTACCGAGTCTTGTTTTAATTATAGTTGAAGGATCGAATGCTTTACTTGATAATTTTTCATTAATTCCTAAAACTACAGATTGGGCATTTACATCTTGAATTCCCGTTACTACAACTCCATTGCTTCCAGCTTTTATCAATTCTGAAGCTGCTTTATCAACGGCTTGTTCTATATGTGCTGGTAAGATTCCTGAAACAGCACTTCCAACTATTTTACTGTATAATTTAGCGAGTACTACTTTTTGCTGTGTTGGTGTTAATGGTACACGCTTGTCTGCCTTTGCGCCAGATAAACTCATATTAGATTCAAACTGGATATGGCGTGACATTTTTCCGTGTTTTGGAACACGTCCTTTTGCGTATCCTGCATCAAATCCACCGCCTTGCCAATCGCCGAGAAAATCTGCACCAACAGAAACAATAATACTTGCTTGAGAAAAATCGTAATTAGCTAAACCGCGTTCTCCGTACTTGTTTTCAAACGCCTCAACAGCTGGCGACTCTGAAATAGCATCATATACTACGTGGCGAACATTATTGTATTTTGTTGCAAATTCCGAAATTAATTTAGATGTAGAAGGGCTCGCAAATGTTTGAGTTAATAATACAATGGTTTTGCTTGAATCTTTTAACTCACTTAACTTTTGTACTATATCATTATTTAGCTCAGTCCAAGAACTATCTTCGCCTTTCTTTTTATGTCCAGTGATTCTATTACTGTCATACAAATCTAAAACCGAAGCATGAATTCTTGCATTAGCGCCATTGTTTGAAGTCGCAAGGCTATTGTTTTCAATTTTTATAGGACGGCCTTCGCGTGTTTTAACTAAAATACTTGCAAAATCATACCCATTGGCAATTGTTGTTGCATAATAATTAGCAACTCCAGGAATAATTTGTTCAGGCTGTACAACGTAAGGAATAGATTTAATTACTGGGCCTTCACAAGCCGCTAATGTTGCAGCAGCAGTACTAAACCCAACATATTTTAAGAAATCACGACGTGTTGTTGAAGAAGATTCTAAAGTGTCCTTATCACCTAAAAACTCATCTACAGGAATTTCTTCCACAAACTCTTTGTGCTTTAGAGCCTCAATCATAAAGCTATTGTTCTCGTTTAGCTCTTCAACACTTTTCCAGTATTTCTTGTTTGATGACATATTGTTTATTTACGATTTAACGATTTTTGATTTACGATTTAACGATTTCAACATTCGTAAATCGTAATTCTGAAATTTAATAATGACACTTCCCACATTCTAATCCACCATTATCTCTTACAGTAAATTTATCTAAGTCATATTTTTTTGATAACTCTTCGTGTATTTTGGTATAATACGCATTTCCTTCGGTTTTAATATTTGTCTTTTTGTGACACTCTAAACACCAATTCATTGTTAAAGGGGAATATTGATATACCTCCTCCATCTCTTCAACTGGTCCATGACATATTTGACATTCTAATCCAGCTACAGTAACATGTTGCGAATGATTATAGTAAACAAAATCCGGAAGGTTATGTATTCTTGTCCATTTTACAGGTTGTGTTTCGCCAGTATATTGTTGTTCGTCATCATCCCAGCCAACAGCTGCGTATAATTTCTTTATTTCTGAATCGTAAAACTCTTTGTTGTATTCAGCTGTAGTTTCACCATTATATTCATAAATAGATTTATGGCAATTCATACATACATTTAAAGAAGGAATCCCAGAGGTTTTACTTACTCTTGCTGACGAATGACAATATTTACAATCTATTTTATTATCTCCAGCATGAATTTTATGCGAAAAATGTATTGGTTGAACAGGTTGGTATCCTTGGTCGACACCAATTTGCATCATATATCCAAATGCAAAGTAACCGCTTGTAAGTAAAAAGAAAATTGCCGTTACCAACAATAAGAACTGATTTTTTACAAAAGCCTGCCAAAGAGGTGTGCTTTTTTCAACAACAGGAATTTCGACTGCATGAGCAACTGCAAAACGCCGTAGCGTTTTATTAACCAAATACAAGCCAATCGCCAACAACATGAATAAAATTGCTAAAGCACCAAGAATTATTTCGTTGGATATCCCTCCTTCAACAGATTGAGTTGCTCCAATAGTTCCTAAATCAGGCGTTGGCGGAATCACTTTTTCAGTCGCTGTGTAGGCTAAAATATTATCAATATCTTCGTCGGAAAGCTGAGGCATTGGAGTCATTGCAGTACCATTAAACTCTTCGAAGATTTTATTCGCATAAGTATCTCCAGACTTTAATACTGCTGGACTATTTCTAACCCATGCATAAATCCAATCTCTATCCAATCCTTGTTCATCACTTAATTTTGCTTCCACACCTCGAAGTGGAGGTCCGGTTATTTTCTTATCAAGACTGTGACATGCAGCACAGTTTACATTAAACAATGCTTTCCCCTTAACCGGGTCTGCATCCTGAGAAAATAATGAGGTTGAAAATGTTAGTAAAAAAAGTAAGCCAAGAAATAGAAGTCTTGTGGTTAAATTACGGTAAGTTACCTGTCTCATATCATTAATTGAATTGTCTCCAAAACTTTGGTATGATTTTTTCATACCTAATAGAAGAATATTCGGTTATAAAAATCTCGCACAAAAGTAACACTTAATGTCGATTATAGAAATGTTACAATAGTGTTAATTATTAATTTATAAACATTCTAAATAATAAAATTATATATGATTAAGTTTATATATTTTACATTTGTACAAAATTAAATAAATTATGAGAAAAGCACCTTTCAAATTTCTATTAAATATGGTTTTGATAACTTTTTTTACGCTAATTAATCTTCAAGCGCAAGAAGGTACAGTAACTGTTAATCAAGATACCCAAATTGATGCTCTTTTAAGTCTGAAAAAGGATATGAACAGAACAGAAACGAACTACAAAATTCAAATTTTTAATGGCAATCGTTCAGGTGCGGAAAAGGCACGATTAGAGTTTAGAAAATCATTTACGGATTGGTCTTCTTCAATGAGATATGAAACGCCAAACTATAAAATCTGGATTGGGAATTTTAAAACACGGTTAGAAGCCGATCGTGCGTTATTAAAAGTTAAAAAGAAATTTGGAAATGCTTTTATTTTTAAGCCTAAAAATGATAAAAAAAAGCCTTGAAAATAATTGTATAAGGAATCAAAAAAGAGGACTATAAAGTGGTTTTCTCAAACTGTCCCGATAATTATCGGGATTGTTTCAATTTCTTATAAACGTAGATGATAAATATATTAAGATTCTGAAATAAATTCAGAATGACAATGTTACATTATTTTAGTGACTTTTTAACCTCAACTTCCTGAAAGGCTTCAATTACATCACCTTCTTTAATATCGTTGTAGTTTTTAATTTGCATTCCACAATCGTATCCTTTAGCAACTTCTTTTACATCATCTTTAAAACGCTTAAGAGATGCTAACTCTCCTGTATAAATTACAACACTTTCTCTAATTAAACGAATCCCTGAATTTCTGAATATTTTTCCGGTAATTACCATGCAACCTGCAATGCTTCCAACTTTAGATACTTTAAATATTTCTCTAATTTCGGCAGTTCCGGTAATTTCTTCTTTAAAGACAGGAGAAAGCATTCCTTCCATAGCATCTTTTAGGTCGTTAATAGCATCATAGATAATGGAATACATTCTAATATCAATCTCCTCTTTGTCTGCTATTTGACGTGCTTTGCCCATTGGACGCACATTAAATCCAATAATTATAGCATCAGAAGCTGATGCTAACAAAACATCGCTTTCTGTAATTGCTCCAACTCCTTTGTGTATGATATTTACCTGAATTTCTTCGGTTGATAGTTTTTGGAAAGAATCTGTTAACGCTTCTACCGAACCATCAACATCTCCTTTAAGAATAATATTCAGTTCTTTAAAGTCTCCAAGTGCTATACGACGACCTATTTCATCTAATGTAATATGACGTTGTGTTCTTACAGATTGTTCGCGTTGTAGCTGTGCTCGTTTTGTTGCAATTTGTTTTGCATCACGTTCGTCTTCAAATACATTAAATTTGTCTCCTGCTTGTGGTGCGCCATCTAATCCTAAAACAGAAACAGGCGTTGATGGTCCGGCTTCAATAACTTTATTTCCACGTTCGTCATGCATAGCTTTTACCTTACCACTATTTTTTCCTGCAAGCACATAATCGCCAACTTTTAAAGTTCCTGCTTGTACTAATATGGTTGACACATAACCACGTCCTTTATCGAGAAATGCTTCAACAACTGTTCCTAAAGCAATTTTATCCGGATTTGCCTGAAGCTCTAATAATTCTGCTTCGAGAAACACTTTTTCTAACAATTCTTTTACACCTTCTCCTGTTTTAGCTGAAATATCTTGAGATTGGATTTTTCCTCCCCAATCTTCTACCAACAAATTCATATTAGCAAGACCTTCTTTAATTTTTTCAGGATTTGAAGCAGGTAAATCAATCTTATTTATTGCAAATATAATTGGAACTCCAGCAGCTTGTGCATGAGAAATAGCTTCTTTGGTTTGTGGCATAATATCATCATCGGCAGCAATAACAATGACAACTAAATCGGTAACTTGAGCACCACGAGCACGCATTGCCGTAAATGCCTCGTGACCAGGAGTGTCTAAAAATGCTATTTTTTGACCGTCTTCTAAAGTCACGCCATAAGCACCAATGTGTTGAGTGATTCCTCCTGACTCTCCTGCTATTACATTTTCTTCACGAATATAATCGAGTAAGGATGTTTTACCATGATCAACATGTCCCATAACAGTTACAATTGGAGCGCGTGGTTTTAAATCCTCGGGTTTGTCTTCTACTTCTTCTATAGCGTCTTCAATATCAGCAGTTACAAATTCTACATTAAAACCAAATTCTTCAGCAACAATTGAAAGCGTTTCGGCATCTAATCGTTGGTTCATTGTTACCATCATACCAAGCGACATACATGCTGAAATTATTTGGGTTACCTGAACATCCATCATAGTTGCAACTTCACTTGCTGTTACAAACTCTGTAACTTTAAGCGTTTTACTTTCAGCTGCTGCAATTTCTTGATCGATCTCTGTTTGTTCACGATGCAAGTCTCTTTTCTCTTTACGATATTTTGCACCTTTCCCTTTTTTAGATTTGCCTTGAAGTTTTTCCAGAGTTTCTCGAACTTGTTTTTGTACTTCTTCTGCACTTGGTTCTTCCTTAACCACTTGATGTCGTCTTCCTCTTCTTCCTTTATTTCTACCTCCTCTTGCACTCTCATATCCTTGATTTTGTCCTCCGTGTTGTGGCGAACCTCCTCCTACTTTACTAATACGTCGTCGCTTCTTTTTTGCGTCAAAGTTTTTATTAGCCTGTTTGTGTTTCTCTTCCTTCTTTTTCTTTGGCTTATTAAACTGTTCTAAATCTATTTTTTCTCCAGTTGATTTTGGTCCAGAAAGTTTTTTGTACTGGGTTGAAACTTTTTCTTCTTTTTTCGGTTCCTCTTTGAGTTCTTTTACAGTTAGCTTTGCTGCCTTTTCTTCTTCAGATTTTTCTTTAACAGGTGTTGCAACTGTTTCTTTTACTGAGGATTTTTCTTCTATTTCGGGTTCTACTTTTGAAGGTTCTTGTTTTGGTTTTTCTAAATCGATTTTTCCAACTTGTTTTGGACCTTCTAATATAGTTTTAGATTTAATAATTTCTTTCTGTGACGTTTCTTGTTTTTGAAGTCTTTCTTCTATTTCACGCTCACGCTCTACCCGAAGTTCTTCTTTTTCTTTAAGCTTTGCTTCTCCCACTTCTTTAGATGCCACTTTTTTACTCGCATCTGTTTGAAATTCATCAGAAAGTATTTCGTAAACTTCTGCATAAATTTTTGTAGTAGGTCGCTTCTCTATTTCAATACCTTTTGTGTCCAAAAAATCGACAGCACGATCTATTGAAATATTTAACTCCCTTAATACTTTATTTAATCTAATTGTTCCTGTCATAAATTGCCTTTATAATACTACCTAAAACCCGAAAAGCTATTCGGTTTGGGTATATTCTTTTATTCTTCAAATTCCTCTTTAAGAATTCTTATTACATCGTTAATTGTTTCTTCTTCTAAATCGGTACGCTTAACCAAATCATCGACATCTTGCTCTAAAACACTTTTAGCAGTGTCCAATCCTGCTTTGGCTAATTCTTTAATAACCCAAGCTTCAATTTCATCTGAAAATTCTGATAATTCCACATCTTCTTCAACGCCTTCTCTAAATACATCTATTTCGTAGCCTGTTAATTGTCCTGCTAAACGAATATTATGACCTCCACGACCAATTGCTTTACTTATTTCTTCTGGTTTTAAAATAACTTCGGCGTGTTTTGTTTCTTCATTAAGTTTTACAGATGTTACTCTTGCCGGACTTAATGCTCGGGTAATAAATAACTGTACATTATTAGTATAATTAATAACATCGATGTTTTCATTTCCTAATTCTCGAACAATACCATGTATTCTCGACCCTTTCATACCAACACAAGCGCCAACAGGATCGATTCTATCGTCGTAAGAATCTACAGCTACTTTTGCTTTTTCGCCAGGGATTCTCACTACTTTTTTTACTGTAATCAATCCATCAAAAACTTCAGGAATTTCTTGTTCAAATAATTTTTCTAAAAATACCGGAGATGTTCTGGACATAATAATTGTTGGCCTACTACCTTTAAGCTCTACACTCTCTATTATTCCTCTTACATTTTCTCCTTTTCTGAAAAAATCAGACGGAACTTGTTTGTCTTTTGGTAGTATTATTTCGTTACCATCATCGTCTAATAAAATAATGGCTCTATGACGAATATGATGTACTTCGGCAGTATAGATTTCGCCTATAAAATCTTTAAAGTACTTATAAATATTTGTGTTATCGTGCTCGTGTATTTTTGAGGTTAAATTTTGACGCAATGCTAAAATGGCTCTACGACCAAGATCTACAAGCTTTACTTCTTCTGATACGTCTTCACCAACTTCAAAATCTGGTTCTATTTTTTGTGCTTCGCTTAACGAAATTTCCTGATTTGGTTCCTCTACTTCTCCATCGGCAACCACAACTCTATTTCGCCAAATTTCTAAATCGCCTTTATCGGGATTTATAATAATATCGAAGTTATCATCATCACCATATTTCTTTTTTAACGCACTTCTGAATACATCTTCTAAAATCGCCATTAATGTAACTCGGTCTATTAATTTATCATCCTTAAATTCTGAAAATGATTCTATTAATGCAATATTTTCCATAACTACTCTGTTAAAATTTTATCTTTACTTTTGCTTCTATTATATCATTATAGGATAATTTTACTTCTTTTTGAACTGTAATTTTTCCTTTTCCTATTGGCTTTGGTTCTCTTGTTTTCCACTCTAATGTTATTCCTTCATCGTCTGCCAGAACTAATTTAGCTTCAAATGTCCGATTACCTACTGCTTTTATGTTTACAATCCTACCAATATTTTTTTTATACTGCCTGTTAGTATTAAAAGGCGTGGTTGCTCCTGCTGAAGACACTTCCAAAGAAAAATCGTGTTCTTCTCTATCTAAATTATGTTCAATAGCACGACTTATGTACATACAATCTTTTACAAGAACTCCATTGTCTCCATCTATAACAACTCTTATAGAATTGCCTTCAAGAATATCGAAATCTATTAAAAACAAGTCTTTTCGTTCTTCAAGACTTTTATCCAATAATTCTTTTACAGTTTCTTTGAACATTTTTAGTATAAAAAGAGGGGACTTTACGTCCCCTCAGCTTCCATTTTATTCTCTCAGCGCTGCAAATATACAACATTTATCTTGATTTTAACAAGATAATAAAAACCCAACTTCTTAAAAAAATTGGCTCTTGCTTTGTTGGCCTACTAGGGCTCGAACCTAGACTCTTCTGGACCAAAACCAGACGTGTTGCCAGTTACACCATAGGCCAATACTTTTTTTATCTGGTTTAAGTCCAGAAATTTTGACTTTTATAGTGTTGTCATCCCGATAGCTATCGGGAACACCATAAGCCATTATTTATTGAGGTTGCAAATTTAAAACAAAGTTTTAGTTGCACAAACTATTTATCAAGAAAATAATAGATAGGTCATAACGTTTACTTAAAAACGTTGAAGTGTAATATATTTATTCTTAAATTCGCCATCGATAACAAATTAATTATGTCATACCTCAACTTTAAAAAGTGGAACAACATTTTAGGATGGTTCGCTTTTTTAATTGCACTGATTACATATAGTTTAACAGTTGAGCCTACTGTAAGTTTTTGGGATGCTGGAGAATATATTTTAACCTCATCCAAACTGCAAGTCGGACATCCTCCCGGAGCACCTTTGTTTCAAATGATGGGTGCTTTTTTCTCAATATTTGCTACTGAACCCTCTCAAATTGGTTTGATGTTAAACATGATGAGTGCCACTGCAAGTGCATTTACCATTTTGTTTATGTTCTGGTCTATAACTATTTTATTGCGAAAATTTGCAGTTACTAATGAAGTTATTTCTAAAACAGAAGGTCAGGCAATTTTAGGTGCTGCTTTAGTTGGTAGCTTGTCATTTACATTTACCGATTCATTCTGGTTTAACGCTGTAGAAACAGAAGTTTATGCAATGGCAACACTAATAATGTCTGTTTTATTCTATTTAGGATTGCGATGGGAACAAGATATGAATAAGCCCAGAGGAAACAAATGGCTCATTTTAATTTCTTTTATTACTGGTCTTTCTTTTGGAGTTCATTTTATGGCGCTACTCACTATTCCAGCAATTGGATTAATATATTATTTTAAAAACTATAAAGAAATTACGGTTAAGAATTTTATTATCGCAAATGTAGCAGTTGTAGCAATTTTGCTTGTTGTTTTTAAACTTTTACTCCCTACAACCCTAAAATTTTTTAGTGCTTCTGAAGTGTTTTTTATAAATAGCTTTGGCTTACCTTTTAATAGTGGATCTGTAATTGCTAGCATCGTTGCAATAGCTCTGTTTTATTTCGGAATAAAATATACCAGAAAAAAACAATATAAACATGTTAATACTTTAGTACTCTGTGTGCTTTTTATTTTTATAGGATTCTCGTCCTGGATGCTGCTTCCTATTCGTGCCAATGCAAATGTTGTTATTAATGAAAACAATCCTTCCAGTGCCAGAGAACTTTTGGCGTATTATAATTTAGAACAATATCCTAAAACCTATTTGTTTTATGGTCCGCAATTTACCGACCAATATTCTGGCGAAGATGAAAACAATCCATATTCAGATGCTAAGCCTAAATACGAAAAAGATTATGATAAAGGGGAATATATTATTGTAAACGATTATAAAAATGCTATTCAAAATTATAATTCCGATCATGCTTCAATATTCCCAAGAATGTGGAGTACAGAACATGCCGAAAATTACATGTTGTATTCAGGATATTTAGATTTTAATATTAAATCTGAATATCAAATGCAAAATGAATTAAGAGGAATCGTTGCCGACTTTAGAGGTCGTGTTGCCGAAGGGCTTGTGGATTATGAAGATTATCACAAATTCTTAAAAACCTATGCTCGTTATATAGATATTGAAAAACCTTCGCTTGGAAAAAATATTGCTTATATGCTAGAATACCAATTAGGTTATATGTATTGGCGTTATTTTATGTGGAATTTTACTGGAAGACAAGACGATATACAAGGTAAATACGATATGCATGGCAATTGGATTAGTGGCATTACATTTATAGATGAGATGCATTTGGGTATGTCTCAAGATGAATTACCTAGTGATGTGCTCAATAACAAAGCACGAAACACCTATTACTTTTTGCCGCTTATTTTAGGGCTTATAGGTTTGTTCTTTTTATTTAACAGAGATAAAAAACTGTTTTGGGTTATGTTAGTTTTCTTCTTGTTTACAGGACTTGCCATACAAGTTTATACCAATGTTAGACCTTTTGAACCTCGTGAACGTGATTACTCGGTTGTAGGCTCATTTTACGTGTTTGCGATATGGATTGGTTTTGGTGTTTATGCCTTATACAATGCTTTATGCAAAGTTTATAAACACAAATTAATTGCTCCTGCTGTTACAATAATCTGTTTGGCATTAGTCCCAACCATTTTAGCAACAAGCAATTGGGATGATCACGACCGATCCGGGAAAAAAACAGCACATGCCATGGCTGTAAAATATTTAGAATCTTGTGCGCCAAACGCTATATTGTTTACTATTGGCGATAACGATACCTTCCCATTATGGTACGCTCAAGAAATTGAAGGCATAAGAACAGACGTAAGAGTTATAAATACCAGTTTGTTTCAAACCGATTGGTATATAGACCAAATGAAACGCAAAGCCTACGAAAGCGACCCGATACCATCACAACTTACGCACGACAAATACAAATACGGTACAAGAGATTACATTATAAAAGATGTTCAATTTAAAGACACTATAAATATTAAAGAGTTTTTAAATTTCATTACAAGTGATAACCCAAGAGCAAAATATAAAACAATATTACAAAAGGAAGGTTATGACATTAGCAACATGAGATCTCAAGATTTAAATGCTAATTATTTACCTACCGAAAATATAAGAATTCCTGTTAATAAAGCTTCAGTATTAAAACATGGTATTGTTAAAGAAAAAGATTCGAGTAAAATTGTGCCTTATATTGATATTAAAATAAAAGGTGGCGCACTTTACAAAAACCGTCTCTTAATGTTAGATATCGTAGCGAACAACAATTGGGAACGACCTATTTATTTTACTGGTGGTGCTTTTGGTGATGAAGATTATATTTGGATGAAAGATTATCTGCAACTCGATGGTTTAGTTTATAAACTTGTTCCTATTAAA
This sequence comes from Flavobacteriaceae bacterium PRS1, assembly GCA_003709165.1. Lineage (GTDB taxonomy): Bacteria > Bacteroidota > Bacteroidia > Flavobacteriales > Flavobacteriaceae > PRS1. The sequence goes on from RDRZ01000016.1 coordinate 51,572, forward strand.
ACTCCTGTAGAAAGAGCAAATCCTTTTGATATGGGAAGAATAGATAGTGATTTAATGTATAACTTGGTAACATCCTGGGATTGGGGAAATAGTGGAACAGATATTTATCACGATGTAGAAACTCGTAAAAATGGTATTTCTTATAGAGGAAATTTAGCGCGATTAATTGAAACCTTAATCAATGAAGATCAATTTGAAAAAGCCGAAGAAATTGCAGACCTCGCTATGGAGAAAATGCCTGTTGATGACTTTGGCTACTACACATTATTAGAACCTTATATAGGTGCTTATTACGAAGTGAAAGCCAAAGAAAAAGCAAGACAACTATTTAAAGATGTTTCTATAAAGTACCAAGAGAGCCTCAACTATTATAGTACCTTAAACGAAAAGAATCAAGCTTATTTAATTGAAAACATCTATACTGATATTCAACGATACAGAGGTTTGGTAGATGTACTTATGATTTATGAAGATGAAGGTTTTGTGAAAGTTGAAATGCAAAAATTCAACAATTACTTACGACTATTTACTGGCGAAGAACCTGAAGAAGACGAAAGAACAGAAATAGATTTACCTTCTGAAAGCGACTCTATTGATTTTGAATAATGGGTTATGAATTTAATTCCTGTTAGAACACTAAAACCGGCAAAATCTTTATTCCCTGATTTAGTCTGGGATTTGCCTTCAAAAGAAAAGGTTATTTATCTTACTTTCGACGATGGTCCTACACCAATAATTACGGACTGGACTTTAGATGTTTTAAAGCAATATAATGCAAAAGCCACTTTTTTTTGTATCGGAAAAAATGTTGAAGCACATCCAGATATATTCAACAAAATTATTGCTGATGGTCACTCCATTGGAAACCATACCTACAACCATATAAAAGGCTGGACAACTTCAACCAAAAACTATGTTTCAAATATTGAAAAAGCTCAAAAAGTGCAGAGTAATATAGAAAACTCTAAACTCTTAACTCATAACTATAAACTCTTCAGACCTCCTTATGGCCAAATTAAACCCAAACAAGCAAAAACCCTTATTCAACTTGGTTATAAAATAATTATGTGGATGGTTGTAGCTATTGATTGGGATGCATCTGTTTCAAAAGAAAAGTGTTTAGGTAATGTTGTTAATAATACTATTTCCGGAGATATTGTGGTGTTTCATGATAGCGTAAAAGCCGCAAACAATATGCAATATGCACTTCCGAAAGTATTAGAGTATTTTAGTGAAAAAGGATTTAAGTTTAAATATATTCCTGAATAATTCCAATAAGCGTATTAGCATCTTGCTCTCCGCTCTGGCGCCATTTCATCTCGCCATCTTTGTAGATAATTAAGGTTGGCAGACCTTTTATTCTAAGTGCATCAGCTAAATCTTTGTTTTTGTCAACATCAATTTTAATCACTTTTGCTTTATCGCCAAGAGCTGCTGCTACATCTCTTAAGACTGCATGCATTTCTGTAGATTGTTCATTCCAATCTGTAAAAAAATCTAACAGAACCGGAATATTTACATCTATTAATTCCCCAAATTTTGACATAATTTAAAGTTTTAAGTCAAATGCGCTATTACAAACCTACACTTTTTTATTCGTTTTAAATAACTGTTAGTCAAGTAGGTTCTCTCTGACTTTAGTATAAATATAAGCAATTTCAAAGAAACTATAAAATTTCATAGCAATTACACTGGATTTGAACCCTTTTTAAGTTCAATAACCGTAATCTCTGGCCAAATACCAACACGTCCAGGATATGCTAAAAATCCAAAACCTCTATTTACATTTATATATTGTCCTTTTTCTTTATAGATACCTGCCCAATACTTATAACGCCATTTTACAGGGCTCCATTTAATCCATCCTGGAATTTCTATTCCAAACTGCATACCATGAGTATGTCCACTTAAGGTTAAATGATAATGATAATCATCCTCGATAACTTGTTGTTCCCAATGCGTTGGGTCGTGGCTCATTAAAATTTTAAAATCGTTAGCATCAATATTATGAGCAGCTTTAACTAAATCACCTTTTTGTTTAAATCCTTTTCCCCAGTTTTCGATACCAACTATAGCAATACGTTGCCCGTCTTTTTCAAGAAACCGACTTTCATTCATCAATAAATCGAATCCTATGTCACGATGAACTTTTGCTAGATCTATTAAGTTTTGTTTTTTGGCTTCTTCCGATTCCCATCGTACATAATCACCATAATCATGATTTCCTAAAATTGAAAAAATCCCATCTTTTGCTTTTAACCTACTAAATGTATCCATCCAGGGAATCATTTCTTCAGCTTTATTGTTTACCAAATCCCCAGTAAAAAAAATAACATCGCTTTGTTGTTCACTAACCAAATCTACAGCATATTCAATTTTTTCTTTATTATCAAAACTTCCGCTATGTATATCGCTTATCTGTGTGATTTTATAACCATTAAAAGCGTCTGGCAAGTCTTCAAAATAAAGTGTGTATTTTAAAACTTTAAAGTTGTATTTGCCTATATACATTCCATATAATAAAGACACAAACGGAATTGCTGCTATGCCTAAAGCCACCTGACTAATAAATTTTCGCCGTGTTGGAAAATAGTTAGTTTGACTGCCATCGTTTTCGGTAAAAAATGAATATGCTGCTATCGGTAATCTAATAATGTCTTCTCCAAACATAAAGAGCATCATGGCTATTTTAGGAAGATATAGCGTTAAAAATAAACCAATTGCAATATTTACATTTATAGAAAGTCCATTCATATGAATGAGTTGGTAAATAAAATTTCCTAAAACTAAAGCTGAAATAAGGAAATATAAATAGTGTATCCAATTACTCTTAATTAGAGTCTTTAAGGCTTGAAAAGCATAAAAGTCTATAGCACTAAAAATGGCTATAAAGATAATCCAACGAAACATATTAGTTTTCTTTCAAATCGCAAGTTAACAATAAAGATTTGTGTTTATCTTATCAAATTGTTAAAGGTTTTAATCTTTAAATTATTTACAAATTCAGATTTTGTAACGAATTCAATTTCTACTGTTTCGTTTGGAAGTAAATCAAAATAATTATCACTAAAATGCCCTTTTACATTTGTATATAAAAACACATCCTTCAGGAATGTTGTACTTGATACTTCAATTCGAAATCCTATAGATGTTTTTGAAACGGTTTTATTGACTATTCCCTTTTGAAGCTTTAAATCTTTAGGTTTTACTAAATAGAAAAATGACCTTTCATCGTTAAATTTTAAAACTACTACAACTTCATTTTTATTTAATTGAAGTGTTTTTAAGTTTAATTCATGTTTTAATTCACTCGAATTTGAAACAACTTGTATTTGATTTGAATCTTCCCAAATAACGTTTCCAACAAAATCTAAAATTTGAATTGAAAGTTGACCTTCGTGTAATTTTAAATTATTATTAATAACAAAGGTTTTTAAAGTGTCATTTTCAATTACTGAAGAAATTAATATATTTTCAAAAGCACGTTTTACTTTATAATGTAGTGCTTTCCAATTGCCGAAAAAGTCAATACTCGACCAGGATACTGCTGGCCGACAATCGTTAAGTTGCCAATATAAAGTTCCCATATTATATGGTTTTGCTCTTCGATGTGCTTCAAGTCCTTTTGTAATGCCATATGCTTGTAACAACTGACTTACATACACATAACCTTCAGGATTATTTGGGACAGGAAAATCACGTTCCATATACTCATGAATAATTTGAAAACCTCGACTATGCTTTTGATGCGATTGAAAACCTTCCGAAGAAATATCAATACTATCATTTTGATTAATATAGTTTATCACTTCATAACTCGGAAAAGATTGAAACCCAAATTCTCTCATAAAACGTGGTACGTTTTTCTCTAAATACTCAAAAGGGTAAGCGTCATGCCAAATCCACCAATCGTGAGCATCGCCTTCTGTTTTATATTTTGGATTTCCACGTCCATATTTGGGAGAGCTTTCCCAATAATCAGTTTCACTATTTTGAGCAACTGCTAAAGGTAAAATATCATTAAATACTTTTTGGTAATTGTTTCAAATTCCTTTTTTTTCGCTTTCTATTGCT
>RDRZ01000017.1 GCA_003709165.1 Flavobacteriaceae bacterium PRS1
CAGCTGTATTATCGACTGCAGGTTTAAAAGGCTTTGGTGTTATTGTACGTAGTTCGGGTAAACTAATACCTACTGAAAGAGCGCGTAGAACAGATAAAATAAGAGTTTGCTTTACAGTTACTAAAAATGTTTTAGTATTATCTGGTGATAAAGAGTTTTTTGTACAAGTATTGGACCCAAACAATAATGTGTTAGGATTGAACCAAGAAATTCAGTTTGAAGAAAAAGTGTTGAATTACAGCTTAATAAGCAAATTTAACTATGAGTCTAAAAATTTAGATATTTGTGAGTTTATTGACGCAAGAGGTGATGGAAAATTTGCTAAAGGTCGTTATGTAATCAATATTTTTGACGAAAATAATTTGGTTTCGACTTCCGAGTTTACTTTACAATAAAATTGTACCATATTTATATTTGGCCTCAAGATTTATCTTGGGGCTTTTTTATATAGATATTCCATTGATTATAACAGTATCAATATGGTTATAACCAAAGGCATAAGGTAAATAATTATAACTTGGTACTTCTTTTGTAATAATAAGATTTGCCTTTTTTTCTTTAGTAATACTTCCGTACATATCACTAATTCCCATAGCATAAGCACCATTTATAGTTGCTGCATTGATGGCTTCGGCAGGAGTCATTTTCATTTTTATACAAGCTGTGCTAATAACAAAATTCATATTTCCACTTGGTGTAGAACCCGGATTAAAGTCGGTTGCCAAAGCTAAAGGCAGTCCTGAATCTATAAGTTGTCTCGCAGGCGTATAAGGAATACTTAAAAAATAAGAACAGGAGGGAAGCGCAACAGGCATTGTATTACTGTTTTTTAAAGCTTCAATATCTTCTATTTTAAGTTCTTCAAGATGATCTACAGAAAGCGCATCGTGTTTTACGCCTAGTGCAACACCTCCAAAAGCATTAAATTGGTTGACATGAATTTTTGGAATGAAACCCTGTTTTTTTCCTGCTGAAAGAATTTTGTCAGTATCATCTATCGAAAAGTAACCCTTCTCACAAAACACATCTATATATTCGGCTAATTGTTCTTTTGCAACTTTCGGAATCATTTCATTGATCACTAAATCTATAAAACCATCTTTGTTATTTTTGAAAGTATCAGGAATAGCATGAGCAGCTAAAAGTGTCGCCTTTACTTTTATAGGAAAATCTTGTTTAATGCGCTTAATAACTCGAAGCATTTTGAGTTCTGCTTCAACAGTTAAACCATAGCCAGATTTAATTTCGATGGCTCCTGTACCGAGCTGCATAACCTCTTTAACACGTTTTACAGATTGCTTGTAAAGGTCGTCCTCACTTGTGTTTTGAAGCATTTTAGCCGAATTTAAAATGCCTCCACCGCGATTAGCAATTTCCTTATAACTCAATCCGTTTATACGATCAACAAATTCTTGTTCACGATTTCCTGCATAAACAATATGAGTATGAGAATCGCACCAAGTAGGAAGCACTAGTTTTCCTCTTGCATCGATAGTTTTATCTGTTGAAATGCCAGTACTATCACTCATGTTTCCAAAGGCAATAATGATATCATCTTCAATTAAAATGTAAGCGTTTTTAATAGTAGGAAGCTCTTTCATTTGTATTCCGGAAACTTTAGAAATAGGAGTATTTCTTACTTGTAATAATTCTTTAATGTTTGTAATTAAAATAGACATGAGCGCAAAATAAACTATTGAAATTAATTAGTTACGTCAAAAATAAAAAAATTATAGTATTCTAATTTTCTTTAATTAACTTAACTTGTAAAAGTTTTTTGCCTCAAAAGACTAAATATGATGTAATGAATCCTAATTTTGCTTTTTTAAATTCGTTTGTTGATTTATCTGAAGAGACTTTTAATAAGCTTGATAAACTTTCTACATTTAAACGAATAAAAGAAAATACGACTATTACTAAAACTGGCGACACACCTACAAAGTATTACCTTTTAGTATCTGGTTTAATGAGAGCGTATTTTAATTCTGAAAATGGTAAGGAATACAATAAAAATATTTTCTCTCCTATTAGTTTCGTGGCATCATTTACGGCTTTAATAAATAAAAAACCTTCAATGTTAACTTATCAAACACTTACCGATTGTAAAGTTTATGAGTTTAATTATGCCGAAATGATGAATTTATGCAAAACCGATTTAAGTGTTTGTTTAGTGTATTCTAAAATTTTAGAACAGGTTTTTATTGGATATGAAAAGCGTAATCTTGAGCTTTTGACTTTAGATGCAACGCAACGATATTTAAAATTAAGAACGCAAATTCCAAATATAGACGATTTAATACCTCAATATCAAATCGCTTCTTATTTAAGTATTACTCCTATACAATTGAGTAGAATACGGAAAAACCTGAATTAATTTCTTGTATATTAAAATATGTTAAGATATAAAATAGTTAGTTGTAATACATTTGGCACATAATAACAATTTTTCCCTAACGATTAATAGCTAACTAACAACCAAAAAAGCAGATGTTTAAACATCTGCTTTTTTTATGTAATTAAGTTAAATATGTTTTATTCTTTCACGAATTTGAAAGTATTATTATAATCATCAAATCGTATAATGTATATTCCTGTATGAAGTTGTGTAACATCTAATGCTTCATTAATATTCAAAGACTTTTCTATAACTTTTTTACCTAAAATATCAAAAATAGAGACTTTAAAATTTTCGTTAAGTGTACTTTTAAAATATAACTTATCGGTAGTTGGGTTGGGGTAAATGCTCATTGTTTCTAAAGAGTTGTCATCAATACCGAGCAAATCTAACTGATTTTCTATCCATTTTAATTTACCATCTTGATATCCTATCGTGGCAATATCTAAATCACCATCAAAATCAAAGTCATTTATTGTAAAACCATAGATTTGATTATGAAGTTGGTTGTCGGTAATAGAAGTTTCAGTACCAAGGTTACCGGAATCGTCACTTTGGAACCAAAAGACATCATCGTTTTGATTTAACCCATCAATAGCTACGATATCAACATATCTAAATATGTATCGTCATTAATATCAGCAAAAGAAACATCAAATAAATAATTATTTCCTGTTGAAATATCACCACCGGCAGATTCAGTAAAACTTACTGGATTGTTATCTGTTAGCGGGTTGTAATTATTATAATATAATTCAACAGTTCCAGCATCAATATTAGCAACAACAATATCTAAATCAGTATCACCATCTACATCTGCAATGTCTAAATCTCCAGGACCTAAACCTGCAGTAGCTGGAATAATATCTTGTTCTGTCCAAGGTAAACCATCATTTGCTAACCAAATTACTCGATCAGTATCACCGTCATAGTCATAAACCACTAATGCTATATCGATAGTATCACCAGCATCAATTTTCCAGTTACAATATTACCTGGATCTAAAAGACCTGTTAAAATATCTACTCCATCTGCAAAAGTGCCATCTCCATTATTTGCATACCAAACTAATTTACCATCACCAGCTGAAGAAGCAATAATATCATTACCATTTATTCCATCTAAATCTGCAATATGAATTCCATAAACATACGACAATGATTTGATTATTGGTGCTGCAAAAGTACCATCTTCATTATTTATATATGTTTCAACGGTTCCATCAGTGGAAGTTCCTACAACAATATCTGGGTAATCACCTGCATTTAAATGACCCGAATCAATAAACCATGGGTTTGTTCCAGTGGATCCAATATCATGAACAATAAAAGAGCTAGTTTGCGAATAACTGCAAATAATTACAAAATGAGTGAATAAGGTAAGTAAAGTTGTTTTTATTTTAAATAGATTTAGTTACCAAAGTTATACTTTTTATAATAAGTCTCCAACCATATTTTCAGGTTTTACCCAATTGTCGTAATCTTCAGCAGTGACATAACCTAAATTAATGGCTTCTTCTTTTAAAGTAGTGCCATTTTTATGTGCTGTATTTGCAATTTCGGCAGCTTTATAATAGCCTATTTTTGTATTTAAAGCAGTTACGAGCATTAATGAGTTGTTTAATAATTGTTTAATTACTTCATGATTTGGTTCAATACCTATAGCACAATTAATATCAAAACTCATACAAGCATCGCCAAGGAGTTGCGCAGATTGAATTATGTTAGCAGCCATCATAGGCTTAAAAACGTTTAACTCATAATGTCCTTGCATACCTCCAACCGCAATAGCAACATCATTACCTATTACTTGAGCACAAACCATTGTTAAGGCTTCACATTGTGTTGGATTCACTTTTCCCGGCATAATAGAACTTCCAGGTTCGTTGGCTGGAATACTAATTTCTCCAATACCACTTCTTGGTCCGGAAGCCATCATACGTATATCGTTTGCTATTTTATTTAATGAAACTGCTAATTGTTTTAAAGCACCATGTGTTTCTACAATTGAATCGTGGGCAGCAAGAGCTTCAAATTTATTTTTTGCTGAAACAAAAGGTAAGCCTGTAAACTCAGCAATAAATTCAGAAACACGTTTGGCATATCCTTTTGGTGTGTTAAGTCCTGTGCCAACTGCTGTTCCTCCAAGTGCTAATTCGCCTAAATGAGGTAATGTGTTTTCTAAAGCTGTTAATCCATGATCTAATTGAGAGACATATCCTGAAAATTCCTGTCCAAGAGTTAATGGTGTAGCATCCATTAAATGTGTACGACCAATTTTAACACAATCTTTAAAATCTTCTGATTTTTGTTTTAAGGTATCTCGTAATTGAGCAACTCCAGGAATTGTAATTTCTATAATTTTTTTATAAGCTGCAATATGCATTCCTGTTGGAAACGTATCGTTAGACGATTGCGATTTGTTTACATCGTCATTAGGTTGAATCGTTTTCTCGCCTTCGCCAATTGTCTTTCCAGCAATTTGATGCGCCCTGTTGGCAATCACTTCATTCACATTCATATTACTTTGTGTACCTGAACCCGTTTGCCAAATTACCAATGGAAACTGGTCATCGTGCTTACCATCTAAAATTTCATCACAAACTTGTGATATAAGGTTACGTTTTTCTATTGGTAAGACATTTAGTTCGCAATTGGTATAAGCAGCAGCTTTTTTAAGATATGCAAAGCCATAAATAATTTCTAATGGCATAGAAGCAGTTGCACCAATTTTAAAATTATGTCGAGAACGTTCGGTTTGTGCTCCCCAAAGTTTATCGTCAGGGACTTTAACGTCGCCCATTGTGTCTTTTTCTATTCTGTAGCTCATTATGAATGCGTTTATTACTCTTACAAAATTACGATTTTAAAAGATTATTTTTTTAATTGTTAGAAACTTTATTTACAGGGTTTTGTTAATAAATCTTAACTTTGGTATTGTAAAACAAAAAGCTTTGTCTTATCTTTGTCCAGATTTTAACACATAGACAGCATTATGTTCGATTTTGATCAATATTTAGGATTTTTAGCTTTTCTCGCCATATTTGCTATAGGATTTTGGCTAATGATTTTCTTATTAACTTTTGTAGTCCCGTATTGGATAATAGGTAATCTATTAGAAATGTTTAAGGAATATAGAGCAGAGAGAAAAGCGAAACGTGAAGCTTTAACGCATTAAACATTATTTTACAGGTATAAAAAAAGGAAGCGACTGGCTTCCTTTATTATTTTACTTTTCTATATATTTATCCTTGAAATTCCATTTCTTCTCCACCATTAAAATCTTCTCTGTTTCTAGTACGTTTTTTCTTCTGATTGAATCTATATGTAAATGATAAATTAAAACTACGCTCTCTCCACTGAAATTCACTATAACTTTCATAAGTATTTGTAAGTGTTTCGGTTTTTCGTTTTCTTGAATTAAACAAATCGCTTACATTAAAAGCTATTGATGCATTTTCTTTAAATAAATCTTTACTAAAAGCCATGTTAGCTGAAACCACACCGTTGCTTTTAGATTGAGAGTTTTCTCTTGGCCCTCTATAAGATAGTGTCGTTTGCCAATCAATTTTTCCGGGAAAGGTATATTTGTTGCTTATTCGTGCTCTCCAACTGAAACTTTCAGAATCAAAATTTACGCCTCTATAATCACCTTTTGTAATTGAATTGTAGAAATTAAAATCTCCATTTACACGCCATTTTTTATTAGGGCTATATGTAATATTCAATTCGTATCCATAGCGATCATTTGTAGATAAGTTAATAGGCGATCTTTGTATTACTGACACTTCCTGACCATTTACTAGTACAGTTTCTCCAGTAGCAAAACTTATAAAATTAATAACATCTGTAGCATGTTGATAATATATTGAAGTGCTTAAAGTTATTTTGCCAAAACGGTTTAAGTATCCCAAATCAAAGATGTTAGAGTAACTTGGGTCAAGGTCTGGATTTCCTTTAAATACGCTCGTAACACTAGATCTTGATGGAAATGGGTTAAGAAAATACGATCGTGGTCGTCTTAGCCTTCTGCTATAACCTAATGTAAAATTTTCTTTATCATTTAACTCATAATTTAAGTTTATAGTAGGAAATAATTCGGTATATTTTTTCTTAGTATAATCTCCACTTGTAGGTTGATCAATAGTAATTCTTGTGCTTTCTAATCGTAATCCTAATAAAAAGGAAAATTTATTAAGTTTACTACCATATTGAGTATAAACTGCATTTATATCTTCTTTATAAATTAACACATTAGATAAATCAGTACTAACTTCAAAATCATTAGTATCTTCATTTAAAATTTCTACAATATAGTCGGTTGTTTTATCTCTAAAACTGCCACGATAACCCAATTCGAACTGAGAGTTTTCACCAATTGGTAATACATAATCGGTTTGTAATAAAATACGTGATTGTTCATCTAAAGTAAAAACTTTTTCTGATAATAAATCATCTACAAGAACATTAGATATTTCATTTTCATTACTATCTTCTACCTGAAAATCAACTGTTAATTTATGTCCGCTAGTTTCAAAATCTTTAACAAAATTAACTGAATATTGTACGGTTTTACTGTCTTGTAACTCGGGATTAAAACGATTGTTTTCACCAGTTAAAATTCTATTTTCGTCAAATAGCTGAATGAAATTCGAGGTGTTATTTTCATTATCGCTTTTTCTATAAACGATTGAAGTTGTTAATGACGCCGAATTGTTGATATACCATTCTAAGCCCAAATTAGTAGTAAACCCTTTTCTAATTCTGTCAAAATCTCTAGTTTCATCGATAAAAGTATCGGGATTATCTGCAATAATATTTCCTTGGTCATCATATACTTTGTTGAAACGTCTTGTTGAAGAAAAAGAATTGCCTGGAGATTTTCTATAGCTATAACCTGAAGTATTAAATATATTCAAATCACCAGTTCGGTAATTAATATTGGCAGAAATGCCAGCTGATGTTGGATGTCCAACATTTACTGTCATTGCTCCATTTAGTCCTTGTAGTTTGCTTCTTCGTAAAATAATATTTATAATTCCAGCGGTGCCCTCAGCATCATAGCGTGCTGAAGGTGATGTAATAACTTCTACCTTTTCAATAGCTTCAGCTGGAAGTTGCCGTAATGCATCTGTAGAATTTAAGCCTACTAATGCAGACGGTTTGCCATTAATAAGTATACGCACGTTATCATTTCCTCTTAACGAGACATTTCCTTCTACATCCACAGAAACCGAGGGTACATTATCTAATACGTCGCTAACAGTTCCTCCTCTAACAGTAAGATCTTTACCAACATAATAAATTTTCTTATCGAGCCTTATTTCTACTGTAGTTCGTTCTCCTATAATTTCAATTTCGTCTAAAGATTCCATATCAATTTCCAGTGAAAACGAACCAATGTTTTCGCTTTTAGAAACTTGTTTATTTGAAATAGTTTGGGTTTTAAACGAAATGTATTCTATAGAAATATCGTAAATACCAGTAGGTACAGGAATACTAAAATTTCCTTTGACGTCAGTAATTCCACCAGTTACCATTTTGTTTAGTTGTTTACTAAAAAAAGCAATTGTGGCATATTCTAAAGGTTGGTTGGAGTCTTTGTCTATAACTTTGCCAGTTATAGTAACTTCTTTTTGTTCAGGTCTTTGAGCATAGATAGTTACTGAAAATAATCCTATAAAAAGGATGGTTAAAAATAGTTTATTCATGTTTAATTTTAGCAAATTAGACCACAAATGTATTCTATGGTTTAATGCCATTTGGTTAAAGTTCTGTTAAAAGAATTTAAAACAAATAAGGTGATATTTTAGATAATATCAAGAATACTTTCCGGTGGTCTGCCAACAACAGCTTTATTACCATTAATAACTATTGGTCGCTCAATTAATTGAGGATATTTCGCCATGATTTTTATGAGTTCTTCTTCTGTAAAATCTAAATGCTTAAAATTTTCTTTCCAAATAGCTTCATTTTTTCTAACCAGTTGGATAGGATTAATACCTAAAAGGTCAATGATCTCTTTTAGCTCATTTACAGATGGTGTGTCTTCAAGATATTTAATTACTTTATAAGGTTTTCCTGATTTTTCTATAATGTCTAATCCGGAACGTGATTTGCTACATCTGTTATTATGGTATATTTTTATCATTTCTTTTAGTTAAAATTTATTTGTCTTATTCATTTTGCCACGATCCAGATAGCTATCGGGACACGAATTTATATCTTTCATACTGAACACTGCCTACTACTTACTCTCTTTCTGTCCCATCATCATTAAATACGATTTTAAAAAGGGTTCAATATCGCCATCCATTACAGCATCCACATTACCAGTTTCGTATGCAGTTCTTACATCTTTCACTAATTTATAAGGATGCATAACATAGTTACGTATTTGGCTTCCCCATTCAATTTTCATTTTATTTGCTTCAATATCATCGCGTTGTGCTAATTGTTTTTGTAACTCAATTTCATAGAGTTGAGATTTTAGCATTTGCATAGCTCGTGTTCTATTATCTTGCTGTGATCTGGTTTCTGAACACGAAATCCTTATTCCAGATGGCTTATGTGTTAATTGGACTTTGGTTTCTACCTTATTCACATTTTGTCCACCAGCACCACTGGAGCGTGCTGTTACAATTTCAATATCAGCAGGATTTATTTCTATTTTAATGGTGTCATCAACAAGGGGATAAACATATACAGAAGCAAAGCTGGTATGGCGTTTTGCATTACTATCGAAAGGAGAAATACGCACCAGGCGATGTACACCATTTTCGCCTTTCAACCATCCAAATGCATAATCGCCTTCAATCTCGATGGTTACTGTTTTAATACCTGCTGTATCACCTTCCTGATAGTTGAGTTCTCTAACTTTATAGTCATTTTTGTCGGCATACATCAAGTACATTCGCAATAACATTTTAGCCCAATCGCAGCTTTCAGTTCCTCCGGCTCCAGCAGTAATTTGCAATACAGCACTTAAACTATCACCTTCATCCGAAAGCATGTTTTTAAATTCTATATCTTCAATTAATATTGTGGTTTTTTGAAATTGTTCTTCAATTTCTTCAGCAGTAGATTCACCTTCTTTGAAGAACTCATAAAGGACTTCTAAATCGTCAGTTTCCGATTTAATAGTATTAAAATCCTCAACCCACTTTTTTTTTATCCGAAGGGATTTCATAACCATTTCGGCAGCCTTAGAATCATTCCAGAAATCAGGGTCAAACGTCTGTTCTTCTTCGTTTTGTATTTCTATGAGTTTGGCATCAATGTCAAAGATACCTCCTTAACGCACCAAGGCGCTCAATAAGACCTTTAATTTGATCTGTAGTAGTCATAAACTGTATTGCTTTTAGCAAAAATAGAATTATTATACTTTAGAGAAAACTAATGACAATATATTTTGGCTTTATTTTAAATATAGAGGCTTGATAATTGAAATTCCAAATCTCAAAACACAAATAACAAACAATGTCAAACACAAACTTTATATCAAAAAAATGTCACTATTCAGTGCCTAATGCTAAAAGTATTTAGAGTACACTAACCTTGCCTGACGGTAGACAGGAGTGAATGATTTTCAACTAAAATAAAACTTTAGAGCTTATCAAATATTCGGCTCTCGATTTTTCATATTTGAATAACTTTAAGTACTTATAACTTTAGCGCACTTTAAGTACTGATTAGTTACTTTGATGTTTAAGGATTGTTTTTGGAATTTATAAAATCTGAAAATTTCTATTATAACCATAAATTTACCCATTACAAGCTACAAAGAGTTTATATTTTGAATAATTTATGTAGTTTTATAATCTAAAATTTTATTATGATAAAAGCCATTCTATTTTTTGTTTTACTATTAAGTATAAGTACTGTTTTTTCTCAAACTTTAAATGATAAGAAGTTGAAAGATTATACAGGCTATTTTAATTTTAAATACGAAGAAGCTACTGACAAAATCTATCTTGAAGTAAAACAACTTAATGAAGAGTTTCTATATATAAGTTCCCTTTCAAGCGGAATAGGTTCTAACGATATTGGACTCGACAGAGGGCAACTTGGTGCAACACGATTGGTAAAATTTATGAAAGCCGGAAATAAACTCTTACTCGTTCAGCCCAATCAAAAATATAGAGCAATTACAGATAATGCTTTAGAAAGAAAGAGTATAGAACAGGCTTTTGCCAAATCGGTATTGTTTGGTTTTAAAATTGTGGAATTTAAAGAAGGTAAATACATAATTGATTTCACTCCTTTTTTATTACAAGACACTCATGGTGTGGTAAACAGATTGAAAAATGCTAAAGAAGGCGTTTATAAATTAGATTTAAGTAAAAGTGCTTTGTCTTTAGAGCGTACCAAAGCTTTTCCTAAAAATGTAGAGTTCGAAGCCTTATTGACTTTTAAAGGCGACCCAAAAGGAAGAAACATTAGAAGCGTGACTCCAACAGCTTCTTTGGTAAGTGTTGTACAACATCATTCCTTTATTGAGCTTCCAGATGGTAACTATAAACCAAGAGTATTTGATGTACGCAGCGGAGCAATTGCAACATCGTATTTAGATTATGCTACTCCTGTGCATGAACAGATACGAAAACGATATATTATTCGCCATCGATTAGAAAAAAAAGATCCTTCAGCAACGATAAGCGAAGCCAAAGAGCCTATTATTTATTATTTAGATCCAGGAACTCCAGAACCCATTCGTTCTGCATTATTGGATGGAGCACGTTGGTGGAATCAAGCCTATGAAGCCATTGGTTTTAAAGATGCTTTTCAGGTTAAAATGTTACCAGAAGGTGCAGATCTTTTAGATTGCAGATATAACGTTATACAATGGGTTCATCGTTCAACCAGAGGTTGGAGTTATGGAGCAAGTGTGGTTGACCCAAGAACTGGCGAAATTATTAAAGGTCATGTAAGTTTAGGAAGTTTAAGGGTAAGGCAAGATTTTTTAATCGCCCAAGCGTTAATGAATAAGCCATTTGCTGAAGGAGACAATAATTACCAGCCAATGCTCGAAATGGCTTTAGCAAGATTACGTCAGTTAGGAGCTCACGAAATTGGTCATACTTTAGGTTTTGCACATAATTTTGCTGCAAGTACAAATGGGAGAGCATCAGTTATGGATTACCCGCATCCATTGGTAACTGTAAATGGAAACAATATAGATTTGAGTAATGCCTACGATACAAAAATAGGAGCTTGGGATAAAGTAACCGTTGCTTATAGTTATTCTGAATTTGATAGCAATACAAATGAAAAAGCAGAACTCAACAACATTCTTGATAAAGCAAGAACAGATGGCTTACGTTTTATAAGCGATAGTGATGCTCGTCCGCAAGGTGGCGCACACGTTTTGGCTCACCTTTGGGATAATGGTAAAACGGCTTCTGAAGGCTTAGAAGATATTTTAAGAGTAAGAGCAACAGCTATTTCAAATTTTTCAGAAGATAATATTCGTAAAAACGAACCATATTCGGTTTTAGAAGATGTGTTTGTGCCATTGTATTTCTTTCATCGTTACCAAACTGAAGCTGCTGTAAAAGTAGTTGGTGGATTAGATTATAACTATGCTGTAAAAGGTGACGGACAATTTACTACTAAAGCTGTCGATGCAAATACTCAACGAGAAACTCTTAATGTGATTTTAAAAACGATAGATGCTGAAGTATTAGCAATTCCGAAAAGCAAATTAAATTTATTTCCACCAAGAGCTTTCACCTATGGCAGGAGCAGGGAGTCTTTTAAAGGAAAAACAGGTGTTGGTTTTGATGCTTTAAGTGTTACTTCTACAGCAAGCGATATGACCTTGAGATTGTTATTAAACCCAGAACGAGCAAATAGATTGGTGCAGCAAAAGAGTTTAGATAATAGTCAATTAAGTTTAGATGAAGTGTTGCAAATAATTATTAACCAATCTTTCAACAAAAAATATAAAAATAATTATTTAAACGAAGTTCAGCAAATGATTAATATAAATGTGCTAAAATATATTATGACTTTAGCCGTAAATGACGCTGCCTATTTTCAGGTTAATGCAATTGCGAATAAAGCCATAACATCTATTTATGAAAGTTTGGATAATTCTGTTTATGCAAATCAATACAAGCGTTTAATTAAACAATTTAATAAAGAACCTGAAGAATTTAAACTTGAGGCTTCACCAAAAATCCCTGATGGTTCGCCAATAGGAAGTGATTTATGTAGTTATTCATCTCAATAATTTTTTAAAATGATTATAGATTTACGAAGCGATACAGTAACAAAACCAACACAAGGCATGTTGGATGCTATGATGAGTGCACAAGTTGGTGACGATGTTTATAAAGAAGACCCAACTGTAAATGTGCTCGAAGAACGTCTGGCTAATTTATTCGGAAAGGAAAAGGCTTTATTTTTTCCTACCGGAAGTATGGCAAATCAAGCAGCTATTAAGCTGCATACAAATCCGGGAGATTTATTGATTTGCGATAAATATGCACATGTTTATAATTACGAAGGTGGTGGAGTTGCCTTTAATAGTGCTGTAACCTGTAAACTCATTGACGGAAATCGAGGTATGTTTACCGCACAACAGGTTATAGATTCTATAAATCCACCCGATTTTTATCACAGTCCGTTAACAAGTCTTGTTGCAGTAGAAAACACAACCAATAAAGGCGGAGGCGCTTGTTGGGGTTTTGAAGAAATCTTAAAAATCAGAGAAGTTTGTGATGACCATAATTTAGGTTATCATCTCGATGGCGCACGTATTTGGAATGCTTTGGTTGCAAAAAACGAAGCAGCAAAACAATATGGCGAAATTTTCGATACTATTTCGGTGTGTTTAAGTAAGGGCTTGGGTTGCCCGATTGGTTCGGTTTTGATTGGTGATGAAGTTATTATGGAACACGCCATAAGAATCAGAAAAATATTTGGAGGCGGAATGCGTCAAGTTGGTTATCTCGCAGCTGCAGGATTATATGCGTTAGATAATAATATTGAACGGTTAAAAGAAGACCATAAAAAAGCCAAAGAAATAGGAGAGGTTTTAAGTCAATTACCCATGATAAAAACGGTTGAACCTATTGAAACCAATATCATTATTTTTGAGTTAAATGAAGATGCAGATGAAACTACATTTGTACAAAACCTTGCTGATAATAACATCAAAATTATTGGAATGGGAGGTGGAAAACTACGTATGGTAACACATTTGGATTATACTGAAGGGATGCATGAGAGGGTTTTGGGTGTTTTAAAAAGTATGAAATAATAATAGAAATAACAGATTTAAAATAACTAACCGGCGCGCTTTTACAAAGCGTGACTAATCTTACTTTATATTAAAATGAAATAGTTATTTTTTGTACCACTTCCAATTTCGACTTCTATCTTTTTTCTAAATTCTATAAATAATAATCCTACTTTTGCCAAACAGAAATCACTATATCAATGAGTAAGGACATTACTATTCCAGACGAGATAATTACCAATAAAATTTACTTTATTAGAAATCAAAAAGTAATGTTGGATAGAGATTTAGCTGAACTTTATGGTGTTGAAACAAAATATTTAAAAAGACAAAGTAAAAAGAAATATAGAGCGCTTCCCAAAAGACTTTATGTTTGAACTTACCAAAGAAGAAAATGAAAACTTAAGGAGTCAATTTGGCACCTTAAAGCAAGGAGCTCATTTTAAATATCCACCTTTTGTATTTACAGAACACGGAATACTTATGCTTTCTAGAGTTTTAAATAGTCCGAGAGCAATTGCTGTAAATATTAAAATTATTAGAGTGTTTACTAAAATACGAGAAATGCTAACAGATAGTTTAAACATAAAGTTAGAAATAGAAGACATCAAAAAGAAATTATCAAATCACAGTAAAAATATTGAATTGGTCTTTAATTATTTAGACGAGCTTATAGAGAAAAAAGAGAATCCAAAAACAAGGACTAAAATTGCTTATAAAAAAGATAGAAAGTAAGAGACTTCATTTCAAATAACCCTATTTTTGCGCTTTCAACATAATATAATAAATGAGTAAAGATATAATCCCTCCCAAAGCTAAAATTAAACCGAAACAGCTTAAAATCCATAACGATATACGTATAGACGATTACTATTGGTTAAACGATAAAGAAAACCCTGAAGTTATAGAGTATCTAAATAAAGAGAATGCCTATTGTGATAAAATGATGGCGCATACTGTAGAGTTTCAAACCGATTTGTTTAAAGAAATGAAATCTCGAATTAAGGAAGATGACGAGTCTGTACCTTACAAATATAATGGTTATTGGTATATTGTTAAGTTCGAGAAAGGCAAAGATTATCCTATTTACATAAGAAAAAAGGAAACTTTAAAAGCAAAAGAAGAAATTATTTTCGATTGCAATAAAATGGCTAAAGGTCATTCCTATTTTAAATTGGTTGGTATCAGTATAAGTCCAGATAATACAAAGGTTTCTTTTGGAGTTGATACTGTAAGTAGAAGACAATATACAATTCGGATAAAAAATTTGGTTACTGGCGAAGTTTATAACGATTCTATAGCCAATACTACTGGTAGCGCAACATGGGCAAACGATAATAAAACCTTGTTTTATACATCAAATAATGTGCAAACTTTACGCTCAGATAAAATATACAAACACAAACTTGGTGACACTGTAAAGAATGATGTATTAATTTTTACTGAAGAAGATGACTCATTTGGAGTTTCGGTCTATAAAACCAAATCCAAAAAATATATTGTTATTGCAAGTTATAGCACACTTACAACCGAATATCAAATATTAAATGCAAATAATCCTGATGGTGAGTTTAAAATATTTCAGCCTAGAGTAAGAGGTTTAGAATACAGTATTAACCATTTTGAAAACGATTTTTATATCGTTACAAATGCTGATAGAGCAACTAATTTTAAACTCATGAAAACCAGTGAAGATGCTACTGAAATTTCAAACTGGAAAGAAATAATTTCACATCGTGAAGATGTGCTGTTAGAGGGCATTGACATCTTTAAGCACTTTTTGGTAATTAGCGAAAGATGTAATGGACTGAACGAAATTAGAATTAAACCTTGGGATAATTCAGAAGAGTATTATTTACCATTCAGTAATGAAACTTATACAGCTTATACATCAACAAATATTGATTTTGATACTACAATACTGCGTTATGGCTATAATTCGTTAACGACACCATCGTCCATTATTGACTTTGATATGCTTACAAAAACCAAAGAAATTAAAAAGGAACAGGAAGTTTTAGGAGGAAAGTTTAAAAAAGAAAACTATGTTTCAGAGCGTATTTGGGCAACTACTCAAGACGGCACTAAAATTCCAATCTCTTTAGTGCATCATCGAGATACTAAAAAAAGCAAAGAAACACCTTTGTTACTTTATGCTTATGGTTCGTATGGCTCTACCATAGACCCTTATTTTTCAACAATTAGATTAAGTTTGTTAGATAGGGGATTTGTTTTTGCCATTGCACATATAAGAGGAGGAGAATATCTTGGGCGACAATGGTACGATAATGGAAAACTATTTCATAAAAAACACACATTTACCGATTTTATTTCCTGTTCAAAATTTTTAATTGAGAAAGGTTACACTTCAGAAAAACACCATTATGCCATGGGTGGAAGTGCTGGAGGATTGCTAATGGGAGTCATCGTTAATTTAGCACCAGAACTTTATAATGGTATTGTAACTCAGGTGCCTTTTGTAGATGTAATAACGACGATGTTAGACGACAGTATTCCTCTAACCACAGGAGAATATGATGAATGGGGAAACCCTAACGAGGCAGCATATTACGATTATATCAAGTCATACTCTCCATATGACAATGTTGAAGAAAAAGACTATCCAAATTTATTAATTACAACAGGTTTACACGATTCGCAGGTACAATATTGGGAACCGGCAAAATGGACGGCAAAATTACGGACATTAAAAAAAGACAACAATGTTTTGTTGCTGAAAACTAATATGGAAGCTGGTCATGGTGGAGCTTCCGGACGTTTTGAATCTTTAAAAGAGGATGCATTAGAATATGCGTTTTTACTAGATTTGGAAGGTATTAATAAGTAGTTTAAAAAAAATCTCTTATTTTTGCTAAGTTTAAGCTACATTTGATAAATTAGTAGCTCATAAATAATGTTTATGAATAAAAGCAAACAAGTATTTGATAACGTGTTAGACCTTATAGGAAATACACCGCTTATTAAATTAAATACAATTACTTCAGATTTTGAAGGCGAATATTTAGCAAAAGTAGAAGCCTTTAATCCTGGTCACTCCACAAAAGACAGAATAGCGCTTTATATTATTGAAGAAGCCGAGAAAAAAGGAATCCTTTCTCCTGGTGATACTATTATAGAAACTACTTCTGGTAATACTGGTTTTAGTATTGCAATGGTAAGCATTATTAAAGGCTATGAATGTATTTTAGCTGTATCCTCAAAATCTTCAGCAGATAAGATTGATATGCTTAAAACAATGGGAGCTAAGGTTTATGTTTGTCCTGCACATGTTAGTGCCGACGACCCGAGATCTTACTATCAAGTTGCAAAACGTTTGCATGAAGAAATAAAAGGTTCAGTCTTTATTAATCAGTATTTTAATGCATTAAATATAGAAGCACATTATAAAACGACTGGACCAGAAATTTGGTCGCAAACCGAAGGAAAGATTACACATTTAGTCGCATGTAGTGGCACAGGAGGTACTATTTCAGGTGTAGCTAAATATTTAAAAGAACAAAATCCAAATGTAAAAATTATTGGAGTTGACGCTTATGGTTCGGTATTACAAAAATACCATGAAACCCGAGAGTTTGATGCCAACGAAATTTATCCATATAGAATAGAAGGTTTAGGTAAAAACATAATACCAACAGCAACCGATTTCGACCTTATTGATAAATTTATTAAAGTTTCAGACGAGGAAAGTGCACATACTGCAAGAGAATTGGCAAAAACCGAAGGCTTATTTGTAGGCTACACAAGTGGTGCGGCTTTGCAAGCAGTAAAGCAACTAAATGAAGATGGGGAATTTAAGAAAGGAGATAAAATTGTTATTATCTTTCCGGATCATGGATCTCGTTATATGACTAAAATCTTTAATGATAAATGGATGGAAGAACAAGGCTTTTTTGACAGTAAAAATGAAGCTGCTGTAAACACAATTCAGCATATTAACTAACTGTAATTATAAAGTAAAAATCTGTAATATCTTTACGTAAAGACATTACAGATTTTTTTTGCAATAATATTTTGTTCATACTCAAAGAATAAAATTTTTGTATAGCTAAAATTTAATTGATTAAATTTGCGACAACTAACTAACAACAACTTAATAGATGAGAGATTTATTCGAAAAAATTTACAGAGACAAAGGACCATTAGGAAAATGGGCTTCTCATGCTGAAGGCTATTTTGTATTTCCTAAACTTGAAGGGCAGATTTCTAACCGAATGAAATTTCAAGGAAAAGATGTAATAACCTGGAGTATTAACGATTATTTAGGATTAGCGAACCATCCTGAAATTCGTAAAGTTGATGCTGAAGCAGGTATTGAATATGGTTCTGCATATCCAATGGGAGCTCGTATGATGTCTGGGCACACCACGCTTCATGAACAATTACAAGATGAATTAGCCGAATTTGTTAGTAAAGAAGCATCTTATTTATTGAATTTTGGTTACCAAGGCATGGTTTCCACAATTGATGCATTGGTTACTAAAAATGATATTATTGTTTACGATGTAGATGCACACGCTTGTATTATTGATGGTGTGCGTTTACACATAGGAAAACGATTTACCTATAGACATAATGATATTGAGAGTTTAGAGAAAAACCTGGAGAGAGCAACTAAAATGGCCGAACATACTGGAGGTGGTATTTTAGTGATTACTGAAGGAGTTTTTGGAATGCGAGGAGAACAAGGAAAAATAAAAGAAATTGTTGCCCTTAAAAAAGATTATAATTTCAGATTGCTTGTAGATGATGCTCATGGTTTTGGTACTTTAGGAAAAACCGGAGCAGGTGCTGGTGAAGAACAAGGTGTACAAGATGATATTGATGTCTATTTTGCAACTTTTGCAAAAGCTATGGCAGGAACTGGCGCATTTATAGCAGCCGATAAAGAAATAATCGATTACTTAAAATATAATTTACGGTCACAAATATTTGCAAAATCGCTGCAAATGCAGCTCGTAGTTGGTGCATTAAAACGTTTGGAGATGTTACGTACAATGCCAGAATTAAAAGAAAGTCTTTGGAAAATTGCAAATGCATTGCAATCTGGATTAAAAAAACGAGGTTTTGATATTGGTACAACACAAAGTTGTGTGACTCCTGTGTTTTTACAAGGAAGCGTTCCTGAAGCCATGGCATTGGTAAGAGATTTAAGAGAAAATCACGGTGTTTTCTGCTCTATTGTAGTCTATCCTGTTGTACCTAAAGGCGTGATTTTGTTAAGAATGATTCCTACTGCCACACATACCTTAGAAGATGTAGAAGAAACTCTTGTTGCATTTTCTGCAATTAGAGAACGATTAGAAAACGGAACTTATAAAAGATTATCTGCCGCTGTTGTTGCAGAATTAGGTGAGTGACAAAAACATAATAAAGCTAAAGGCCATTCAATCCCAATAGCTATCGGGAGGATGGTTTTTTATTGTATTTCTTTTCTAAAAGTACAACGTCTATTATATATTTCAGGTTTAAAGTTTTTCCAGATTTGCTGTATTGCTATGTTATCTGCCAATTCTGGAGTTCCAAAGCAATTCCGTATTCCTTTTGCAGTAAATGTATGGTAGTATAAACTAAAAATAACTGCATGAATACCTTTGTTTTGATAATCAGGGTGTACACCTATGAGGTAAAAAATAATATCTTTGTTATGTTTTTTTGTTTTTAACAGTTTCAAAAACCCAAAAGGAAAAACTTTCCCATTCATTTCTTGTAATGTTTTGGCAAACGAAGGCATGACAATTGCAAAAGCGATTAAATCATTGTTTTTATTTAGAACAAATTTTAAATATTCAGGATTAACAAAGCTTATAAATTTATTTTTAAAATATTCTTTTTGTGCATCAGTAATTTCGACAAAAGAAGATAAAGAAGAGTAAGATTTATTAAATAAATCGAACATTTTGTCAACATAAGGCATAACATCTTTAGTCTTGGTAAACTCTAAAGATTTTAGTTTATAACGCCTTTTTATTACATTTTGAGCCTTTTCAAAAAACTTTGGTTTTACATTTTTAAAAGGGAATTTATGTTCCAGATATTCTTTTTCAATTTGGTAATCTAAAGTTGAGAAATGTTTTGCATAATAAGGATGATTATACCAGGTTATCATGGTACCAATATTGTCAAAACCATAAGTAAGTACACCAACCTTGTCGAGGTTAGAAAAGCCAACAGGACCTTCAATATAGTCCAGTTTATGATCTTTTCCTATCTCATGAACTTTTTCTAATAATGCTTTAGAAACATTAACGTCGTCTATAACGTCAAACCAGCCAAATCTCATTTTTTTTTTGTTTTGAGATTTAACTTCCAGCCAATTAATTATTGCAGCTACACGACCTACAATTTTTTGATCTTTATACGCAAGAAAAAACCGAGCTTCTGCATCATTAAAAACAGGATTTATTTTTTTATTAAATGTTTTAAGTTCTTGGCTTATTATTGGTGGAACCCAATATTTAGAATCTTTATACAGCGAAAACGGGAACTTTACAAACGCTTTTAAATCTTTTTTAGAATGTACTTCTTTTACTATAATCATAAATCTACATTAAACCACTATCGTCATTAAAATCTTCTTGTTTCCTTTTTGATTTTTTCTTTTTTTTGCTGCCTCTGGATTTTCGTTTTGCTTCATCTTTTGCAGAGCTCTTGTTGTCTATCTCTTTATCTATATGAAAATCAAAGCGATACGATGCGCCAAAATTAACACTAAAAACGGAAGGTGTGTCTTTTGTGTTGAAGGTAACAGCAGTATCTAACTGAAAATATTTACTTAATAGATATGCACCTCCAAATCTAATTAAATTATCGGCATAGAAATCACTACTTATACCATGAGCTTCACCAAAAACAACCCATTTTGGATTAAACGAATGTGTTACCGTAAGTATGTATTGAAAATCGGATTGATCTGTACCAATTCTGTCTTTTATTAAATTTAATACAAAAACCCAACCTCCAGCAAAATTATTCTGTGTAGCAATCATGATTTTTGGGCTTATGCCTTCAACACCTGGAGCAACATAGGGATTATTTTTTGTATCAAAATTTACTCCTGCATAAACAGCAACGGCAGGAATCAGTGATTTCCATTTAAAACGATGATTGGCTTTCCAGCTGTATAAGTTGGGTTTTTCTTCTTCAGCATTTTTATAAGGGTCAAAAACCAAATATTTTGCTCCTATAGCGAATGACTTAAAATTACTACGTTTATTTTCAACAGAAATTGTAGAACGGTTATCAGTAAAAGTGTCGTTTTGGTAAGTACCTTGAATATTAATTTCTAATTCAGATAACAATAAGCCATAGCGTACTGTAAAGTCAATGCCAAATCCTGACACCTCAAGGTTTAGCGGTGTGTGTGTTTCTTTTAGAATATAAGGACCAACTTCAAGTTGTATAACATTAGTGCCTACAGCAAATGCACTACTGGAGACTCCCGGGCGATTGGAATTAATAACTTCGGTATATTGGCTAAAAGCGTTTGTAGAAAAAACAAGGCATACAAATAGCAGTAAATAGGTTTTTATAGATTTCATCTTTGGTTTGTTATTCATCAAATATAGATATTTTAATAATTTTTTATGAACTATAAACGTTTTTTAAGTTGCAGGAATTGTATTTTTGAAAAAATATTTTTTTCATGTTGCAATACGCTTCATTTGTTGGTTTTATAAGAACCATTCTAATTATAATGATGATTTGGTATGTTGTAAAAATATTATCAAGATTATTTGCGCCATATCTTATGCGTTTTGTTGTAAAAAAAGCAGAACAAAAATTTGGGCAGCAGCAAAACAGACATAAATCACAACAAAAAGAAGGCGAAACAACTATTAATAAAGCTCCTGAACAAACCAAGACTTCAAATAAAAATGTAGGTGAATATGTAGATTACGAAGATATTGATTAAGTCGTATAATACTTTTTTGTCGTTTAGCTAATCATTGAGTACTTAAAGTGGGCTAAAGTTTTAAAAGAAGTTATAAAAGTTTAATTTTAAGTGAAAAGTACTCTCCCTTTAGTGCACTCTAAATACTTTTAACTTTAGGCACTTAATAGTTATTTTTTAGTATAATTAGTATAGCGTTAAAAAAAATATGTTTATTTTCCACATTCATAGGTTTAACATATTTGCATGCAGTTTTCAGTAAAAAAAATTCTTCCTCACTTATTGGTATTTATAGGTTTTATAATTCTTTCATTAGCTTATTTTAATCCGGTTTTAAAAGGTAAACAAATTTTCCAGAGCGATATTATGCAATATATCGGGATGGCAAAGCAGCAAAACGATTTTAGAACTGATACAGGAGAAGAAACCTATTGGACAAATAGTGCGTTTGGTGGAATGCCAACCTATCAATTAGGGGCACATTATCCGCATAATTATATTAAGAAATTAGACTTAACACTACGATTTCTGCCACGACCAGCCGATTATTTGTTTCTGTATTTTATTGGCTTTTATATTTTACTTTTGGTACTTAAAGTAGATTATAAGTTAGCAGCTCTTGGTGCTTTGGCTTTTGGATTTTCTACATATTTAATTATAATTCTTGGTGTTGGACATAATAGTAAAGCACATGCAATTGCTTATATGCCGTTGGTTTTAAGTGGAATATTACTCACATTTCAACGGAAATATATTGCTGGATTTTTACTAACTACAATAGCTATGGGCTTGGAGTTAGTTGCAAACCATTTTCAGATGACCTATTATTTAATGCTGTTGATAATTGTATTGGGAATTGCTTATTTGATTGATGCGAATAAGAAAAAAGAAATGCCTCATTTTTTCAAATCTGTAATGATTTTAGTTGCAGCAGTAGTATTGTCTATTGGATTAAACGCTACAAATATTCTGGCAACACAACAGTATGTTAAAGAAAGTACTCGTGGTAAAAGTGAACTTACAATTAATCCGGATGGTACACTAAAAGAAATATCCAGCGGATTGGATAGAGCTTATATTACTCAATACAGCTATGGTATTTTAGAAAGTTTCAATCTTTTTATTCCAAGATTTATGGGAGGCGGAAATGGAGAAAATGTAGGAAAATATTCAAATACCTATGACGCATTCAGAAAGTTAGGCGCAAGTCCAACACAAGCTTTACAAGAAGCAAAACACGCTCCAACGTATTGGGGAAAACAACCAATTGTGGAAGCTCCAGCTTATGTTGGCGCTATTATATTATTCTTGTTTGTTTTTGCCTTGTTTTTGGTTAAAGGACGTTTAAAATGGTGGTTAGCAGGAGGTGTAATTATGTCTTTATTATTATCCTACGGAAAGAATTTTGGCCTATTAACCGATTTGTTTATAGACTATTTTCCGCTTTATAATAAGTTTAGGGCAGTAAGTTCTATTCAGGTGGTATTAGAACTATGTATTCCAATACTTGGAATTTTTGGTTTGGTAAAACTGTTTAATACAGTTATAAATGATGAAGAAAAGTTAAAAGCATTAAAATATGCAACTGTCATTACCGCTGGACTTTCCATTATTTTTTTACTGTTTAAAAATTCACTATTTAATTTTGTGGGGAATAATGATGGCTTTTACATTCAAAATTACGGACAAGATTTTATTGATGCTGTAAAAGCAGACAGAAAAGTGATGTTTACAAGTGATACCTTAAGAACTTTAGTCCTTGTGTTGCTTTCCGCAGGAATGATTTGGATGTATTTAAAGAAAAAATTATCCGAAAAACTTGTAGTTGTTGTTTTTGCAGGACTTATGCTTTTCGATTTAGTTGTAGTTGATAGGCGTTATGTTAATAACGATAATTTTGTATCTGCTTTGGAAGTCAAAAAGCCTTATCAAGCCAATGAAGCTGATTTGGAAATATTAAAGGATACGACCCATTTTCGAGTATTCGACCTTACTTCCAGTAGTACGAAAGCTTCCTATTTTCATAATTCGTTGAGCGGTTATCACGCAGCGAAGCTTAAACGCTACGACGAACTATTCGACTTTTACATACAGAATAATCATCTTGGAGTATTAAATATGCTCAACACCAAATATATAATTCAGGCTGCAGATGATGGTAAGCCAATAGCCTATAATAATCCAGATGCTAATGGGAATACTTGGTTTGTTGAAGAATTAAAGTTGGTTAATTCTGCAAATGAAGAAATTAAAATTTTGGATAGCTTAAATACAAAAAAACAGATTGTAATGTTGGCTAATCGTGACATCGTTGAAGATACTTCTAATAATTATGAATTTGTTGTTGATTCAACAACTTCAATATCAGTAATTGAATACAAACCGAATTACATTAAATACAAATCTATCAATTCAAAAGGTGGTTTTGCAGTATTTTCAGAAATATATTATAAAGAAGGTTGGCAAGCTTATATTGATGGGATTAAAACACGACATATAAGAGTAAACTATGTGTTAAGAGGTATGGAAATTCCTTTAGGAAGTCATACCATAGAATTTAAATTTGAGCCTCAAGTAATAAAAACAGGAAGTTCTATTGCTTTAGGCAGTTCAATATTGGTTGGACTATTATTATTGGGAGGATTGTTTTACGAGATTAAGAAGAAATGATTTGTCATTCCTGCGAAGGCAGGAATCTCGTCAAAATTTAGTTATAATCTATAAGATTTCCTCCTTCGAGGGAATGACAAAATGGAAAATAAAAAGGTACTCATAATAACCTATTATTGGCCACCAGCTGGTGGTCCGGGTGTGCAGCGTTGGCTAAAATTTGTAAAATATTTAAAAGATTTTAATATTGAACCTATTGTTTATATTCCTGAAAACCCTAATTACCCAATTGTTGATGAAAGTTTGGTAAATGAGATTCCGAATGACATTACTATTTTAAAACATCCCATTAAAGAGCCTTACGGATTTGCAAGTGTATTGAATAGAAAAAGTTCTCAAACCATAAGTAAAGGCATTTTTCCAGAACAGAAAAAGCAACGTTTTATTGAAAAGCTACTACTTTATATTCGGGGGAATTTCTTTATCCCAGACGCTCGTAAAAGCTGGATAAAACCATCAGTTGCATATCTTTCAAAATATATTTCGGATAATAATATAGATACCATTATAACTACTGGTCCTCCACATAGTTTGCATCTAATTGGTTTGGAGTTAAAGAATAAGTTAGGAGTAAAGTGGTTGGCTGATTTCCGGGATCCTTGGACCACCATTGGTTATCATAAACAATTAAAGCTAACTAAATCATCTCTTAAAAAACATAAGCAGTTTGAAGCTCAAGTTTTGCAAAATGCAGACGAAGTTATTGTGACCAGTTTCAGAACTCAAAATGAGTTTCAGGAGATTACAAACCAGCCAATTACTGTGATAACAAATGGTTATGATACAGATAGTAATATAGACGTTGTACTAGATTCTAAATTTTCTTTATCTCATATTGGTTCCTTGCTTTCAGAAAGGAATCCAGAACTATTATGGCAAGTATTGAGAGAAATTACTATTGAAAACAAAGAATTTGAGGCTCATTTTCAACTTAATTTGGTGGGTACTGTAAGTCAGGAAATACTTAAAAGTATAGAAGAATTTAGTTTAACCCATTATGTAAATATAGTAAGTTATATATCACATAAAGAGGCTATTACATTCCAAAAAAAGTCTCAAGTATTGTTGCTGATTGAAATTGATTCCGAAGACACCAAATGTATCATTCCTGGAAAACTATTCGAGTATATGGTTTCTAACAGACCAATAATTGCAATAGGTCCAGAAGATTCAGATGTAGAGCAGATTATAAGGGAAACCAACACAGGAAGCTATTTTAATTATTCAGAACATAAGAGATTAAAAAATATAATTTTAGAACACTTTGTTGCGTTTCAGAATGCTAATTTGCAAAGCCATCCTATTGGTTTGGAACAATACAGCAGAAAGTCATTAACAAAACAATTAGCGATGCTAATTTTAAAAATAAATGACCAAGTACCAAGCACCAAAATTCAAAATTAAAGTTTGGAATTTTGTTTTTTTTGTAATTTGTAATTTAATTAAAACTTATGGGAATAGTACAAAATCAGACATTTAAAAATACTATAATAACTTATTTTGGCTTTGGTATTGGTGCGATAAATGTATTGTTTTTATTCACCCATTTTTTAGAAGATGATTATCATGGTTTGGTCGCTTTTGTGCTTTCCACTTCTATTATCATGATGCCTTTGTTCGCGTTAGGCGTACATAACTCCATAATTAAATTTTATTCCTCTTTTAAAACGCCTAATACTGTTAATAGTTTTTTAACACTAATGCTGTTTTTACCTTTATTAGCGATAGTTCCTGTTGGACTAATAGGTTATTTTTCTTTCGATTTTATTTCGGGTTTGCTTTCAGAAAAAAATGAAATTATAAAAGATTATGTCTGGCTCATCTTTATTGCAGCTATTTGTTTTTCGTATTTCGAAATATTTTACGCTTGGGCAAAAGTGCAAATGCAAAGTGTATTTGGTAATTTTATGAAAGAAGTATTTCATAGAATAGGAGTGATGCTACTGTTTTTGGGTATTTATTTGGATTGGCTTAATGTTGAACAATTTATTTATAACGTCATTATTATTTACATTATCAGAACTGTAATTATGATGCTTTATGCGTTTAGTGTGAAGCGACCAGTATTTAAGTTGTATAAAATTCCGAATCTATCTTCGATAATAAAATACACGCTACTCATTATTATTGCAGGTTCTGTAGCCAATGTTATCTTGGAAATTGATAAGTTTATGATTGGGCAGTATATAGAAATTGAACAGGTTGCCTATTATGGTGTTGCCATTTATATAGCGACAGTTATTGGAGTTCCTGCACGATCGATGCACCAAATTACGAATCCTATTACAGCAGTTTTTTTAAACAACAACGATAAGCCTGCGTTGCGCAATTTATACAAGAAAAGCTCTATCAATTTATTTGTAATTAGCGGATTGATTTTCTTGTGCATTGTTCTTAATATTAATGAATTGTATAAGATTATTCCAGACGAGTTTACTGTTGCTTTGCTGGTCGTTTTTTTAGTGAGTCTTGCAAAATTGTTCGATAACCTTTTGGGAAATAATAATGCCATTTTATTTAATAGCGATTATTACAGAGTTGTTCTCGTTTTAGGTGTTGTTTTGGCTATTCTTACAGTAGTTTTGAATATATTACTTATTCCAGACTATGGCATTAATGGCGCTGCATTGGCAACATTTATTTCAATCTTTATTTACAATTCTGCCAAGCTTATTTTCGTGTATTATAAATTTAAAATGCTACCATTTTCTACTAACACTTTAAAGACTTTCATATTAATTGTAATTTCGATAGCTGTATTTTATTTCTGGGAATTTCAGTTTCATCCCATTATTAACATTATCTTAAAATCTGTATTAATTGGTTTGAGTTATGTATTTGTGGTATATCGTTTTAATCTGTCGGAAGATATTACAGCAATTCTAAAAAAGTTTATTAGTAAAAAATAAGGTTTTAAATTAATAAGATTCCTACTGGAGTTTATCTTGAGCGAAGTCGAAAGGTGGGAATAAAAGAAAACCTTGCAAGGTGCTTTGAGGCATACTCCTGCAAGGCTTTCAAACTAACCAACCAAAAATTATTATTAATTTAATCTTCTTTTACCAGATCTGCTTTTACTTTGCGAAGCTCTGGATTTGTTTGTTCTACTAATGTTTGTACTCGCAACTCGCTTTGAAGAACTACTACTTCTTTGAGTACGTTGCTTAACAGTATTTGTTCTTCTTTTACTGTGGTTACTGGCAACTCTCGTTTTAGAGTTAGAACGCGATTTATTCGTTCTTACTGTATTGCTGCTTTTAACCGTTCTTTTAGTATTGCTTCGTGTTTTAACTCTTGGTTTTTTGAGTATTAGATTCAATACGTCTTTTTTGAGTAGTACCTCTATCACTTACAACACGTCTTTTGTTTGTAGAAGTGCTTATACGATCGCCTCGTCTTCCATTAGAAGCTACAGTATTTCTACGAGAATTTATTCTTGTATATGTTCTGTAGTTATTTGTATAAGGCGCATAATAATGATGTCTTACAGTTGCGTAATATTGTCTGTAAGGTCTGTTGTACACCACACAATAGTTTAGAGACGGAATTGCGTAATACGAATGCCAAGGTCTGTACAAATAATGTCTGTTGAAGATATTAATAAAACCTGAATAATGAGAATACCGATGATATCTGTTATAATATATGTATAAGCCACCAACTCTATTAACATAGCCATAACTATTATAGCTAATATAAACACTACCTGCTCGTGATATTCTTCCGTAAAAATCATAATAAATAGGAACGTTTTCTATTTGTATTACAGCACCATAATCGTCATACTGTACATAAGCATTATAATTATATCCTGTATTAAAACTAATATTAACATTACCAAAATTAGCCTGAACACCAAAATCTGGACCATAACGATTTACATTAAAATCGAATTGCCCATCCGGAAACACGGCAAACTCAATACCTTGTTCAACAAATATAAAAGAATTACCATAACCTCTTACAAAGTTAGTAGCATTTACGGTGAAGCCAGTTAGGACGATGCCTACGAATAAAAATAGTAACTTTTTCATAATTGTATGTTTTTAATTAATCTTACTTATGTAATACCAAACAGCGTGCCAAAAAATTGTTAATTATTTTAAATACTTGACAATGAGATAGATAATTATGTTTAAATTAGAAGCATGTTAATAAGCTAATATTGTTTACAGAATAAATCTGGTATGAGTTGTTAAATCTATTGAACTTCGTTTAACTTTGGCTAAATACAAATAATCATTTTAAAAATATGCAAAATAGACTTATCATACTTTCTGGAATTGGTATAATCCAAAGTATATTATTTTCATTATTGTTAGCACAAAAGAAGAACAAAAAGTTTTCAGACTGGATATTAATTTCTTGGTTTTTAATTTTTTCTATTCACCTATTACTTCTAATAGTTTTAAAAAACAATCCGTCTAATCTAATTATGGTTTTATCCAAAACGGTTAGCCTTCTACATGGTCCATTTTTTTTATTTTATACAAAAGGGGTTTTTAATCAACGTTTAGTAAAAAAAGAGCTTTTACATTTATTACCTTTTTTGTTATTTACAATTACAATTTTTCTTATAAATCAAGAAGCTTCACTAATATGGGAAATACTTTTATTAATTACAAAAATCCTGTCTCTGGTTATTTACCCTATTTATGTGATTTGGTGGTTAAACAGAAAACTCTTATTACTAAAAACTTCAAGAGCAGATAATTTTATTTTAGAATCGACTTGGGTTAAAACGATAGCTATTATATTGTTAAGTAATGCTACTATTGGAATTATTCATGTTTTAGTTAATATTCTATTTAATGTACAGTTCTACGACATTCTCGATATAATGTTCTATGTCATGATAATCACAATTATAGGTTTTTATGGGATAAAATTTGGAATTGTTTTTGAACAAGATATTCCTGTTAGAACTACTTCCGAAAAAAAGAAGAGATATAAAAACAGCCCTTTAAAAAGAGAAGAAACAAAAATGATGAGAAAAAGAATTGATAATTTTTTTGAAGAAACAAACCATTACTTGAACCCAGATTTTTCATTATCTAAATTATCTTCATCACTAAATATTCCGAAACATCATCTTTCGAAAATTATTAATCTGGATATAGGAAGTACATTTTATGATATCGTTAATGCAAAACGTATTCAGCATGCAGTACAAAGAATAAGTGAGCAGAGCGATAAAAATATTACGTTGGAAGGATTGGGTTACGAATGCGGTTTCAATACTAAAGCTTCCTTTTTTTACCACTTTAAGAGATATATTGGTAAAACACCTGGTCAATTTAAGTCTGAAATGAGTATAGATTAATTAAGAGAGTCCTCAATTGTTTTAAAATTTTCGTTGTTTGCTTTATAAAACAACAGAAATGAAGAATATAAATCTCACCAAACTTATAATAACCGTTTTTGCAATTTCATGGCTTGGTGTATTACCCAGCCTGTTAATTGCATATAATATTCAAATTCCAAAAGCTTTTAAATTTTTGGAAGTACTAATGACTTTAGGCCCTATTCTTGGCACTGTAATTTTTATCTACTCTACAAATGGAAAGCAAGGCCTTAAAAATTTATTTAAGCGCTTGTTCTTCTTTAAGGCCAAAACGTTTGTGATATTAATCGCGATTGTTTCACCTGTACTTATAAGTTATTTAGCTTCAACAATTGGTTTTAGCCTTTCCAATACTAATTGGCCGGAATCCTTTGATTCTACATATATACTATCCAATGGATTAATGATTTTCGCGATGTATTTAATTGTAAATACTTAAGAAATTGTATGGCGAGGAGTGGTTTTTGATCAATTAGTTAATAAACACGGATTCTTAAAATCCTGTATAATTTTGGCTCCTATCTGGTGGCTATTTCATATACCACTTTTTTTATTTCCTGGTGGACATCAAGCAGGTTATGGCTTAATGGAATTTACGTTTATTGTAATCGCACAAACCTTTGTATTGGGCTGGATCTATGTAAATAGTAAGCGAAGTCTATTTTATGTACATATTCACCATCAGCTTATAAATGGTTTTGGCCAAGCATTCCCGATATTTCCTATTTTTATAGCAGGTAACTTTATGCCTCTCTGGATGTTTTGTATACTAATGCTCTTAATGGCTCTCCTGTTGCTCTTTATAGGTAATCATAAATCTAAAAGGACTCATTAATAAAAAATGATGAAATTGATATTATGGATGAATTTTCATACGAGTATTAATCACACATATTGAAGTTGAATTAAAAAAACAGTAATTATTAAAAAACTCAATGATAGCAGCAGTTAAAAGATTATTAACAAGTTTCTAAGCGCTAAAATATACGTGACCTTACGGATAGTTTTAAACAAAAAAATAAACTACCTTCGTTTAACGACTGATATAATCAATTAAAACTGACCATATCAAAACAATAAGCGAATCTCCAATACATTAAAAATATATTGTAAAAGAACATATACTTCATCTATATAAATAGTTACAAACTCCGTTAAATTGCAAATTTTGTTTACATTTAATGTTACAAACTACCCAACCAAATGGAACCCAATACAACAACTTGTAAAAATTGTGAACAAACACATGAAGTAGATTTTGAGTTTTGCCCATATTGCGGACAAAAAACCGACGTAGATCTTACCTTTGGTGTGTTGTTTTACAATACCATAAGTAATTATTTCTCTTTTGACGCTCGTTTTTTTAAGAGTTTTATTCCACTCATGTTTAAACCTGGTATTTTAGCAAAGCGGTTTATTGAAGGAAAACGCTTGTTATATCTACATCCTGCACAGATGTATTTGTTTATTTCGGTCGTATTTTTCTTTTTGTTTTCGATAGTAACAAGAGAATCGATTAGTAAATTGGATAATTTATTTGAAGAAGGGTTTAAAAGCGAAAAGATTTCAGACACTTTACAAACAAAACTATAGACTCAGCAGCTATAGCTAAAATGACAGCACCTTTAAAGAATAATAAAATAATTACTGGTATGAGTGAAAAGGAGCTTGAAGCTTTGGATTCTATAATTGCAGCAAACTCAGGTGGTGGAAATATACCAAAAATGGATTTTGGGTTTGATTCGAAAAAACTAGATTCCTTAATTGCCATTAATGCTCCCGAAAAAGAGCAGTTAAAAGCAATGGGAATGAAAGATGATGTAGGACTTATTACACGTCGTTTTTATAAACAAGCATTGAAGATTTATAACCAAAGTGGTAAAGGAGTTGTTCAGGCTTTTATTGATAGTATTCCGATATCAATGTTTATTTTATTACCGATTTTTGCATTTATTTTAAAGTTATTGTTTTTTAGACGTGGACCATTTACACATCATTTGGTTTTTAGTTTTTATTACTATTCTTTTTTGTTTACTGTTTTTAGCATTATTGTAATTGTAAATTTTGTCTGGAAAATACCAGATTGGATAGATTGGTTAGTGGCCATGTCAACCTTTTTCTATTTGCTTTTAGCAATAAAGAGATTTTATGGGCAAGGATATTTTTTAAGCTTCTTTAAAACCTGTGTCGCTACCTTTGTGTATATAACATTTATGATCCCAATTGCTATTGGTGTTATGATTGCAGGAGCATTTTTGTTTTATTGACAATATTTAAAGTTTCGCCTTCAAATACGTTCCAGTATATGAAGCCTTATTTTTAACAAGCTCCTCTGGAGTACCTTGAAAAATGAGCGTTCCACCCTTTTCGCCACCATCAGGACCAAGATCAATAATATAATCGGCACATTTAATCAATTCTAAATTGTGTTCTATCACAATAATAGAATGTCCTTTTTCTATTAGTGCATTAAAAGATTTTAGAAGCTTTTTAATATCATGAAAATGCAATCCTGTAGTTGGTTCATCAAAAATAAAAAGGGTTTTGTCTTTTGTATTTCCTTTACCTAAAAAGGATGCCAATTTTATACGTTGCGCTTCACCACCAGAAAGCGTAGAAGAACTTTGTCCTAAAGTAACATAACCCAAACCAACATCTTGTAAAGGCTGTAATTTGTTTTTAATTTTTGATTGTTTGTGCTGGTTGAAAAAGGCAACAGCATTATCAATAGTCATACTTAAAATATCAAAGATGTTTTCGCCTTCAAATGATACTTCTAACAATTCCTTTTTAAAACGTTTTCCTTTACAGGTTTCACATTCTAAATGCACATCTGCCATAAATTGCATTTCTATGGTAACTTCGCCTTCACCTTTACAAGTTTCACAGCGTCCACCATCTACATTAAACGAAAAATGTTTGGGTTGATAATTGCGGATCAAGCTAATTTTTTGTCTTGAAAATAAGGCTCTAATATCGTCGTAAGCCTTGATGTAAGTCACAGGATTAGAACGCGATGAACGACCAATCGGATTTTGATCTACAAACTCGATATTTTTTATATTACTATAATTACCTTTAATAGAAGTGAATTCTCCAACTTTTTCGCCATAACCTCCAATTTCTTTTAAAAGTGCAGGATAGAGAATGTTTTTGACCAAAGTACTTTTTCCACTTCCTGAAACCCCAGTAACTATGGTAAGCATTCCAAGTGGAAAGATAACATCTATATTTTTAAGATTGTGTTCTCTTGCTCCAATAATATGAACTTGAAAGTTCGAGGTTCTTCTCTTTTTTGGGACTTCAATTTTAAGCGTTCCATTCAAATATTGTGCTGTAAGCGAATCGGAAGCTAAAATATCTTTAAAAGTTCCAGTAGCAACCACATGACCTCCAAAAGTACCTGCTTCTGGACCAATATCAATTATTTCGTCGGAAGCTGCCATAATATCTTCATCGTGTTCTACGACAATTACAGTATTGCCAATATCACGAAGTGATTTTAAAATTGTAATTAAACGTTCGGTATCGCGAGGATGCAATCCAATACTTGGCTCATCGAGAATATACATTGACCCTACAAGACTACTGCCTAATGAGGTTGCCAGATTTATACGCTGACTTTCACCACCTGATAGCGTGTTTGATTTTCTGTTAAGCGTTAAATAATCTAAACCAACATTGGTTAAAAATGATAGTCGAGTTTTAATTTCCTTTAATAAACGTTTGGCAATTTGTGTGTCGTAATCGTTGAGTTCTAGTTGATTAAAAAATGAAACTAATTTATGTAGTGGTAATTCAACTAAATCTGTAATCGATGCATTGCCAATTTTTATATAATTAGCCTCAGGACGCAATCGTTTCCCTTTACATGCGTTACATTTGGTTTTTCCCCTATAACGCGACAGCATCACTCTATTCTGAATTTTATAGGCCTTACTTACTAATTCAGCAAAAAAGGAATTAAGTCCTTCAAAATAACTGTTACCATCCCAAATAAGCTGTTTTTGAGCATCATTTAATTCAAAATAAGGTTTGTGTATAGGAAAATCGAATTGATGTGAATTATTCACCATTTGGTCACGATACCAGCTCATACTTTCTCCTCTCCACGGAAAAATAGCATTTTCGTAAATTGACAATCCTGTATTTGGAATTACTAAATCAGTATCGATACCAATTACGTCACCATAACCTTCACATTTAGAACAGGCACCATAAGGATTATTAAAACTGAATAAATGTATGTTGGGCTCTAAAAAAGTAATGCCATCCAATTCAAAGTTATTGCTAAAGTGTTTTAGTTTATTATCGGAAAGTGTTTCTATATAACATTCGCCTTTGCCTTCAAAAAAAGCGGTTTGTATAGCATCAGCCAAGCGATTGTAGAAATCTTCATCATCGCGAACTATTATTCTATCGACTACAAGATGAATTGATGTAATGGTTTCGTTATAGTTTTCAGCTTCGTCAATTCTAATAATATTATCGTTTAGTTTAATACGAGCATAACCTTGCTGAAGTAAAACCTTGAATTTGTCTTCAATTGAGCGTCCGTTTTCTAAATGAATAGGAGCGAGGAGCAATAGTTTTTCACCTTCTGAAAAAGACTTTATAAAATTTAAAACGTCTTCAACTGAATCTTTTTTTACTTGGTTCCCGGATTTAGGTGAAAAGGTTTTACCAATTCTGGCAAACAACAGTTTTAAATAATCATAGATTTCGGTAGTTGTACCAACAGTAGAACGTGGATTTGTAGAATTAACTTTTTGCTCTATAGCAATAGCAGGAGCAATGCCTTTTATATAATCGACTTTTGGTTTGTTAAGTCGTCCTAAAAACTGTCGTGCATAGCTCGAAAGACTTTCTACATAACGTCTTTGCCCTTCTGCATATAAGGTGTCAAATGCTAAACTTGACTTTCCAGAGCCTGATAATCCAGTAATTACCACAAACTTATTTCTTGGTATCACAACATCAATATTTTTTAGGTTATGCAATTTTGCACCTTTTATAATGATATTGTGTTTAGGATTTACTTCTGAAATATCAGTGTTCATAAGTATTTTAAAGGGAATAATTTTGCAAAGATACTGTTTCTAATTCAGCAATAAAAATGGATCTAAAACCAATTTTATGTTAAAAAAGTAGATTTTTTTGCATTTTAGGTATGATTGTTGTTATATTTGATTTCTATTAAACAACAAACAAAACTATTAAGCTTATAACAAACATTACTTTTTAAACTTAAATCCCCAAGCAGAGAAGATTATATCTATGCATTAAAAAGTAATGATTATGAGACAAGAGTTTATTACTGATGCTGTATTGGTCAGCAACTACATACATGGAGACGAGCAGTCTCTTTCGGTCTTAATTAATAGACACAAGCAAAAAATTTACAGTTTTATTTATTCGAAGGTTTATGACAGAGACGTTACCGAAGATGTTTTTCAGGATACTTTTATAAAAGTTATTAAAACCCTAAAACTTGGAAAATACAATGAAGAAGGTAAATTTTTACCTTGGGTAATGCGTATTGCCCATAATTTGGTTATCGATCATTTTAGAAAAAACAGTCGTATGCCAAAATTTGATAACAGTAATGATTTTAATATTTTCTCTGTTTTAAGTGATTCTTCATTAAATGCTGAAAAATCTATCATAAAAAGTCAGATAGAAGAAGATATAAAACGCTTGATAGAAGAGCTACCTGAAGATCAAAAAGAAGTATTAATAATGCGTATTTATAACGATATGAGTTTTAAAGAAATTTCGGA
The DNA here is from genome assembly GCA_003709165.1 of Flavobacteriaceae bacterium PRS1. Classification (GTDB taxonomy): domain Bacteria; phylum Bacteroidota; class Bacteroidia; order Flavobacteriales; family Flavobacteriaceae; genus PRS1. The sequence goes on from RDRZ01000017.1 coordinate 35,346, forward strand.
AAACACTGGAGTTAGCATCAATACTGCATTGGGAAGAATGCGTTACGCTTTAATTAATTTAAGAAAGGTAATAGAAAAACATAATATAGTTTTAACAAATTAAACAATTAAGCAATAAATAAGTTTTTGCAGCGTTAGAAAGGTATAATAACCTTAAAATAACTAATGGCAAAACTTTACATTGAAGATTCTAAACATCTTGAAACACTGAAACCGAGTGAAGAAACGGTAAATTTTCTTCTGAATTATTCTCAAGCTTTATGTATTATTGAATATAATAAATTAAAGTTTGAAGCGCTTTTAAACTAAACTTTGGTGAAAAAAGTCCTGATGACTAAACTTATCAGGACTTTTTGCTTTTGTAATATTCTTTTATTACAGATTTTCTCCCAATAGCCTTTGTAATAATATCTTTATCAATATCCCAACCTCGAGCAGGCGAATATTGGCGACCATACCAAATAATTTGTAGATGTAAATCATTCCATATTTCTTTCGGAAATAATCGTTTAGCGTCTTTTTCGGTTTGGGTTACATTTTTTCCGTTACTTAAATTCCATCGATACATTAAGCGATGAATATGCGTATCAACAGGAAATGCAGGAACACCAAATGCTTGAGACATGACAACACTTGCTGTTTTGTGTCCTACAGATGGAAAAGATTCTAAAGCTTCAAAACTTTGAGGCACTTTTCCGTTGTATTTATCAATTATTATTTGTGATAAACCATAAATGGCTTTGCTTTTCATTGGAGAAAGTCCTACAGGTTTTATAATATCTCTAATTTCTTCAACAGTAAGTTTTACCATATCATTAGGGTTATCAGCTCTTTCAAAAAGTAATGGTGTAATTTTATTTACTCTAACATCTGTACTTTGAGCTGACAATAAAACTGCAATTAATAATGTATATGGATCTTTATTATCTAAAGGAATAGGGATTTCAGGATATAATTGATTAAGTGTATTAATCACAAAATTTACCATTTCTTGTTTTATCATTAGCTTATATTTGTAAAGAAATTCAAAGATAACAATTATGACTACACTTAAAATAGGAGATATTGCACCAAATTTTATTTCTAAAGATCAAGACGGAAATACAATCTCGTTAAGTGATTATAAAGGGAAGAAACTCGTTTTATTTTTTTATCCTAAAGCAAGTACACCTGGTTGTACTGTTGAAGCTTGTAACTTAAGAGATAATTATGAACGGTTTCAATCTTTAGGGTATGAAATTTTGGGTGTGAGTGCTGATAATGAAAAAAGACAGTCGAATTTTAGAAACAGATTTAAATTTCCATACCCACTTTTGGCAGATGAAGATAAAACTGTAATTAATGCTTTTGAAGTTTGGGGACCAAAAAAATTTATGGGACGTACTTATGACGGAATTCATCGTACTACTTTTGTAATAGACGAAAACGGAATTATTGAAGATGTGATATTAAAAGTTAAAACCAAAGCGCATTCTAATCAAATCCTGAAGGTTTAATTTAGGTTTTAACACGTCTTCTTGAATATCCAAATAAGTGTTGGTCTTTTATTATTTCAGAAATACCTTGGGGTAACATTTCTTCCCAACCTTCATCTCCATTAGCAATCATTTTAAGTACTTTTCTTGATAGGATATTTAGTATATCCGGATTAAAGTCTTTTATATCAAGCATTTTTCCGTTGTATTTAAAGAACTTATACAATTCTTTCATACGAGGATGGACTTTAAGAGTTTCGCTTGTAATAAATTCGCCGGTTTCTTTATCTTTAAGAGGATACAAATACACTTTTAAATCTTTAAAGAACAGTTTACCAAAAGCTTCTAATATACCTCCACTTAAGTGTCTGTAATATTTTTCATCAAATATTTGAATGAGATTATAAACTCCCATTGCCAATGCCATTCTTGCTTTGGTAAATTCAGAGAAATATTCTACCAATCTATAATACTCTTGAAAATTGGTAATCATTACATTTTGTCCCAAAGAGCATAATAGTTCAGCTCTATCTAAAAAATCCCGTTCATTAATTTCGCCTTCAGCACGTAAATTGGCTAATGTAATTTCGAATATTACTTTAGTATTATCCTTATCAACCGTTTTTTCATTTAAAAACAGCTCCTGTGCTTTTTCAAACATATCCATATTTACTTTGGTAACAGGTCTAAAACTGCCTCGAAGTGCAAGGATATTTTTTTTATATAAAGCTTGTGCTGGTAAAAGGTTGTTGCCATCAGGTCCAAACATAACGGCATCTGTCATCCCATTTTTTACCAACTGCAAACTCATTAACCTATTATCCACATAAGTGAATCTTGCTCCGGAAAAGTTAATCATATCAATTTCAATCTGATCACTTTCAATCTGATCATACAATGATTTTACTATTTCCTTTGGACTATCATGCATATAAAATCCGCCAAAAATCAGGTTTACACCTAACATGCCTAAAGTTTCCTGTTGCAATTGTGTATTGGTTTGTTTAAAGCGTAGGTGTAAAACAATTTCGTTATAATCTTCTAAAGGATCTAACTGAAATTTAACACCAATCCAACCATGACCTTTAAATTTTTTAGAAAAATCGATAGTAGCTACAGTATTTGCATACGAGAAAAATAATTTTTCCGGATGTTTCTTTCTGCTCAATCTGTCTTCCATGAGATTAATTTCATGGGTAAGCATTCGTTTTAAACGTGGTTGAGTAACGTATCTCTGATCTGGCTCTATACCATAAATAGCATCAGAAAAATCCTTATCGTAAGCAGACATTGCTTTGGCTATGGTTCCAGAAGCACCACCAGCTCTAAAAAAATTACGAACAGTTTCTTGTCCAGCACCTATTTCGGCAAAAGTTCCGTAAATATTTTCGTTAAGATTTATTTGTAATGCTTTCTGCTTGATTGTTAAAACTTTACTTATTTCTCTATCACCTTTTAATTTTACAGACATGGCTATTTTTTATAATACAAAAGTATAAAAAATTATAGAGCTATTTAAATAAATAAGCTCTATGTCAAATAAAATTGGTTGATAATTGAAATTCCAAATATCAAAGCACAAATAACAAACAATATCCAAATTCTAAACTTCAATATTCAAGCATAAATTTTGTATCAAAAAAATATAATATGTTTAAAATGAATAAATAACAACATTAAGAATGATGTATAAAGAATGCTTTTTGTGATTTGGAATTTGTCTTTTGGAATTTTATAAAAAGTCTAATACTAACATAAATTTACCCACTACAAACGATATAATACAATAAATAGATATTACATACTATAAAAATGGCTTTAAAATGATAAATTTGAAAAGTGTTGTGTTAAACTACAAATTTTAACTAAAAACTACAATTGAGAATTACATTTTTAGGCACTGGTACTTCACAGGGAATTCCAATAATTGGAAGCGATCATCCTGTGTGCTTGAGTACTAATAAAAAAGATAAACGCTTGCGAGTTTCTGTTTTGTTGGAATGGGAGAATTATACGTATGTTATAGATTGTGGTCCAGATTTTAGGTACCAGATGTTAAGAGCCAATTGTAAAAAGATTGATGGTATTTTGTTTACGCATGAGCATAGCGATCATGTTCTTGGAATGGACGATATAAGACCTTTCTTTTTTAATCAAGGTGCTCTGTCAATTTATGCACATAAACGTGTACTAAAGGCTTTGCATAAGCGTTTTGAATATATTTTTGAAACCGAAAACAGATATCCTGGTGCACCTTCAGTTATTGAAAATGCTATTACAAATATCCCTTTTAAACTTCAAGGAGGAATTGAAGTAATTCCAATAAATGTATATCACAGTACATTGCAAGTATTTGGCTTCAGGTTTAATGATTTTGCATATCTAACAGACCTTAAAACTATTGAAGAAAAAGAAATTGAAAAGCTTAAGGGACTTAAAGTTTTGGTGGTAAATGCATTGCGAATAAAACCACATTATTCGCATTTTAATTTGGAGGAAGCCTTAGCTTTTATTGCGTTAATAAAACCGAAGAAGGCTTATTTAACTCATATTAGTCATTTATTAGGATTTCATGATGAGGTACAACAAAAATTGCCAAAAAACGTTTATTTGGCTTATGATAACTTGCAACTAAATTTATAATATGAAAAAGAAAATATTTTTATACCTTTTTGTTTTTACAATTTTATTAGTCATTTTTCAGTATGTGAATTCAAAAAGCATTTTAGAATCATACGAACATAAAATTGACAAATTACGTGAGAAGGTTGAAGTCTTTAAAGATTCTATTATTGCTTTAGAAGACGAGAATTTAGACCTTTTATATTTTAATATAGAGAATAACGATGATGCTTTGAGTTATTTTGAACGTGATGGTTATGATACTTCTGAATTAATTCCTTTTATAAAAGACGAATTGTATAAGCTAAATGTTTATGAAGGTGACGATCATCCAATAGTACCTTATGCATCTATGACTGGAGGAAAGATATTAATTAATAAAGTAAGACTCTTAAATCATAAATGGATTATTGCCGACTTTTCTGATGGTAAATATTGGGGAGAACTATTTTTAACTTATGAGATTATTGACAAGCAGAAATTAAAATTTAAGCTGATAGAATATTTCTTGTATCCTCCTCAATCGTATTAAATCCTAACTTTCAACCATTCTCTTAACTCGTGAAAATTTTGAGGGGCTACTCCATGACCAACAGGAAACTCGCTGTATTGGTGTTTTATATTTAATGCTTGTAAAAACGCAGGTGTTTGTCGTGCCCAATCTACAGGAATTACTTGATCATCACTTCCATGTGAACAGTAAAAATCTAAATTAGAATAATCCTTACTGTGAAGATTCTCTGGTAAAATATCTTTGTTAATATAACCACTTAATGCAATTATATTCTTAACTTTTTCAGGATAAGTTAATGCAACTGCGTAGCTTAAAATAGTACCTTGACTAAAGCCTAAAAGTGTTACATTATTTGCATCTACAGGATAAGAATTACAAATTTCATCAATAAATTTTGAAATTAAATCGCGAGATGTTGCCGCTTGTACATTATCGTTCCATTTGCCCTTTTCGGCTTCAAAATTAATGGTGTACCAAGCATTTCCAAAAGGTTGCATGGTATAAGGCGCTTTTACAGAAATGATAAATAAAGCTGATGGTAACTCTGAAGCAAACGAAAATAAATCGTTTTCGTCACTACCATAACCATGCAGCATAATTAACAATGGAGCATTTTCTTGTAGAGAAGAACGTCTTGAAATATAATGAAGGCTTAAATTTTTCAATGTTAATTTATATTTCTAAACCATTCTTGAAACTTTCTTCCTATGTACGGAATCTCTTTGTATTCTCCTTTATAAGCACAATATAGTCCAAATAGCCAACACCCAAATGTAATAAACCATAAAATAGTTCCTAACCAACTGTCCATATACTTTTCTGTTACATTTGAAACGATTAACATAATGATTAAGCCAAACATTTGCCTGATATGAAAAGCTGTAAAAGGATTCTTCTTTTCTAAATTCATAATCAATGCAATTAGTACACCTACAAAAGTAAAATAACTTACTATCGCTAATGTTTTTCCTTGTTTTATGGTTTCTTCTGATGTCATAGTTATTAGTTTAATATCTCTTTGTTATTGTTGTAAATTCCATAAACTTTTCCGTATAATTTTGTATCTAAAAACATGCTATTCTTTGATTTAGAACTAATATCTTTTATTGAAAAAACAGATGTATTGTCAGGATTAAATAAAGTGATATTCAGTTTATTACCAATGTTAATTGTTGATGTTTCTACACCAAATCGTTCTTTTCCTTTGGTCAATAAATCAATAGTTTTCTTTAAAGTAAATATAGAATTCAATGCTCCGAAGGCAGATTCTAAACCTATGGTTCCAAAAGCTGCAAAATCAAACTCAACCTTTTTAAGCTCGATATTTAACGGATTATGGTCGCTTGTAACCATATCTATCGTGCCATCTTTTAATCCAATAATTAAAGCATCAATATCGTTTTGTGTACGAAGTGGAGGAGAAACTTTAAAGCTGGTATCAAAATCGTTAAGATTCTCGTCTGTAAAAATCAGATTATGAATCGCTACACTACAACTCACATTGAGTTTTTTATTTTTAGCATCTCGTATTAATTCTACCGATTTTGCTGTGGAAATGGTTGGAATATGCAATGTTCCATCAGTATACTCTAATATAAATAAATCTCTTGCGATTTGTAATTCTTCAGCTAAATTCGGAATGCCTTTTAAACCAAGAGTAGTGCTTGTTACGTTTTCATTCATTACACCTTTTCCAGAAATAGTTTGGTCTTGAGGAAAAGAACACACCAAGCCACCAAAGTTACTGGCATATTGGAGCGCAATTATCATTAAGTTAGGATTTCTTATTGGTTTTTGGTAATCCGCAAAAGCAACAGCTCCAGCATTGTGCATGTCATACAATTCGGCAAGATGATTGCCATTACTTTGCTGTGTTAATGCGCCAATAGGATGCAAATCTACAGCGTGTTTCTCGGCTTTAGATTTTAAGAATGCTACATCAGTATTTGTGCATATTATCGGATTTGTATTTGCGTTTACAGCAATATCAGTAAATCCTGACTTTGCTGCTGTATTTAATCCGTTGGCAATGGTTTCACGCTCTTCATAACCTGGTTCACCAAAGCTCACACTACTGTCAAACCATCCTTGTGAAACGTGTAAGTTTTCTAAAGTAATTTCTTTGTGATTGTTTGTGTTTTTAATTTGATTTGCAATGTTAGAAATAATGCCTTTTTCAATTAAAATATCAACTTTTTTATTGTGGAAGTCACTTTTTGGGTCAATAATTATAGCCGATTTTATAAGTAAGTTCATTTAAAATATTTTAAGATGAGCATTTCTAAAATTAATAATATCGCTGCAAAAATAACAAACCATTTCCATAGCGCGTTAATATTTGTCCTACTTTTTATAGCATTAAAAAGTTGCGGTATGGAATCTTTAACAGTTGCATTTTCAATAGTGCCAAGATTCAAAAAACTCATTTTGCTTTCATATCTATTGTAATTGTAGCTAATATGTTCTAATAGTTCTGTATTATTTCTAATAGCGTATATAGCGGCAATATCTGGAGAATCAATTGTAGTAACCGTTACTTTATTGCTGTAAGTACGCTGCTGCGGAATAATTTCTGCTACACTTGACTTAAGTTTTAAAATATCATCTCGCTGCATTTTTGTGTTAACATCAAACGTGTTTTCTTTGCCAATTGTATAATATAGTTTTGGCAGTTGAAGACTCTGCCGTCCAATATTATAAAGCGTTGGTACAATAAGTGGTGAATTAATAAAGTTTGAATTTTTTAAATTCAGTGCTGAAGAAAATATAAATAAACGTCCATTTTGAACTAAAAATGGGTTTCCATTTTCAAACTGAAGAATAGCGCTGCTATTTGTTGTCAAATTATAAAATGAATTTACTTTTGGATACTGAAAATTCGATATTTTTTTATCGAATACATTATCAAAAATAGGATGGGAAAAATTGATTGTTGTTATTTTTTTTTCAGTACTGTTTAATGTGTCAAACTTAAGATTATTATAATTAGTAAATAATTGATTATAAGAGGATATACTAATATCTTCTGAAGGGATAATTAATAAATTACCACCATGAGTTACAAACAAATTTAAAGCGCTTATGAGTGCTAAAGGTATGCTTGCTAATTCATTTAGAACTATTAAATTTTGCTGCTCGATTTCATTGTAATTTAACTGTTTAAAATCTGTTGCATTATAATTAAATTCATCATCTGTAAAAACACGTTTTAAAAAGTTATCGTCGGCTGAATTTATTGACAACACCTTAATCTTTGGTCGTTGATTAATATTAAAGAACAGGACATTATCAAACTGAAGACTTGTATCTTCAATTTCAATTTTACCGTTAATTTCGGAGTTATTAGGAATAGTGAATGAGCCTTTAAAGCCATTTTGACTATTTACTGCAGTTTTGGCTATGAGTTTATTATTGTTGAATAAAGAAACAGAAATATCGTTATTTGCTTCTCCTTGCAATTTTAACATCACAGTAAGCTCAATGGTGTTTAAATTGGTTTTAGAGATATAAACACTATCAATACTAATATTGTTAGTATTAACAGATTGAAGCTGGACTAAACTTATATTTATTAAACTTTCTGATGTGATTGTTAAATCATTTTGTTTCTGCTGAAAATCGGAAAGTAATATTAAGTGTTTTAAAGACGATACATCTTTACTAAAAAAATGTTTCCCTTTTAAAATAACTGCATTATAATCTAATTGATTTGTGCTGTAATCTAAAGCTAACAGTTCCTCTTTTATAGTTTTTTTTGCAGCTTTTTTTATAGTAGTATTATTTGTAAAAATAGTGACTTCATCTTTATCGTCTAACGCATCAATAATATCTTGAATGGCTCTTTTTAAAAGCTCACCTTTATTGCCTTTGGCTTGCATACTAAAGGAATTATCAAGATAAATAACTGTTTCGGTACTAATGTCAATGCGTTCTAATTTAGACCAATAAGGTTGTGCAAAAGCTAAAATTATAGCTGCTAATAATAATAGCCGTATAAGTAGAGTAAGCCATTTTTTAAGCTGTGAGCTTTTTCGGGTTTGTAAAGTAACTTGTTTTAAAAACTGAACATTGGTAAATGCAACTTTTTGAAATTTATTTAACTGAAATAAATGTACTAGTATAGGAATAAGGAGAAGGAGTAAAGCGTAAAGAAGTTCTGGGTATTTAAACTGCATCCTTAAATTGATTTGTCAAATATAGAAAATGATACCTGATAAACTTGGAATCGTTTTGAGAAATTTAACTTTTAATAGATATTTTTTTTAGCAAAAGAAAAAATAATCTTTCATAGGTTGAAGTTCTAATTTTGTTAAATAGTTTCTTATTTGTTTTTGAGCTTCAGTATTGGCAACAGTTATGATGCTTTGAGGATTTTTAATCTGTTTTAAAAAACGGAACGGTTTGAGTACCACACCATAAATATCATGTCCAATTTTTTTTGGATTATCACAAATCCAATCAAAAGGGACTTCATTTTCTATCAAAGTTTTGGCAATTGTTTTACCCTTATCTCCAGCTCCCCAAAGTGTTAATGGTCTCGTATTATTATAGTCCAGTTTTAAAAAATAGTGCAGTTTAATATTTAATAAAAAGTTATGAGCATAATAAGGATTAGTTCTAGACGCTCTTGCAGCATAATCCCTCCAATGATGCAATACAATTGTACACGGAATGCATGTATAGCTATTTTCGTAAAACCTAAAAGTAAGATCGTAATCTTCAGGATAGCGATTTGGATTAAAAGCATCAGCACTGACTAAATCTTCTCTATGAATCATCCAACAAGGAGATGGAATAACGCATTCTTTATATATTTCAGAATAGTTTGTTCCATTTAAAGTTAAGCTGTTTATCCACGTTTCATATTTAGAATAACCATCTCCAATTCCTGTTTTAGAAAAATACTTAACCAACCCAATAGCCACGTGCTTTTTTTTATGCTTGATTAATTTATTGCTTAACACTTCCAATTTATTTGGTAACATGATATCATCGCTATCCATTCGTGTGATCAATTCACCTTTGCTTTTAGAAAATGCTATTCTCAAAGCAGAAATAATTCCAGAACCATTATTTTTAAAGAGTTGAATTCGAGAATCGTTATTAATGAATTTTTCTACTAATTTGAAGCTCTCATCAGTCGAACCATCATCAACGATCAGTAATTCCCAATTTTTATAAGATTGATTAATGATAGATTGCAAACATTCTGGCAAAAATTCAGCAGTATTTTTAAAAGGAATAAGAATACTTATTAAAGGTTGATGCATTTATTGGTCTCAAAAAAAAGTTAAAACTACCCACTTTCTGTTTCTACAATCTTGCAGAATTAAAGTGTATAAGTTTGAAGTATTAATCTTCAAAACTTCTGGATTTAGTTTTCTTAGCTAAACTAATATGTTGATTGAAATTATTGTCAATAAGCATTAAAACCTTCTAACATCTACGGATATTGGATTACAGTTACAATCCATAATATATTCAGCCTCAAATGTACCCCTACATATTAAATAAATTGGATTAAAAATTTACCATTTCCAAAATATTGCTCACCAATTATATCTTTACCATTATTAGAATGAATTTGTCTTATCTCAGAAATACAATTTGTATTACCATAGCCTTCACAACCTGACTATGAATCACTGTCATACGAAGTATTATTGTTTAATTTATCCTGTCAAAATAAATTTAGATTACTTGTATGTACAACGGCTGTTTTAATACTTAAATTTTCTTCGCCAACATTGGTCCAGGTCAAGTAAGCCTTATCATTTTTAAGTACCATTCTGGGAAAGCCACTGGATCTGCTTTCGGAAGATTCTGTTAAAGTAATAAGTTCACTCAAAGTCCCATCTGCACCTACTTTTTGTAGTAAGATAACAGTATTGTCTTCAATAAAATCTAACCAGCTTATTAAAGCAGAGCCATCTTCTAAAACTTCAATATCTACGCGACCCATTGGGTCTATATCTCCAATATTAATGGGAATAGCAAATGTTTCTCCATTATCTTTTGAAAAAGAAACTTTTACTTTAGGTATATCATTTGCCATTGTAAACCAAACTACAGCTACTATATTTTCTTTTGTAGAAACTGCAGCACCATTTACAGGACAACCAGCAATAAGCCAATTATCATTATAAATCGGTTTGGGTTCTGTCCATTTGTTATCAATCTGTCTTACATAATAAATATCTCTTATTTCTTCTTCCGATCGATCTCTGTAGACAACAATTGCACCATTTTTAGTCATTGCAGTATCGGTTTGGCAGCAATCACAAACACGAGAGTCTAATAAATATTCATTCAATAAGGTTCCGTTTTTGTCTATAATTGCACTTCGTATAGTCATCTCTTTTGTGATGGTTGAGTCTTTTTCGGCGTATGCCATTTGTCTACCATCAAGCCACACTGTTAAAAAATTGCCATCGTTAGTAGCAACTTTACTTACAAAACCATGTTCTGTATTTGTATTATCTGTATGCGGAATAAATGCTGTTTCCCAAGTGTTTCCGTTATCGTTAGATAAAGTAACTTTTACATTATATGCATAAGTATCATCAGCACTTTTATCTAAATAATGAGCTGCTAAACCATTGTCTCCAAATGAAGTGATAGAAGGAAAGTCTGCCCAATTTACAAACCAACCTGTACCATTAGCAATCGTTTTTGGGGTAGACCAACTGTTATCATCTTTTAATGTTGAAAATGATAGTGTACTACTTTTATCAGCATTGGTTTTAATCCAACTTAAATAAATGGTTCCATCATCTGCTTTATGCAAATTGGGTTCTGAACTGTTAGCTTCGGTTGGAGCAGTTATAAAAGTGATAGTTTCGGTTGGTTCAGATTTACAAGAACTTACAATTGCTAAAATGAAAAGTGTTCTTAATCCGAAAAATAAAATGTGTTTCATAATAAAGTTAGTATTTAGCAGCTTTTCCTTTAGCTGATGAGTTTTTGATGAACTCACGAATGTCATCATTAGCTTTAATTAAATCTTCATTACGCAAATACATCATGTGTCCACTTCTATAGCCCTTAAACGTAAAGCGGTCTTTCATTTTACCGCTTGGGTCTATTTGCCACATCGTATATTTTGCATTGAAATAAGTTGTTGCTCCATCGTAATATCCGGATTGATTCAATACTTTTAAATACGGATTTGAAGCCATTGCCTGACGTAAATTATCTCTGGTATTATCATTTTCGTTATTCCACGGACGTACAGAACCAAACATATTGTACTTAATATCTGTATTAAATTTTAATTCTTTTTTGATGTAATCGTTTATTGCAGGTGTAAACGAGTGTAACCAAGACGTTAATTCGGCACTATAATCAGGTCGGGTTCCAGCTTCCATTTTATCAAGTCCTAAATAGCGAGAATCCAAGCGTCCAATAGTTTGCCCCGTTTTGTCACGTAATAATTCTTTCCAAAAGAAACTATTTGGAACAAATAGATTATGTTGTAGAATAGATTTCTTACTTAAACCTGAATAATATGCCATTTTTTCAGCAACACTTTGCCGTTCAGACTCCGAAATAAATCCTCCTTTTGCTAATGCAGGTATTAAAGTATTAATTGCATAATCTTCCGATTCTGGTAAAATTTCAAGTAAATCTTTACTTTGCAAGGCACTAGGTAACATTTTATGATACCAGGCAGCAGCTGTATAATATGGCAAATTCAACGCAGAAGAAACCGGACCACCAACTCTAATTACTTTATAATCGGCAGGAGACACCATAATAACACCATTTAAATACATCCATTGGCTATTTTGCAGTTCAAGAGATAATCCCATTACACGTGTACCACCATAACTTTCGCCAATAATATATTTGGGAGATTCCCATCTGTTGTTTCGTGAAACAAATGTGTTTATCCATTCGGCGAGGTATTTAATATCGGCATTAATTCCAAAGAATTGTTTTTTCTCTGGCATTTTGCCATCTTTATCAGGAATCATTCTTGAGTAGCCTGTATTTACCGGATTTACAAATACAATATCTGCGACATCAATAATAGAATTTGGGTTATTCCTGAATCCATAAGGCTGCACTGGATAACCTTCATCATCAATATTTAAAATACGAGGTCCTGTATAAGCAATATGCATCCAAACCGAAGCAGAACCTGGTCCACCATTAAAAGAAATTATCAATGGTCTTTTAGCACTATTTTTAATATTATTGCGTTTGTAATAGGTATAGAATAATGTTGCAGCTGGTTCACCATTTGCGTCCCAAACAGGTTGCATTCCTGTGGTGGCAGTATAAGAGAAACTTTGTCCTTTTACAGTTGTATTATGTGTAGTTACAACCATGGTGTCTATTGGGATTTTTCTACTTTGGCTGTAAGAAAAAAGAATTCCTATGAAGAAAAAGAGTAAAACTGGTTTTTTCATTGTAATTATTTTAGTTAGTTTAGAATGTTACGAAAATACTATTTTATGTACAACAGTAGTATAAATTAACATTTATTAACAAGAAGCTAAAAACCTTCAAAAACTCCCAACCCAAATAAAGCAAAATCATATTTTACCGGATCTTTTGCATCAAGTCCTCTCAAGGCAGTATCGAGCTCAAATAAACCTTTTCCATCATTTTGTTTTCGATGTAATAAGCCTAATTTTCTAGCAACGTTCCCAGAATATACATCCAAAGGGCAAGAAAGTTGCGCAGGAGAGAGCCTTGTCCAGATACCAAAATCAACACCTGTATTATCACGTCTTACCATCCATCGTAAAAACATGTTTAAGCATTCAATTAAGGTAGCTAATTAGCAAATACAAATTTAATACTTTTACAAAATACTAATAAAATTGATAATCATTGACCAATACAGAACTAAAAGAATTCCTAGATTCTAAAGTAGCTCAATACAATAACCCAAAGTTTATTGAATCTGACCCAATCCAAATACCGCATCAATTTTCATTAAAAGAGGATATCGAAATATCAGGATTCCTTACAGCTACCATTGCTTGGGGAAATAGAAAAATGATAATT
>RDRZ01000018.1 GCA_003709165.1 Flavobacteriaceae bacterium PRS1
TAATAGCATCTTTTTCCAATAAACGTTTTAAAACAGGAAGAATATTATTTTTATCGAGTATGTTACTAATTTCATTAATTTTTAAAGCAGACTGATATTGCAGTGCTTCATACACTAAAAACTCATCTTCTTTTAACTGTGAATCGTTAATTGTGGTAGCATTGTTTAAACTAATTATGGTTTCGCTCTCTAACAAAAATGCACTTGGTAAGGCAGCACGCAAGACATCTCCCATTGTACACATATAATAGTTGGAAATCCATGACCATAATTTAATTTGATATTCGGTTACTATAGGAAACTCATCTAAAATTTGATGAATAGACTTTGCTTCATAAACATCTGGTGAATTTTGATGCGTATTATGCACTATTGCAGTATAAATCTTACTCTTACCAAAAGGCACAGCAACACGCATTCCAGATTTTATATAATCGTATTCTGCTCTTGTAATACTATACGTAAAAAGGCGTTCTAGAGGAATAGGAAGTATGACGTTTATAAAATGCTGCATTGACTCCAAAGGTAAAATGTTTCCATAAAAAACCCACTTTAATTAAAGTGGTTTTTCACAATTACGATTAATTATTTAACACGCTTCCAATATTGCGAAGAATATAAAAAAGCTATATACCCTCGTACCTGAAGAATATCAGGATTATGTTTGTCGATAAATAATCTACATCTATATATTTTTCCTCGTTCCGGATCAAAAATTGTTCCTCCTTTATAATACTTGCCTTTTTTTTGCATATTTTTTATTAATACCAAGCCCATTACAGGTGTATTATATTCATCTCCTTTACACTTATCACATAATACATTTCTATCATTTGGATTTAGAATCCCTACAACTTTCCCGAAAATTTTTCCGTTTTCTTTGTAGATCTCTACAATAGATTTCTCTTCACCAGTTTCTCCATCAATCGTTTTCCATTTTCCAAATATGCTTTGGGATGACAAAGTAAATGATAAAATAATTACCAAAAATAGAATCACGAATCTTTTCATTACAACTTAGTTCTCTTTTTTAAACGATTTAAAGACGCATTAAGTTCATACCCTAGTAACAATATATTAGAGTTAAGCCATAAATAAAATAACAATATTAACAATGCTCCAATCGAACCATACAACTCGTTGTATTGAGAAAAGTTTTCGATGTATATACCAAATAAATATGACGTTAATATGATAAGAAGCGTTGTAAACAAAGCTCCAATTGAAAAGAAACGCGATAACTTCCCTTCTTTTGTTCCAAAATAATAGAGTGTTGCTGTAGTAAGATAAATCATAATAACAAAAAACAGATATTTAGCGATAACAATTCCTGTTTGGCTTTGATTAGGTTCTAAAAGGCCTCGTGTTTCAAGATTTTGAATGACATAAATATTAAAATACGCAATAATAACAACCGTTACAATAACTAACATAGCTAAAATTATAGCAACTCCGGTTGCATATAAATATTGACGAAAAACACTTCGGTTAAATTTGTTATGATATGAGCTTTCAAAACCGGAAAACACGGTATTAACACCATTTGCCATTAAAAAAATAGAAAGTAAAAACACGGACGACAATAAACCTCCCCTATTTGTATTTTCGATATCTTCAAAAATATTGGTGACAAAAAAATCGGAGGTATTTGGAGGTAATATCGCTTCTAAAAACCGCAAAAAATCATCCTTAAAATTCTCAACCGGAACATAAGGTATAAGTATTAAGACAAAAATTAAAAACGGAAAAATTGCAGTAAAAAAACTAAAAGCAATTGCTCCAGCACGTGAGGTTAAGGCCCCTTTTACAATGCCTATAACATACATTTCTATAAGATCATAAACAGACAAACCTTCAAAACCCGGAAGTTTGATTTTTTTTAAAAATCTTACTATTAGATTTAGTACCGGGATGTTCCTTAGTTTATCTTCTATGCGTTTGGTCATATTAAACTGCCTTTTAAACTTAAATCCATATTATAAACTGAGTGTGTTAAAGCACCACTAGAAATGTAATCCACACCACATTCGGCATATTGTAGTATTGTTTGTTCATTAATCCCTCCGGACGACTCCGTTAAACATTTATTTCCTATTAGTTTTACAGCTTTTTTAGTATCTTCATAGTTAAAGTTATCAATTAAAATTCTGTAAATACCATTGTTTTGCAAGATCTCTTCAATCTCTTTAAGATTTCTAGCTTCTACAATTATTTTTAAATCCCTGTTAGTATATTTTAAATATTGTTTTGTTAAATCAATAGCTTTAGTAATACCTCCGGCAAAATCAATATGGTTATCTTTAAGCATTATCATATCGTATAACGCAAATCGATGGTTCTCTCCTCCTCCAATTTTTACTGCCCATTTTTCTATAGCACGAATTCCTGGCGTAGTTTTACGAGTGTCTAAAATTTTGGTTCCAGTACCTTTTAATAAATCAACAAAAGATTTTGTTTTAGTAGCTATTGCACTCATACGCTGCATTGCATTAAGCACTAAACGTTCTGATTTTAAAATAGACTGCGACGAGCCTTCAACATAAAATACGATATCACCATAGCTTACTTTAGAGCCATCTTCGATAAGCGTTTTCACAATTAAATCTTTGTCTATATAAGCAAATACTTGTTTGGCAAATGTAACTCCTGCAATAACACCTTCATCTTTAACTAATAATTTTGCCTTGCCTTTTGCTGTTGAAGGAATACAAGCTAACGAGCTATGGTCACCATCACCAACATCCTCTCGAATTGCGTTAGCAATAATTAAATCTATTTCCTTATTGAATTGTTTTCGGGAAATCATACTCAATTTTATTTAATGCTAAAATAACAATTGATTTTAGATTTTCATTGAAGTGTTACAATATTGCCTCTGTTTCGTCTATATAGAAACTAACAATCATGCCTTTTATTGAAAACTTTCACAATGAAATACAAAGCAAAAAACTATTTGTATTATTCACTTGGGGAACGCGAATTCTTTTAGCTTTAGCATTTATACCATCTGGATTAAAAAAAGTCTTAGGAGAACGCTTTACTATATTAGATATTGAAACTTCTGTTGGCTTCTTTTTTGAAGCCTTGTATCGTACAGGTTGGTATTATAATTTCCTTGGGTTTATGCAATTGTTAGTTGCTGTACTTATTTTAATACCAAGAGCTACAACATTAGGCGCATTGCTTTACCTTCCAATAATCATTAATATTTTTATTATTGTTGTTGCAATGCATTTTACAGGAACACCATATATTGTAGGTTTAATGCTAATTGCAAATTTATATTTACTTTTCTGGGATTATAACAAAATTAAAAAAATAGTCTTTATTCTGTTTGAAAAGTAAAACATATAAAATTGTAATTTTGCTTTATGCAAATAAAACTCCTCGCCATAGGTAAAACCAATAATAAGCAATTACAACAACTTATAGAAGATTACCAAAAGCGGTTAAGCCATTATATAAAATTCAGTCTTGAAATTATTCCAGATTTAAAGAAAACCAAAAACTTAACTGAAACGCAGCTAAAACAAAAAGAGGGAGAACTTATTTTAAACAAAATATCCAACACCGATGTTTTAATATTACTTGATGAAAACGGCAAGCAATTAAACTCGGTATAATTCTCTAATTATCTGCAAAAACACATGAACTCAGGTATTAAGCAATTAGTCTTTGTTATTGGCGGTCCTTATGGATTTTCCCAAGAGGTTTATAATAAAGCTCAAGGCAAACTCTCACTTTCAAAAATGACTTTTTTGCATCAAATGGTACGTTTATTTTTTATTGAACAGTTATATCGTGGATTTACCATTTTAAAAGGTGAACCTTATCATCATCGATAGGATATTAATAGTATTGTTTATTAAATAGATTATCCTCTTTAATATCAGTAAGTTAAAATTTGTATATTTATACCATAACTAACTAAAACTTCTATAACAGAAGTTTATAAAACTAACTAAAATGAAAAATAAAATTTTTGCTGTTCTTGGTGGAACAGTTGCCTTATTTGGGCTTGGTTATCCAATTTATGTCATTCTAGGATTTCATGCACTTAATGGTCCAGGTGTTGAAGTTATTGCTAGTGAATTGAATCTTCCTACAATTATCCTGATGGAAGTATTGTATGCAACATTCTTAACAATTATCTTTAGTAGATGGGCTCAAATTAAAACCTTTGTAACTGGGGCTAAAGCTGGTTTAATTATCGGACTGTTTTTAGGAGCATTACCAACTTTAGAAATATTTTCAACTACAACTGGATTAACAGACTTAACAGGTGTAATTACTGGAGCAATTACTTTTGGAGTGCGTTTTGCTGTTGCTGGTGGTGTTATAGGTTGGCTATTAGGCAGAGAATAATTTGATTGATATTGACTTAAAAAAGAGCTGTTTAAAGCTCCTTTTTTTATCAAAATGTTTAAATTATTAATGCGTTTTATATATTTCTTTGCGCTTTTTAAGTTGTACTATTAGATCTTTAATTGTCTCTTTAACAGCTAATTCGTAATTTTTCTCGTTTGAAGTTGCAAATATTCTTGGTCCTGGTAAACTCAATTCCATTTTGCATATTTTTCCGTTAGTCTTTGAATTTATTTCATTTTTAAAATACACATCGGCTTTAATTATCCATTCATATTTTTTACTTAGTTTTTTTAGTTTATTAGTTACATATTCGTTCATTGCCTCACTTGTAGCAATTTGTACATATTGAATATTAATTGTCATAGTATTAACATATTTAAATTAATTAAAGCATAAAGTTAAAAGACTTTTAAGTTATTTCAGATGATTTTTATCATAAAAAATATAATCTTACTTTTGGCTTTACAATTTTATCAACTTATGCAACTCGTTTTCGCAACCAACAATTTTAATAAACTAAAGGAAGTCAAAGCTTTACTGCCAGAACATATAAAGCTGTTGAGCCTAAAAGATATAGGCTGTTTTGAAGACATCCCAGAAACCCAACAAACCATAGAAGGCAATGCTATTCAAAAAGCTGAATATATCAAAAAGAATTATGGTTACGATTGTTTTGCTGATGATACTGGTTTAAAGGTAGAAGCTTTAGATGATGCGCCAGGAATCTATTCGGCACGATATGCAGGAAAACAACGAAATGCCAATGACAATATGGATAAACTATTAACCCAATTAAGTTCTATACATTACCGAAATGCACAATTTAAAACCGTTCTTGCTTTACAATTAAATGGGCAACTCCATACGTTTACAGGTATTTGTGAAGGTAAGATTACAACTAAAAAAAGAGGATACAACGGCTTTGGTTATGACCCCATTTTTCAGCCTAAAGGTTATACCAAAATTTTTGCTGAACTCACTTTAGAAGACAAAAACAAGATTGGACATCGTGGGAAAGCTGTGTCTCAATTGATTTTGTTTTTAAAAACATATAAATAATAAACATTCGTTAAAAATATAATACTATAAACGAGGTGTTTATATTGACTTCTAATTATTAAAAAACTACTTTCGCTTTTACCAATAGCATGAAGGTATCGTTATGATTTAATCAATTAAAACTGAATATATCAAATCGATAAGCGAGATAAAAACCCTACCTCGAATAATTAGGCGATTCTTTGGTAATCATCACATCATGAGGATGGCTTTCATTTATTCCTGATGCTGTAATTTTTACAAATTGTCCTGTTTCTTTTAGAGTCTTAATGTCTTTTGCGCCACAATAACCCATTCCTGCACGTAATCCACCAACAAACTGATGAATGCTTTCAAAAAGTTCGCCTTTATAAGGTACACGACCTACAATGCCTTCAGGGACCAACTTGTTAATGTCGTCTTCCACATCTTGAAAATAACGATCCTTGCTGCCTTCTTTCATAGCTTCAATACTTCCCATTCCTCTGTACGACTTAAATTTTCGACCTTCGTAAATAATGGTTTCTCCAGGAGATTCTTTAGTTCCTGCAAGTAAAGAACCCAACATTACACAATCGGCTCCAGCTGCAATTGCTTTTGGAATATCTCCTGTATATCGTATGCCACCATCGGCAATAACAGGAACTCCACTGCCTTCTAATGCTGTAGCAACTTCCAATACTGCAGAAAATTGCGGGTAACCAACACCAGCAATAACTCTTGTTGTACAAATAGAACCTGGACCAATGCCGACTTTTACAGCGTCGGCTCCAGCTTCAACCAAATATTTTGCAGCTGCAGCAGTTGCAATGTTTCCAACAATAACCTCTAATTTTGGAAATTTTGACTTAATTTCTTTTAAAACAATAACAACACCTTTTGAATGTCCATGTGCTGTATCAATTACAACTGCATCAACTCCTTCATTTACTAAAGCTTCTGCTCTATCTACAGCATCTTCGGTAACACCAATTGCAGCTGCAACACGTAAACGACCAAAGTTATCCTTGTTGGCTATTGGTTTTTGTGTGAGCTTCGTAATGTCTCTAAATGTAATGAGTCCAATTAATTTGTAATCTGCATCGACAACCAGTAGTTTTTCAATTTTATATTCCTGTAGAATTTCTTCGGCATCTAATAATGATGTGCCTTTTTTAGCAGTTATTAGATTTTTGCTGGTCATAACTTCGGTAATTGGACGTTGGTTGTTTTTTTCGAAACGCAAATCCCGATTTGTAACAATTCCTTTTAAAATACCATGTTCATCAACAATAGGAATTCCTCCAATACTATGCTCTTTCATATTTTGTTTAGCATCCAAAACTATGGCTGAAAGAGGCAAAGTAACCGGGTCTATTATCATCCCACTTTCAGCACGTTTTACCTTCCTCACTTTGGCAGTTTGTTGCTCAATAGTCATGTTTTTATGCAGCACACCAATGCCACCTTCCTGAGCCATAGCTATCGCCATTCTGCTTTCTGTAACTGTGTCCATTGCTGCTGAAACAATTGGAACATTAATTGAAATGTTTCGAGTAAATTTAGTTTGAATGTTTACGTCTCGTGGTAAGACTTCTGAAAATGCTGGAACTAATAATACGTCTTCATAAGTAAGACCTTCGCCAACAATCTTGTTGTGTTCTGTTGCCATTGCAATTAGATTTTAATTGCATGCAAAGATATGCTTTTTTTAATGACAATAAATAATTATTTTAGCATATATTATTTTACTTATGGAAGCTTACGCAACTGCTTTATTATATGCTACTCCTTTTTTTATGGTTTTAGTATTGCTTGAAATTGGCTATGGCCATTTTATAAAAAAGCAGATGCACAACACTATGGATACCATTTCCAGCTTAAGTTCCGGACTTACCAATGTTATTAAAGATTCACTTGGTATTATTTTTATACTTGTTCCTTATCCTTTTTTATTAAAAAATCTTGCGCTATTTGAAATAGAATCTACCTGGATAGTCTATTTTCTTGCGTTTATTGCTATTGATTTTGCAAGTTATTGGAATCATAGATTAAATCATAAAATAAATTACTTCTGGAATTTGCATATTATTCATCATAGTAGCGAAGAGTTTAATTTGGGTTGTGCTTTGCGTCAATCTATTTCATCTTTTTTAGGTTATGCTGCTTTGTTTCTAATTCCTGCTGTGTTAATAGGAATTCCTTATGAAGTAATTGCGGTATTAACACCTTTACATTTATTTGCTCAATTTTGGTATCATACCAAACATATTGGCAAACTTGGTGTTTTAGAATATATTATTGTTACACCTTCGCAACATCGCGTACATCATGCCATAAACAAAGAATACATTGATAAAAATTTAGCTGCTATTTTTTGTGTTTGGGATAGAATATTTGGCACATTTCAAGAAGAATTAGATGATGTGCCTCCTGTTTATGGTGTTTTAAAACCTGTAAAAACCTGGAATCCCATCCTAATTAATTTTATACATCTTTGGAACTTAATAAAAGATGCCTGGAGAGCAAAAAGCTGGTTAGACAAATTGCGTATTTGGTTTATGCCAACAGGTTGGAGACCAAAAGATGTGACTGAAAAATATCCTATTACAATTATTGAAGATGTATATGCTTACACCAAATTTAAAACGTCAGCATCTAATGCTTTAAAAATATGGTCAATTTATCAATATGTGATGACTATGGTCTTGCTTTTGTTTATGTTCTATAACTTCGGAAACATAAGTTTTGATCTTTTACTGCTCTATGGATTGATAGTTTTTATTGGTATTTTTGGTTATACATCTTTAATGGACCAAAAAAAATACGCCATTATAGTTGAGGGAATAAGAGTTGCATTGGCATTGTACATTCTATTTTACTTCAGAGATTGGTTTGGATTAAACGCATATTTCTCTTACGGAAGCTACATAGTTGCATTTTATTATGTTTCAACAATTATTGGTGCAGGATATTTTACTTATTTTGAAACCTCTCTATTAGTTGTATCAAAAAAAATAGTTTAGACAATTAAACCGTAAAATCTTATTCTTGATTTGCTTTATCCGAAGCAATTGTATTAATATCTCTGTCAAACAAATAATGACCAGATTTATTATCGCCAATAATCATTAATTTATCCAGTAATGTTTTGGCTACTGCTTCTTCTTCCAACTGTTCGGTAACATACCATTGCATAAAATTATGCACATTGTAATCTTTATGCTGAAGACATTCATAGATAATATGATTAATTTTTTCAGTTACAAAAACTTCTTGTTCTAAAAAAGTTTCAAATAATTGGTTTAAAGACCCGAAATCGCTTCTCGGTTTATCTAAATCAGGAATAATAACCGTTGCACTACGTTCATTAATAAACTTAACCAGCTTAATCATGTGTACGCGCTCTTCTTCCGATTGTAAATAAAAGAATTCAGCTACACCATTATAGCCATTTGTATCTGCCCATGAGGCCATTGCCAAATATTGCATTGATGCGCTTGCTTCAAACTTAATCTGGTCGTTTAATAATTTTTCAATTGAAGAGTTCATAATCGAAGTTTTAGATATTCAAATATACTCAAAAGTTATGTGAGAAATAAATTTTAACTATTTAGATTTAACTCTACTTCTTGGCAAAAAGTTGAGATAAAATAATGATAGTCGAAACTGTAAATGTAAGCACCATTGCTATTCCTGAAAACATGACAACATATTTCATCCAAAGTAAACCTGTCCAAAGTAAATAAATACCTCCAAAGGTTAATATGACTGATACAAAAGGTTCAATCATTAAAAATAATTTGAGTGTTTTGTTTAGTTTAACTATGCTTAAAAGTAAACCGACTAAAAAGAAAATAATCGACATCGACAACACATGATTATGAACAAGTGAAAGCATTTCTTTCTCGCTTTTTTTAAATTTCATAACCATAGTATCCTCATCGGTTTCATTCCCCAAATATTGTTCTTCTATACCATTAGGACTTGTTGAAGATGTTTCTTCTACAAACAACAAACCTGTATAAAAACCAATGCTTAATACGATTATAAAAGCAGCGATTAATAGTTTTATTTCTTTGGGAAGTGTTTGTATGAGACCGTTTAATTGCATCAGATAATATTTTTATTATGAAGAATTTTAATGGATTGCAATAATTTATTAATAGCCAATGTCATGGATTTAACAGAAATAGTAGCACCAGAAATTGCTGCAATATTATCTCCATATACTAATTCATCAGTTAATGTTTTGCCAATAAATTGTTTTAACCAACGCTTACTCCCAATCTCACCACCATAATCTTCACGATAAATTAAAATTTTTGATTTCATAATTATTAAATCTTTATCAAATAAAACCAAATAATCGAATTCATCAGTCTTACTTGGTGCTTTACCAATGTATGCGTATCCTAATAGCTCGTCTTTAGTATGGATTTTCAACAAATTATTATTATCAAATTTTGCAGTTAATTCTTTAACTACTTCTTGTGAAATAGTGATAACATTATATGAATATGTTTCAACATTATAAGTTGTTATAATTTCTTTGTCTATTTTCTTATTAAGGTCTTTATGCAGACCAAAAAACAGCGTTATTAGTGAAACGAAAAGTATTAATCCAAATTTAAAATTCATATCAAAAAATATTTTACTGTTTAAAACCACACTCCAAATCCTAAATTGAGCTGACCTTTGGTTTTATTGTTTTCCAAAGCATTATCAAAAAACTGATAGTCTGCTTTTACAACTGCTCCATCTGCTACATGATAACTTAATCCTAAAGTCCATTCATTACGATTATATGCCAAGTTTCTAGCAATATTTGCATCTTGTGTTGCTGCATGTGTATCGTACTGCTCATAGCGTAAAAAGACATCTAACTTTTGTTCTTTAGAAAGAGGCAACAAATTATAAGCAGCTTCGGCATACCATCCTTTAAGCTCTGAACCCAAATCAGTTTCGTATAAAATATTATATGCTTCAGTATCCGTCAATATTGCCTGTATAAATTGTCCTCTTGCTGAAAACCGTTTATGTACATATCTTGCATCTAATCCAACCATAGTTATACCTACGTCTGCTCCATCAATATCTTGCACATCATCTTCTGCCTGTGTACGTCCAAAATAACCAGCAAGTCCTAAACGCAAACCAGAGATACCATAATAATCTATTTTAGCAGAAAAATTAGGCGTGTTAATTATCGATTCTGCTCCCTTTTGACGTCCATTACGAAGTCCATTTAGCCCTCCAAGAACTTTGCCGTTATTTACTGAAGCAAAACCGTTAAAAATATAAGCCTGATAGCGCAATGAAGCTTCATTAAATCTTCCTGATACACCAATTCCAATTTCACTCCAGGTTGAAGGCACAATACTTTTATCTACATTCGGACGCTCAACGCCATTAAACGTAGTTGGTTCATGATACTCATTTACAATTCCCATAGGCACTAACATCAACCCACCACGAATATTAAAATTATTTCTAACACTATAGCTTAAAAATGCCTGTTCTACAAAGAGTTCTTTAACGTGCTCAAATTCAATTTCGGTAACAAATTGCACTCTGTCGCTAAACTTATAACCCAAAAATATAATAAACCTATGAACATCTAATTTTCCATTTTTACCTTCTGGTTGGTTATAATCTACCTGACCATACCCTCCAATTGTAATCCCTTTTGAATTTTTACTACTCAAAATAGTATTTACAGCATTTTGTTGTTGATTTGTTGTAATGGTGTCCTTACTTGTGTTTTGAGAAAACCCAAAAGTAGATATAAAAATTGCGAATAATAAGATGGCTTTATTCATTTATTATTATTTAGAATAGTTTTAAATAATGATTAATTGAAGTGGCAAAAATAAAACTGAAATCGAAAAAAACAAACTTTATTTAGAATAATTTTAAATAATATTAATCTATAAACTTTTACTTTTTGAAAATGAAGCAATTAGAACAAATAAAAAATTAAAATTATTCAAAAATATGTATTAAATAGTTTAGAGGCTTCATTAAAAGCGCTTTCAAAACTTAAAGCATCAAGATTATTTACAGGTTGTCGTTTAGTAAAATAGGATACTAATTTTTCGGTTGGCATATTTCCTGTCAATTCATCTTTTGCCATTGGGCAACCTCCAAACCCTTGAATTGCACCATCAAAGCGTCGGCAACCAGCTTTGTATGCAGCATCAACTTTTTCGAACCAAGAACTTGGAATAGTATGCAAATGTGCTCCAAATTCAATTTCGGGATAATGAGGAATTAAATTTAAAAATAAGTATTCTATATTTTCAGGATTTGAGCTTCCAATGGTATCGCTCAACGATATAATTTTTACACCCATTTTACCTAAACGCTCTGTCCAATCTCCTACTATATCAACATTCCATGGGTCGCCATAAGGATTTCCAAAACCCATAGATAAATAAACGACAACCAGTTTATTGGTTCTATCTGCTATATTTAAAATTTCTTGAAGGGTAACTACCGATTGCGCAATGGTTTTGTGTGTGTTTCGCATCTGGAAATTCTCTGAAATAGAAAACGGATAGCCTAAATAATCGATCTCATTATATTGTGAAGCATCGCTTGCTCCACGAGTATTAGCAACAATAGCTAATAATTTACTTGTGGTTTTCGATAAATCAAGTTGACTCAAAACGGCAGCAGTATCAACCATTTGCGGTATGGCTTTTGGCGATACAAAGCTTCCAAAATCTATAGTATCAAAGCCAACACGAAGTAAGGACTGAATATACTGCACTTTACACTCGGTTGGAATAAAGTCTTTGATGCCTTGCATCGCATCACGAGGACATTCAATAATTTTTATTTTATTAGGCATTGCAACAATTTAATACTAGGATAAAAATACTACTATTTTTAAGAAATATCGTTGAGAAGTAATCACATGAAAGAAGATTTTATTCAAGTTTAGTAAGCAATGCCGTATTAATATCCTTAACAAGTTTTGGACCTTCATAGATAAATCCTGTATAAAGCTGAATTAAATCGGCTCCAGAATCCAATTTTTCTAAAGCATCTTTTACAGAATGAATACCTCCTACGCCAATAATTGGAAACGCCTTATTACTTTTTTCGGATAAAAAACGTATCACTTCCGTAGAACGTTTGGCAAGCGGCTTCCCACTTAAACCACCAGTTTCGTTCTTGTTTTCAGACTGCAAACCTTCACGAGAAATGGTAGTATTCGTGGCTATTACACCATTAATTTTTGTGTCTTTTATAATATCAATAATATCCAGTAATTGTTCATTCGAAAGGTCTGGAGCGATTTTCAATAAAATTGGCTTTGGTTTTTGATGTTTGGAATTTTCGATTTGCAAATCCTTTAAAAGGTTTGTGAGCGGTTCTTTATCTTGTAATGCACGAAGATTTGGTGTGTTTGGCGAACTTACATTTACTACAAAATAATCGACATAGTTAAAAAGTGCTTCAAAACATATTTTATAATCTTCTACAGCGTCTTGGTTTGGAGTTGTTTTATTTTTGCCAATATTACCTCCAATTAAAACGTTTTTATTCTGTTTCAAACGCTTAACAGCTTCTAAAACACCTGCATTATTAAAACCCATTCTGTTAATAATTGCTGAATCCAATTTTAATCGAATTAAACGTTTTTTAGGATTTCCACTTTGAGGTTTTGGTGTAAGCGTTCCTATTTCTATAAAACCAAAACCAAAATTGGAAAGTTCATTAAAGAGTTTTGCATCTTTATCGAATCCGGCTGCTAATCCAACAGGGTTTTTAAAGGTCAGTCCGAATAAATTTCGTTCTAAACGTTTATCGTTTACAACATATATGCTTTTGATTAGATTAGGTATTAGAGGAATTTTACTGATAAATTTAATTAATACAAATGTAAAACGATGTACTTTTTCAGGGTCGAAACAAAAAAGCAATGGTTGTATTAATAATTTGTACATGAAGTAAAATTTGGGTGTAAAAATACGTTAAATTCATTCAACTAAAAAGAAACTAACACAACACTTGCCGCTTCAAAATTGGTTGATTATTTTTGAATAAATTCAATTTCTAAATGATAAACAAAAAAGATATTACAGATAGATTTATAAGCTATGTAACCATCGATACCGAAAGCGATCCAGACTCAAATACCACACCAAGCACAAAAAAACAATGGGATTTAGCAAACAAGCTAGTAGAAGAGCTAAAAGCTATTGGATTAGACGACGTTACTATTGATGTCAACTCATATATCATGGCAACGTTACCCAGTAATGTAAATCATGATGTTCCTACTATTGGTTTTATTTCTCATTTTGACACATCTCCCGATTTCACAGCTGCTAATGTAAAACCACAAATTATAGATAATTATGATGGCGAGGATATTATTTTAAATACTGAAGACAATATAATATTATCTCCAGATTATTTTGAAGATTTATTGCTCTATAAAGGACAAACTTTAATCACAACAGACGGAACCACATTACTTGGAGCCGATGATAAAGCAGGTATTTGTGAGATTGTTTCAGCCATAGAATATTTAATAAATCATCCTGAAATTAAACATGGTAAAATCCGCATAGGTTTTACACCTGACGAAGAGATTGGTCGTGGTGCTCATAAATTTGACGTTGAAAAATTTGGAGCAGATTGGGCTTATACTGTGGATGGCAGTCAGGTTGGTGAACTGGAATACGAAAATTTTAATGCCGCTGGAGCAAAAGTAAAAGTGAATGGTAAGATTGTGCATCCTGGTTATGCTAAAGGTAAAATGGTAAATTCTATGTATTACGCTACTGAATTCATCAATGCTCTACCAAAAGATGAAACACCTGAATTAACTGAAGGTTACGAAGGTTTTTTTCATTTATATGCTATTGAAGGCAAAGTAGAAGAAACCAAATTGCAATATATAATTCGCGATCATGATAAAGGTAAATTTGAAGCCAGAAAAGCATTAATGCAAAAGCTTGCCGATGATATGAATGAAAAATATGGTAGAACTGTTATAGAATTAGAAATTAAAAACCAATACTATAATATGAAAGAAAAAGTATTGCCTTTAATGCATATTGTAGATATTTCTGAAGAAGCCATGAAACAACTAAATATTAAACCATTAATAAAACCCATTCGTGGCGGTACAGATGGTTCACAGTTGAGTTATATGGGTTTACCATGCCCAAATATTTTTGCTGGAGGGCATAATTTTCATGGTCCTTACGAGTATGTTCCTGTAGAAAGTATGATTAAAGCCACCCAAGTTATTTGTAAGATTGCTGAAATAACTGCTGAAAAATATTTAAACTATAATTATGAAAAAAGCAAACACAGTTGAAGAATATATAGAAATTCACGAGAATTTCACAGCAGCAATAAACGTTTTAAGAGACATTATAAATTCTACCGAGTTGGTTGAAACTCTAAAATGGAGTGCTCCTGTTTATACTATTAATGATAAGAATGTAGCTGGTTTAGGTGCTTTTAAGCATCATTTTGGAATTTGGTTCATTAATGGTGTTTTTCTAATAGATGAACAAAAACTGTTGGTAAATGCTCAAGAAGGTAAAACCAAAGCCTTACGACAAATGAGATTTACTTCAATTAATGATATCGATAAAAATGTAGTATTACACTATATAAAAGAAGCTATAGAAAATCAAAAATCTGGCAAAGAAGTTAAACCAGATCGCACAAAAAATGAAACTGTAATTCCTGATGAATTGCAACAAATACTAAATGAAGACACCAATCTATTAGAGAATTTTAAGTCATTAACACCATATAAACAACGTGAATATTGTGAGCATATAGCTTCAGTTAAACGAGAAGCAACCAAACTAAGTCGATTAGAAAAAATTACACCAATGATCCTTAATGGCGTTGGCTTACATGATAAATACATAAATTGTTAGTTAGACTACTAAAGAAATAAGACTTACCATTATAAAGCCTACAACAGCTAATAAAGTTGTCATTACTGTCCAACTTCTAAATGTTTGCTTTTCAGTAATTCCCAAATATTTATTTACCAACCAGAAACCACTATCATTTACATGAGACATAATAGAAGCACCGGAAGCAATGGCAATTACCAAAAGTGCTTTATCTATATCACCAACATCAGTTAATAAAAGAGGTGCCGTAATTCCGGCAGCAGTAATCATTGCAACAGTCGACGAACCTTGTAAAATTCTAATAATAGCAGCCACAATAAAAGCGAAAAATAAAATCCCAATACCACTTTCTGCCAACTGGTTTGCCAACATTTCACCAGAACCAGTATTTACTAGCATTTGTTTAAAAACACCTCCAGCTCCAGTTAACAGAATAATAATTCCGGCTGGTCCCATAGATTTTGTTGTTATATCAAGTAACTTTTCTTTATCAACTTTTCTTCTAATGCCCAATAAATACCACGCAATTAAATTAGCAATAATCAATGCCGAAAAAGGATGACCAATCATCTGCATCCAATTTTTTAACTGTTCAGGAATAGCAACATTCTCTAATAATTGACTATTCAAAAATGTATTACTTACAATTAAAACAATTGGAATTCCAATAATTGACAATATCATTCCTACAGAAGGATAATTTGATATGTCTATGTCTTCCATTTCAAGCTCTGGCGCTTCAACATAAATTCTTTTAGAAATATATTTTGCAAAAATTGGTCCACTAATAATAGCTGTAGGAATGCCTACTATAAAGCCAAAAAAAATCACCCAACCTAAATCTGCATTTAATATATCTGCGACAGCAACTGGACCTGGAGTTGGTGGAATAAAGGCATGTGTAACGGCCAATCCTGCCAATAAAGGCATTGCATACAAAAGCAAAGATTTTTTTGTTTTGCGTTGAATGGAATACACCAACGGAATTAGTATAATAAAACCAACATCAAAGAAAACCGGAATAGCTATAAAAAACCCCGTGAGCATTAGCGCAAAAGGAGTTCGTTTTTCTCCAAACTTACTCAACAAATATTTTGCTAAAGCTTCGGCACCTCCAGAGTGTTCTAATATCGCTCCAAACATGGCACCTAAACCAACAACAACAGCAACAAAACCTAAGGTATTTCCCATACCATCTTTCATAGTGGTAATAATGTCCGTTGGCTGCATACCTGCAATTATTCCAACAACAATACTCGAAATTAGTAGTGCAATAAAAGCTTGAATTTTAAATCGTAGAATTAAAGTTAATAAAACTACGATTCCAAAAATTACTGCTGCTAAAAGTTGATAATCCATCATAATTTACCAATTAGTGTGAAAGAATTTATGTAAAGGCTCATCGACACGTTGGTATGTATGTGCACCAAAATAATCGCGTTGTGCCTGAATTATATTCGCTGGAAGTGCATCTGTAGTCATGGAAATCCAATAATTATATGCTGAATTAAAACATGGCAATGCTATTCGCTTAGACATTCCTTCTTTTAAAAGTAATGTAATGCTTTGCTCACTTTTCACTATAGAATTAAAAGTTTCATTATCATCTAATATGCTTTTTGACAGTTTTAAAACAGAAACACAATGTTCCATTAATTTCGATTTAATGATGCAACCACCAGTCCATATTCTGGTTATATCAGATAAATTCAAATTCCAATTAAAAGTTTTGGATGCTTCAGTAATAAGTTCAAGCCCTTGATGGTGGTTAATTATCCTCGCCAATTGATAAGCGCTTTTTAACTCGTCAATATTAAAATTTTCTGTAATGCTGGATTTTTTTTCAATACGTTTAGAAAATTTGACTCTTTCATATTTAAATGAGGAAATATAACGTGCAAATACTGAGGCTGTCGTCATTGTATTTGGAATTCCTAATTCTATCGCTGATGTACATGACCACGACCCTGTACCTTTATTTTCAGCTTTATCTAAAATTAAATCTGTTACATAATGTTCGCCTTCTTTTTTAAGTAAAATTTCGGAAGTAATCTCTAGCAAGTAACTCGACAAATCACCTTCATTCCAGAAAGAAAACACTTCAGAAATATTTTCATTGTTCATAGAGCCAGACATCAAGGCATACAACTCTGCTAATAATTGCATTTCGGCATATTCAATACCATTATGTACCATTTTTACAAAATGTCCGGCACCTTCTGGTCCAATAAAAGTACAACATGAATTACCTTGAAAATCTCTGGCTGAAATAGCTTCAAAAATACTAGACACTTTTTTATATCCTGCATTTGAGCCTCCAGACATTATGGACAGTCCATTTCTTGCACCTTCTTCTCCTCCGGAAATTCCAGTTCCCAAAAACTCAATATTTTTAGATTTTAGTAATTCAAATCGTTTCTTTGTGTTTGAATAATGGGAATTACCACCATCAATAATAACGTCTCCTTCAGATAATAATGGAATTAGTGTACCTATTACGCTATCTACTGGCTTTCCTGATGGTATCATTAATAGCATCTTTCTAGGCTGTTCTAAAGAATTTACAAATGCACCCAAATCTGTAAAACCAGTTATATTTTTAAATGATTTATTTACCAATAAAAAATCATCGACTACATGCAACTCATCACCTTCAGATTGATTATAAACTGATAAATTAAAACCTTTTTCAGCTACATTTAACGAAATGTTTTTCCCCATAACGCCTAATCCAATAATACCAAAATCCGATCTACTCATTATTAATTTTGCTTAAAATATATGTTATGATGTCTTGTGGCTCATTATTGATATTGACATGAATGCCATAATTAGGAACTTCTAAAATATCAAATTGTGACTGTATCATATTTGATTTTTGAAAATGTTGTTTCCTGTTTTCTATACGCTGTTTTATCAACTCATAAGAACCTTCAAGATAGATCCATTTAATACTTAAAACATCTTTTGATAACTGTTGCCGATATGTTTCTTTTAAAGCAGAACAAGCAAGCACAGCACCTTCAGAAGCATTCCACTGCTTTAATTTATTTGAAAGAATACTTAACCAAGGAGCTCTGTCATCATCATTCAACGGAAAGCCACTAATCATTTTTTCTATATTTGCTTGTGGATGAAAATCATCGGCATCATAAAAAGGAACATTCAAAGCATTTGAAAGTAGTTGACCAATGGTCGTTTTACCACAAGCACTTACTCCCATAATTACATATATGTTTCCTTTCTTTTTAATATTAAGGTTGCTGATTAAACACTATCTATTTCTAATTATTTTCAGAACCAAAAAATGAAGCTTTTACACCTTTAACTCTTGGTATGACTTTAAATACTGAACCAGATAATGGTAAGGAATCCAGTTCATCAGGAGTCATATCGATTCTAGCTGTTGTTATGTATAAAATATCTAAATTTTCTCCTCCAAAAGCACAGGCTGTAATATTGTGTGCAGGCACTTTAATTTTCGATATAAGTTCGCCGGTCTTTGGATTAAAATGAGCTATCGCATTGCCATTCCATAACCCAACCCAAAGCATATCTTCGGAATCAATGGTCATTCCATCAGGATAGCCATCTTCTATAGAAATTTCTACAACTACTCTTTTGTTAGAAATAGTGCCAGTATTTATATCATAATCATAAGCTATGATTTTTGATGTTGGTGTATTGATATAATACATTGTTTTAGCATCAGAAGTCCAAACAATACCATTAGATATGGTTACACTATCTACCATTTTTATAGCTTCGCCTTGGTCATTTACCTTATACAAGCTTGCATTAGGTTTAGATTGCTTTAAATGCATGGATCCAACCCAAAGATTTCCTAATGGATCACATTTACCATCATTAAACCTGTTTTCGGTCATTTGTGATTCAACATCAGAAAGCAAAGACTCTGCACCAGTATTGATATTTAACTTATAAATACCATCTTCTAAAGCAACAACAGCTTCATTTTGGGTATATGGAACAACGGTACCTATTCGAGATGGTGTTGCGAACGAACGGTTTTCTTTTGTTTCCGGTTTATAAATATGTAGAAGCTTACCTTTAATATCTATCCAATAAAATTCCTGAGTCTTATAATTCCAAATAGCACCTTCGCCAAGTTGAGATTCAATTTTATATTCTAATTCGGCAATAAGGGGCTTTTTATTATAATTTTCAATCGTAGTCTTCTTATCTGTTTTCTGACAAGAGGCAAATGAAATTAAAAAAATCAATATAATATATCTCATGTTCTGTTATTAATTAGTTATTATAGCCTAAGATAATAATAAATACAGAAAACAGATTGCAATATATTTCAGTGAATAAATTCTAACAGAAATTTCAAAAAAAAAAGCAGCTCTTCCGATAGTTATCGGAAGAGCTGCTTTAAAAATTTTATTTTTTTACTGCTGGTGGAGTATTGAGTTTCATACTCATTTCCATTGAAATGGCAGAGCGTTCAAACTTAATTTTTCCTGCTGGTGTTTCTATAATACAAGAGTTATCTTTATCATTTAACTCTAATACTTTACCATGCATTCCACTTTTAGTTATTACTCTATCTCCTCGCTTTAATTCTGCAGCGAATGTCTTTTCATTTTTACTACGTTTCATTTGTGGTCTAATCATAAAGAAATAGACTACAGCAAACATTGCAATAAAAGGAAAATATGGTCCTAATGCTTCCATTAATAATAAAAATTAATCGTGATTATGTCCTTCATGACCAGGTCTTGTACTAGTTTTAGTAATAGCTGCTCCATTTTGGAGTGCATTTGGATCTGGCTTGATAAAAGCAGTGATTTTAACAGTTTCTCTACCTTTCTCTGTATTTGCAGTTATAGTAATTGTTTTAGAAACTTTGTTGGTTCCTTTACCATTAAACTTTACAGTAAAACTTGCTGAAGCTCCAGGAGCTAAAGGCTCTTTACTCCAATCTTTAGGTACAGTACAACCACAAGTGCTTTTAATATTAGTAATTACTAAAGGTGCTTTTCCCGTATTTGTATATGAAAATACAGTTTCGACAGGAGTTCCGTTTTCAATCTCACCAAAATCGTGTTCGGTTTTATCAAATGTAATTGCAGGAAAATCTCCTGAAACAGCGTCTCTTTCTGCTGCTACTGCAACATTCTCGGCTTTTACTTTACTTGCCGCATCTTCTTTACATGATGTAAAGACTACTAAACATAAGGCACTTAAACCTAAAATTAATTTTTTCATTTTCTTAGTTTTAATTGTTTATTCAAGATAAACGTTTGGGTAATTATTAGTTTTCTAAATATTCCGCGCATAAAAGTAATAAATTTTTATTACAACAATCCACGTCCGACTTTATTTAACGTTCCTTTGGCTTCATATTCTTTCACGATATTATCTAAAATTCCGTTAATAAAAATACTGCTTTTAGGCGTTGAATATTCTTTAGCAATTTCGAGATACTCATTTATTGTAACTTTTATTGGAATAGACGAAAACTTCTGAAATTCACAAATTGCCATTTGAAGTAGCGCAAAATCAATTTTAGCAATTCTGTCTTTATCCCAATTTGTGGTTTTAATAGCAATCTCATCACTAAAAATATTAGCATTTAAAAGCGTTTTCTTTAAAAGTGTTAAAGCAAATTCCTTATCTTCTTTATCTTTAAATAGTTGAGGTAAAAAATGACATTCCGCAGCATTTAGTTGCATCTTTCTTAAAAGCTTCACAATGGTAGTATTTACAACAGGAAAATCATCTAACCAAGTAATATTCTTATCTTCAAAATAATCGTATAATTTTTCGTTTGGAGCTATTATGGTTTTAAAAAATTCGATTACAAACGTTTTATCGTCTTGAAACGTTGTTGTAGTATTCGACATGTAGTTTTTATACAATTCACTTTCTAAAAGTTCCTTGAATATAATCTCTACATATTCATTGTCTAATTCCCAATAGTTAATTTTTCTTTTTTCTAGTTCTTGCTTAAGTAAGCTATTATTCTTAAGATGAATTAAAACTTTGTTATTTATAAACTTTCTATTAGGATTTTTTTCTTCTGAAGTTGCAAGATGTTTTTGTTGAGATTTAATAAGATATGCTTTTGCTTGTTTTTGCACTTCTACTAATAATGAAATTATTAAAAGGTAAAGATCATACATATTATCTATACTTTGTAATAAAAACTGTTCCTCGTTTTTGAGGTTATCGGTTTCATTCCCTCTACATGCATAAATTATCTGCATTACTTTTACACGAATATGTCTTCTGTTAAGCATATTTTAAAGAACTTTTAGTGGTGAAAGATTTTATCTTTCGCCTCACAAAAATAGTATTATTTTAAAGAACTCATTTAAACTTTTTGTGTTTAACCGAAAATGAGATGGAATTTGTTCAGTTGAGGCACTTTTTGCAGTACATAGCAGCGATACGTATAAGAAAAGTAACGAAATATGGACAAATTTTAGCCATTTTTTAGGGAATAGAAAAGTTTAAACGAGTTCTAAGAGAATTTATTTAGAATTCTCTTTTTTTCTTTTGGCAATTATTTCTTTAGCAATTTTTAAAGCTGCGTGATTGGTTGTTATACCATTTAAACCCGATTTTTCTAGAATTTCTAAAGTTGTGTTGTAAATATTTTCGGTTTTACGAACAATTTCTTGTTTATCATACCCTTCCAATTCGGCATATACATTAATAATACCACCAGCATTTATTAAAAAATCTGGTGCGTAAACAATTCCTCTTTCCTTTAGGATACGACCATGTATATCTTCGTTTGCCAATTGGTTATTCGCTGCACCTGCTATAACTTGTGCTTTTATTTTATATATAGTATCGTCGTTTACTGTTGCTCCCAATGCACAAGGCGAATAAATATCGATGTCTTCAGAATAGATATCATTTCCTCTGTAAATTGAAACGCCATATTTATTACTCACTTCTTCCAAACGTTCTTCGTTGATGTCGTCAATAATTACAGAAGCACCTTCATTAACCAAATTTTCCACCAAGGATTCGCCTACATGACCAATTCCTTGCACTAATACTTTTTTATCTTCAAGAATATCAGTTCCAAATTTATATTTTGCAGCAGCTTTCATTCCCATAAATACGCCATAAGCAGTAATTGGAGAAGGATTTCCTGCACCACCTTTATCTTCTGAAATTCCTGTAACATAAGGTGTTACTTCCCGAACTAAATCCATATCTGCTGTTTCCATACCAACGTCTTCAGCAGTAATATATCTTCCACTTAACGAATGTATAAACTCGCCAAAACGTTTCATTAACTCTGGTGTTTTCTCGTTTTTTGAATCGCCAATAATAACCGCTTTTCCACCTCCGAGATTTAATCCTGTAATTGCTGCTTTAAAAGTCATGCCACGAGATAAACGCAACACATCGTTTAATGCTTCCCATTCATTAGCATATTGCCACATTCTTGTACCTCCAAGTGCTGGTCCTAAAACCGTATTATGAATTCCGATTATTGCTTTTAAACCTGTATCTTTGTCATTGCAAAAAACAACTTGTTCGTGATTATCAAAAGAAAGTTGTCCAAATACTGGATCAACTTTTTTAATTTCGTTTGAATTAATAAGGTCTATAATCATTTAAAATTTAAGTTTTAATATTTTGTTATTTAAATAATCTCTAATAACAAGGTGCAAAAATAACTGAATATTACAGTTTAAGCAACAAAACTGATGTTAAAATGCGAAAATGTTAATAAATTGCTTTTTGTGCAAAAATTATAAATGAAAGAATTACAGCATCTTAACAAATATATTTACACCTACAGATATAAGCTTTTGATAGGAATATCAATTACTATTCTTGCCAAAATTTTTGTTTTATTCACACCTCGTTTAATTGGAGAATCCATTAACGTAATTGTCGCAAAATTAAATGGAGAAATTGATGCTACTTTTAAAGCTGATTTAGCTATAAATATTCTGTATATAGTTATTACTGCACTTATTGCTGGAGTATTCACATTTTTAAAACGGCAAACCATTATCAATGTTTCTCGTTATATTGAATTCGACCTCAAAAATGAAATCTATCAGCAATACCAACGATTATCCTTAAATTTTTATAAAAAGAACAGAACTGGGGACTTAATGAACCGGATTAGTGAAGATGTTGGTAAAGTAAGAATGTATGTTGGTCCAGCAATTATGTACACTATCGATACGATTACATTATTTATAATCGCATTAATATATATGTTTGACCGAGCGCCAACATTAGCAATTTATACCATTATACCATTACCTGTTTTATCTTTAACAATTTACATTTTAAGCAAGTTAATACATAAGCGCAGTACCATTGTACAGGTTTATTTATCGAAACTTTCAACCTTTGCGCAAGAATCCTTCAGCGGAATTTCGGTAATAAAAGCTAATGGTATTGAGCCACAAACAAATACTGCATTCGAAATTTTATCTTCTGAAAGCAGACAAAAACAGATAGATTTATCGAAAGTACAAGCATTTTTCTTTCCAATAATGATTTTACTCATTGGAGCCAGTAATTTATTGGTTATCTATGTTGGAGGCTTACAGTATATAAATGGTAAAATAGAAAATTTTGGTACTATTGCAGAGTTTATTATTTATGTAAATATGCTTACCTGGCCAGTAGCAGCTTTAGGTTGGGTAACTTCTATTGTTCAAGAGGCTGAAGCATCTCAAAAACGTATTAATGAGTTTTTAAAAGTAGAACCGGAAATTAAAAATACAATAGCAACTCCTACCCTAATTGAAGGAAATATAACGTTCAAGAATGTATCTTTTATCTACGACGACACAAATATTCAAGCATTAAAAGATATTAGTTTTACTGTAAATCAAGGAGAAACTCTTGCAATAATTGGTAGAACAGGTTCTGGAAAATCTACAATATTAGATTTAATAAGCAGGCTTTATGATATTAATAAGGGTAACATTTTAATTGATGATATTTCAATTGAAAAAGTAAACCTAAATAGTTTACGCAATGCAGTTGGCTATGTACCACAAGATGCATTTTTATTTTCCGATTCTATAAAAAATAATATTAAATTTGGTTCTGTAAATTCTACAGATGATGATGTTGTAGAAGCAGCAAAAAATGCCGTTGTACACGAAAATATAATTAAGTTTGTTAATGGATATGATACCATTTTGGGAGAAAGAGGCGTCACACTTTCTGGTGGACAAAAACAAAGAGTCTCTATTGCAAGAGCAATAATCAAGAACCCAAAAATTTTATTGTTAGACGATTGCTTGTCTGCTGTAGATACTGAAACTGAAGATAAAATTCTTAACAATCTTGCTAAAGTTTCCGAAGGAAAAACAACAATTATTGTAAGTCATAGAATATCTTCAGTAAAAAATGCTGACAAAATAATTGTTATAGATAATGGTCATGTGATTCAAAAAGGAACGCATAATACACTTATAAATATAGATGGATACTACAAAAATCTTTATTTAAAACAACTTTCAGAAGCATCTAATACTAATTTGGAAGATTAGTTGTTTTGTTATTTGTTAATAGTTATTAAGTCTGAACGGAAAATACTGTAAACTCAATAACTCAATAACTCAATAACTAATATGAGTTAAAATATTTTCAGTATTCTATGAAAAGTTTTTAATTTTATTCACTCAATTACTGATTAAAACAATTAGTTAAAAAAGAAATATCATAAATAGTTGGTTGGTATATATATTTTTTAGATTTTTGAGTCATTAAAAAATAAAACCAACTTAACAATACAATTATGGCTTATAAGGATATGATGGAACAAGAGGAAATTTTTTCCAAAGTTTTAAGAGCAGGAAGACGTACTTATTTTTTTGATGTAAGATCTACCAAAGCAGGAGATTATTATCTTACAATTACCGAAAGTAAGAAGTTTACAAACGATGATGGTTCGTTTCATTACAAAAAACATAAAATTTATTTATATAAAGAAGATTTTTCTGAATTTAAAGATATTTTAGCCGAAATGACCAACTATATCATTGATGAAAAAGGGGAAGAAGTTATAAGCGATCGCCATCAAAAAAATTACAAAAAAAAAGATTATTCTACTATTGAAGAATCAACCGAAGATGCTACTGAAGAAACTCCTGCATCTTCTGAAAGTTTTACAGATGTGAATTTTGAGGATATTTAAAAATATTCATAAGGAAATCTTAAATTATTTAAAACCGTTACTTTTTAGTAATGGTTTTTTTATATTTATGCTCTAACTAAATTGAAAAATGAAACGAGCATGTTAAAATTTTTCACACTTAAAGGAATGATTAATTGCGAACAGTCCCGATAATTATCGGGATGACCGTTTAAAAAAAATAAATATAAACACATGAAAAAACTATTTTTACTTTGTCTTTTATCTTGTGCATTTATTCAAGCACAAAACGAAATCGATTTATCCTATTACCTTCCTCAAGGTGTAACTTATAACCAAAACATTCCAACACCTGAAAGTGTTATTGGGCATCAAGTTGGCAAGTGGCACGTTACACACGATAAATTGGTACAATATATGTATGCCCTTGCAAATGCTTCCGATAGAATTACTATTGAAAACAGAGGTAAAACTTTTGAAGACAGACCTTTATTATTACTTACCATTACATCACCTAAAAATCATCAACGAATCGATGATATTCGTAAAGCACATATTGCAGCTACTGAAAGCAATTCGGTAAATACAGCAAATATGCCAATTGTGGTGTATCAAGGATTTTCAATTCATGGTAACGAACCAAGTGGCGCAAATGCCGGACTTTTGGCTGCTTATTATTTAGCTGCTGCTGAAAGTGAAGCGATTAATGACTTATTAGAAAATGTGATTATATTATTCGATCCATCGTTTAATCCTGATGGTTTGCAACGCTTTGCCTATTGGGCAAATACCAATAAGAGTATTAACCTAAATCCAGATCCAAACGATAGAGAATACAGCGAGGTTTGGCCTGGCGGAAGAACAAACCACTATTGGTTTGATATGAATCGGGATTGGTTGCCAGTACAATTACCAGAATCTCGTGCCAGAATTGCAACATTCCACAAATGGTTGCCAAACATTTTAACAGATCATCATGAAATGGGAACTAATTCAACCTTCTTTTTTCAGCCAGGAATACAATCAAGAACACATCCTTTAACTCCAAAATTAAATCAAGAACTTACTAAAAGAATTGCTAATTATCATGCAAAAGCTTTAGATAAAATTGGCTCTTTATATTATACCGAAGAAAGTTTTGACGATTTTTATTATGGCAAAGGCTCAACCTTTCCGGACATCAATGGAGGTATTGGTATTTTATTCGAACAAGCAAGTTCTCGTGGTCATGTTCAGGAAAGTGATAATGGACTTTTAACATTTCCGTTTGGTATTCGCAACCAATTTACAGCTGCTTTATCGACTTTAGAAGCTGCAAAAAATATGCGTGAAGAAATATTAACCTATCAGCATAACTTCTTCAAAAATGCCAGAAATGAAGCTGCTAAAGAAAGCGGAAAAGCCATTGTTTTTGGAGATGAAAAAGATGCTGCTAAAACCTATCATCTTGCCGAGATTTTAAAACGTCATCAAATTAAATTCAACGAAATAAAACAAGATTTTACAGTTAACGGAAAACATTTTAAGAAAGGATATAGTTATATTATACCTAAAAACCAAAAAAACACACGTTTAATAAACGCCATGTTCGAGATACGCACCACTTTTAAAGACAGCTTATTTTACGATGTTTCGGCTTGGACATTTCCGTTAGCATTTAATTTAGATTATGCTGAAGGTGTTTCTACAAAAAATGCAGGTGCAGAAGTTGCCGATTTGCAATTTAAAAAAGGAAAAGTAACAGGACAAAGCAACTATGCCTATGTAATGGAATGGCACGAATATTACACGCCAAAGGTTTTAAACAAAATTTTAAGCAAGGGCTTACGTGCCAAAGTGGCGATGAAGCAATTTAACTTAAACGGAACGCCATACGATTACGGAACGATATTAATTCCTGTTCAGAATCAGAAATTAAATGCTAAAAATTTGTATTCGTTTTTAAACGATTTAGCACAAGAAAGCCATGTACAAATAGATGCTGTTTCTACTGGATTAACCCAAAAAGGTATCGATTTAGGAAGCAGCCAGTTTAAAGCCTTAAAAAACCCAAAAATTGCATTGTTGGTTGGCGATGGAATTACATCGTACGATGCTGGAGAAATTTGGCACTTATTTGATACTCGTTACGATATTACCGTAACAAAACTGGACACTAAAACTATTGCAAATGCCGATTTAAGCAGATATAATACTATAATTGTGGCAAACTCCAGAACTTCTGGTTTAAGTGAAGCCAATACCAAAAAAATAATAACCTGGGTTAAAAATGGAGGGACTATAATTGGTTATAGAAACACCTTAAAATGGTTTAAATCTAAAAAGCTTGCCAAGTTAGAATTTAAAAAAGTGAAAGTGCCTGCAAAAAATGTAAGCTTTGAAGAACGTCGAGATTTTAGAGGGGCTCAATTTATTGGAGGTGCTATTTTTGAAGCTGAAATTGACAGGTCGCATCCTATAAACTTTGGTTATAAGAATACTAAAATAGCCTTGTTTAGAAACACGACTATTTTTATGAAGGCAGATTCCAGCAGTTATAACAACCCAATACAATACACAAAACGACCAATTTTAAGCGGTTATATCTCTAAACAAAATTTAGATAGTTTAGGAGGCACTGTACCTTTACAAATTAAAAGTTTAGGTAGTGGAAAAGTGGTTGCATTCACAGATAATACAAATTTTAGAGCCTTTTGGTATGGTACAAATAAGTTACTTATGAATGCTATTTTTTTTAGAGAAGAGTTATAATTTAACTGCTAAAAGGTTAAGAGTTATTACCAAAATAAAATAACTCAAACCAATAGTAGAAGTAAATACAGAAGCTAACACCAAACAAATAATCAATAAATATAGTGGCACTAAAGTAATAACGATTGCGAACCTGAACGTGGCTGTAAACTCTGGCTCTACTATTTTGGGTTGTACTATAAATTTCCAGATTAAATAAGGAGGAAGCACATTTAAAATAAGCAATCCTTTTAATATTGCTCGTAACCAATTAAGGCTAGTTTTTGGTTTCTGTTTGCAATCTTCAAAATTATTGGCAATACATGTATTTACTGCTTTCGGATTTAGGTAATCTACTTGTAAAGCATCCAGTTTTTGAAGTGTTTCCTTATAATTCTCCGTAGGAATATGAGTCGTTAATTTTGAAATTTTAGACTGAATTGTATGTTTCAAATTAACAATATCTTTATTTCTATCGCCTGTAACAAAAGATTTTGCAGCAATGGGTTCGCCAAAATATATTGATGAACTATCTACAAAATTTTCAGCATTAGCAAAATTTAAACCTATAGGAACTAACTGTAAATCGGTTTCAGGATATTTTTCGAGTGTATCAAAAACAATACGTGTAAAGCCTTTGCTTAAAGTCCGCACAGTACGATTTAGGTTATGGCTGCCTTCCGGAAAGATAAAAACAGATTCATTTTGATGCAGTAAATCTGTACACGAATCAAAAATTGAATTATTATTCATTATGGTATTCCAACCATCGCGAATACGATAAACAGGCATCATATTAAAACTCTTTAGTAATTTACTAATTAAAGGGTTTTTAAATACACTTGCTCTTGTTAAAAAATAAGAAAAACGTCCGCATTTAGTAGCAATTAGAAGTACATCTAACAAAGCATTTTGATGATTTGATAAAAACAAAACAGGTTTGCCTTTAGGGATATGCTTAGCATCTACTACTCTAATTTTTTTGAAATAAAAAAACAATCCTAATTTAATATATGCTCTAAAGCTATGTTGCCAAATTTTTTT
The DNA here is from genome assembly GCA_003709165.1 of Flavobacteriaceae bacterium PRS1. Classification (GTDB taxonomy): domain Bacteria; phylum Bacteroidota; class Bacteroidia; order Flavobacteriales; family Flavobacteriaceae; genus PRS1. Next base: position 29,185 of record RDRZ01000018.1, read on the forward strand.
CAAATTGTAATTAGTTTTTTCGATTTATTAGACCAATAAAAAGCCAATAACAGCCCGGAAATAATATGCCATATTCCCCAAAAAGCTGCGAGAATTGCCATTCCGCCTAAATCATTAAAAAATGTAAAAATAAGTAAAAGTCCTAATCCGGAATTTTGTATTCCAGTTTCAATGGCTAATGTTTTCTGATTTTTAAAAGATAAACTAAATAGTTTAGCTACTGTAAACCCTAACAATAAGGCCAATATATTATGGCCTATACCAATTGCCAACACATAATGTATGTAATTGTTAAACAAATCTAAATTATTGGAAAATGCAATAATCACTATTGTTATAAAAATAATGATGGAAAACGGCTTCAATATTCTTGATATTTTGATTGCGAGAGTTTCATTCTTACTTCGTAAAAGCATTCCGAGAAATAAAGGAATCCCAAGAATCAAGATAATAAGTTTTACCAATTCGAAAGGTTCGAGTTTTACAGTTTGTAATATTTGTGCAGTAGGCTCATATAAATTGCCATAAAACTGAAAATTAAAAGGTGTCATAAACATTGCTAAAAACGTGGCAAAAGCGGTTAAACTTACTGACAAGGCTGTATTTCCTTTGGCGAGATGTGTCATAAAGTTGGAGATGTTTCCTCCAGGACAAGCAGCAACCATCATCATTCCGAGGGCAATACTTGGTTGTGGTTTTATAACTATTATCAAAATAAAAGTAAGTAATGGCAATAAGATAAATTGTGATAATACACCTGCCAAAACTAATTTAGGTTGACGTAAAATATGCTTAAAATCGTCGATTGTAATTGATAAAGCAACACCAAACATAACCACAGCAAGTGCTATATTGAGCACCCAAAGTCCGCTACTATCAAAATTTATTCGAACACTATCTAATTCTTGCATAAGCCATTTCTGTCTCCCAATAGCTATCGGGACGGACAGATTTCCCAAATTAAGAAAGAATATTTTAAATTATGAAACAGTTGAACCATTTTTAACCATTTGTTCAGGTTTTAGTAACATAACATCATTTCCATTAACTGCTCCCATAACCAAACATTCACTCATAAAATTGGCAATTTGTTTCTTTGGAAAATTAACAACTGCCACAATCTGTCGGTTTAATAATTCTTCTTTTGTGTAAAGTTTTGTTATTTGTGCTGATGATTTTTTAATCCCAAGCTCACCAAAATCAATAGTTAATTGATATGCTGGTTGTCTCGCTTCAGGAAAGTAATTGACTTTTATAATATTTCCTACACGTAAATCTACTTTAATAAAATCTTCGAAATTTATTTGTTTGCTCATTTTTTAAAAATACGAATATTTACTATATTTAAACAAAAACAATCTGCAATGTCATTAACACCCTCAAATATGTTAGCGCTTGGTACACAAGCTCCAAAATTTAATCTAATAGATACTATTAGTGGTAACTATATTAATTTACAAAAAGCTAAAGGAGAGCAAGGAACAGTAATCATGTTTATTTGTAATCATTGTCCGTTTGTAATTCATATTAACGAACAGTTAGTTGCGCTTTCAAATTATTATTCTGAAAAAGGTATTGCCTTTATTGCAATTTCCAGTAATGATTCCGAAACGTATCCTCAAGACGGTCCAGAACAAATGAAGATTCATGCGCAAGAAGTTAATTATCCGTTTCCATATTTGTATGATGAAACACAAGATGTTGCAAAATCTTACAATGCAGCTTGTACTCCAGATTTGTACGTGTTTAATGCCGATTTAAAATTGGTTTATCGTGGGCAATTAGACGATTCTCGTCCTGAAAATGGAATTCTTGTTACAGGAAACGATTTGCGTAATGCTTTGGATTGTTTACTCAATGAGGAAGAAAATACGATGATACAAAAGCCGAGTATTGGTTGTAATATTAAGTGGAAATACTAAAGTAAAATTCAACAACTTAAATTTCAAATTCCAAAAAAATTGAGAACTATTTCCAATTCTTTCTAATCAACAAATTCTCAATATGCGCATAATGGTGGTTGCTATGCCATGCATACATACCAATATTGTATTTTAAGACAACTTCTTCATTAGTTTCTGGGTGATTAAAACTTTTATTTAAATCGTCAATTGATAATGATTTTAGCAAATAGACCAATTTACTATGAATAGCTTTTAAATGCAATAAAGACATTTCAATTGGAGCCGTTTTAGCATCTGGCAATTCTGCCCAATCTTTTTCTTCATATGCTTTTATTATTGGTTTATCTTCGGTTAAAGTCCATTTAAAACGTGTATAACTATGCTGATGACTGTCTGACAAATGATGAACAACTTGCCGTATTGTCCAACCATCTGGACTGTATGGTGTGTCTAACTGCTTGTAGGTTAAATTCTTAAAAAGTTTTTCAAGACGATTGGAGAAATGTCCTAAAATTGATATCCAACTTTTAATATGTTCAGGTGTAATAGTATTCGGGCAATCGAATTTGCCTATTGGGTATTTTAATTGTTCTAGGTCAATTGTAGTCATATTTAAAATAACAAAAAGTAATGTTATTAAAACAGATTTAAAAATTTGCATTGATAGAAATCAATGGTCCAGAAAAATTCATCCTGAAATTACCATCCCAATCATTAGTATCAACACTAGTTTTAAATAAAAAATATCTATAATCGAAACCAAGACCAATATTTTTAAAAACCTGATATTTAATTCCTGGTGCTAAATCCCATAAATTAGCAGAATAATCACCTATTGTTATTCCAAACCAATCTACTCTTGCTATTAACGCTAATTTGGTTGAAGGAGTAAAATAGTACCAAGCTCCTATATTTGGCAAAGGAATTACAGCACTTACTGCTCTTCGTTCAAACTCAAAACCACCTCCATTAACAAGTACATCTCCTTCAATAAAAACTTTAATATTAAAAGCATGAACTCCAAGTCCAGCACCAAATTCATGTTTAAATCCTCTAGAGAAAACTCTTCCGAAGAAAATTCTATATAAATCTAATCCTACTCCTGCTTTTGCATTAGTACCAGCATTAAAAACCACATCTCCCCATTCTATATCTTCAACTAATAGAGCTGTCCTTGATGTAGATAAACTGAAAGTTTCAAAAGACGCTTTCCATTTTTTAGAAAAATACCAATCAAATTTAAAAAAAATGCAGATTCATCATTATTTAATTTAAAGGTTTTACCAAAATCAATATTTTGATTTGAAGAGGTACCGTTTGCACCTACTTTTACATTTTTTGATAAGAAGAACAAGCCTACATCAAAATGGAATTTATCGGTAAGTATTTGATGTTGTTCTTGGTTTTCTTCTTGTGTTTCTTGAGAAAATATAATTTGAGAAGAAGTAAAAACAGATAATAGAATAAATACAATTGATTTTTTCATGTATGGTTAGTTTAAATTATGAAATGTTGTAATCAAAGATATTAAAAATCTTCTTTAAAATGTAAAGTAGCCTAAAATGCTCCATAATTAACTTCCATCATTTCATGAACAAAAATCAATGTTTCTTTTGGTTTTATTCCACTTCCTAATGCAGAATTAGTCATAGACAAATATTAAAATTACTATAAACTGAAGTGTTTAAATACTAATATCATCTACTAGTTTTTAAATATGTTTTTAGTATATGCTTCAACAAACTCTTTAGCTCTCTTATTTGTGTTATTATATTCTAACGCTTTTTTATAATTAATAAAAGCTTGTAAACTATCTCCATGTCTTAAATAAGCATCTGCCAAACTATCATAAACATTATCACTTTTAGGGTATAAGGCTACATTCATTTTAAATACTTCTATGGCATTTTCATATTCTTTTTCCTTCAATAATTTATAGCCAAGACTATTAAATTCCCTTTCGCTAATTAAAACACTTGTAGAATCTTGTTTTTTAATCTCTAAAAATCCAGCAAGTGCTTTGTCATAATTCTTATTCTTTAAATGCATGCTTGGTATTCTAAAAGAATCTTCTACTTTTAAATAATCATAGGTGATTAAATCTTTATTATCTGCAGATATTATAGACAAATAACGTTTTTTTGTTTCTGGATGCTGAACAAAATGAAGTTTCTTATACATATCAACAACGAAAAAAATATTTTCATCTAATATGACTGGCTTAATTTTTTCTGCACCTCTCAATTTTAAAAACAACTTTCCATTGTCATAATACACGTCTATAACCTCATCTTGATTAAATAAATAACGTCCTGAAGTTTGCTTAATATATTCTGGAGAATAGTCTATATTTTTAGAACAGCTAAAAACTACAACTATAAGAAATATAAAAAACAATAAAAGTTTAGTTTTACTCACAGAATTTCTATTGTTGCTATCGAGTTCGTGATATTTCTTTGAAAAGTTCATTTTAATAGGTTGATTAATAAAACTGATACATTTAAAAAACATCTCATTATAAATGAGTCGCCAATTTTAATATTTTGTTACTATAATCAAGAAAAATTTACTTTACATCCATCAATTCCACATCAAAAATCAAGGTGGCATCCGGTGGAATATCACCTCCGGCACCTGTGCTTCCATATGCTAAATCGCTTGGTATGACAAAACGTGCTTTATCTCCAACTTTTAAAAGAGCAACACCTTCATCCCAACCAGCTATAACTTGTCCCATTCCTAATACAAAATCAAGAGGTTGATTACGTTTGTATGAGGAATCGAATACAGTTCCGTCTGGTAATTGCCCTTTATAATGTACTGAAACTGTTTTGCCTTTTTCGGCTTTTGCTCCTGTTCCTTTTTGAAGCATTTGGTAACGTAAACCACTTTTGGTTTTATTAAATCCTTTAGCAAGTTTTTCAAGTTCAGCTTCAGTACCTTTTTTAGCTTCGGCTAATAGTTTCTCTCGCGAACCTTCAAATGTTCTAAAAGCTTCAATGGCATTAAATGCTTTTGCGTCTTTACCTACTCTTACAATCTCTAAAGTTTCTATTTTATCTTCTGAATTAATCGTATTAACTATTTCTAGTCCTTCGGAAACTTTCCCGAAAACAGTGTGTTTACCATCTAACCAAGGTGTTTCAATATGCGTGATAAAAAACTGGCTTCCGTTGGTTCCAGGTCCTGAATTTGCCATAGACAAAACGCCTGGTCCATCGTGTTTTAAATCAGGGTGAAACTCATCATCAAACTTATATCCAGGGTTTCCTGTCCCTGTTCCTTGTGGACAACCACCTTGAATCATAAAATCTGGAATTACACGATGAAATTTTAGTCCATCATAATAAGGAGTGCCTTGTGGTTTTATAGAGTTTTCTAAATTTCCTTCTGCCAAAGCAACAAAGTTGCCAACTGTTCCCGGTGTTTTTTTGTATTCTAAAGCGATCAAAATTTCGCCTTTTGTTGTATTGAATTTTACGTATAAACCGTCTTGCATTGTTTTAATTTTGATTGCAAATATAATAATGATTTATGAATTACGATTTATGATTTATGATATTTCAAAAATTAATATATCACTAGTAAAAACACTTGAACTCAAAGCAAAAAAGCATCACATTTTATTTAAAACTTTTTAGAAATGAGTACTGCGTACTGCCCCCGATAACTATCGGGACTAAAAACTGTGGACTGAAAACTAGATATTAATTCGCCACTTCACTTATAAATTTTATACGATATAAACGTAATTCTTCATCGTCATAATCGCCTTCAAACTCTTCAATGGCATCATCTATTTTATCGGTTTCAGCTTCCATAAAATAGTCGTGAATCTCTTCTTGTTGGTCTTCATCAAGAATCTCATCAATCCAATATGAAATGTTAAGCTTAGTACCTGAAAAAACTATAGCTTCCATTTCCTTAATAAAATCTGGCATTTCCATGCCTTTAGCTGCAGTAATATCGTCTAAAGGTAATTTTCTATCAATATTTTGAATGATAAATAGCTTTAATGCAGAATTTGAACCCGTAGATTTAACAACCATATCCTGAATGCGTTCAATCTCGTTTTCTTCAACATAATCACTTATTAGTTCTACAAAATCTACTCCATATTTTTTTGCTTTTCCATCTCCAACGCCATGAACATTTGAAAGTTCCTCTAAAGTAATTGGGTATTTAAGCGTCATATCTTCTAATGAAGGGTCTTGAAAAATTACAAATGGAGGTACACCTAAGCGTTTAGCATTTTGCTTTCGTAAATCTTTAAGCATTATCATTAAATTTTCGTCTGCTGCAACACCACCACCTTTAGCGTTAGTTATAATACTGTCGTCACTCTCTTGATCGAACACATGATCTTCGGTCATCATAAACGACAAAGGGTTTTCTAAAAAGGATCTGCCAGCATCTTTCACTTTTAAAACGCCATAGGTTTCTATATCCTTTTTTAATAAGCCCACAACTAAAACTTGGCGAATCAATGCCATCCAAAATTTGTCACTTTTGTTATTCCCAATCCCAAAAAACGGCTGTGTGTCGGTTTTATGAGATTTAATTAATGCATTTTCTTTCCCAATAATAACATTTACTAAATCTTTACTTTTATATGATTCATTTGTTTTAGAAACAACTTCTAATAAAATCTTTACTTCATCTTTAGCTTCAACTTGCTTTTTAGGATAACGCATATTATCATCCATATCACCACCTTCTCCCGTCTCATTATCGAATTCTTCTCCAAAATAATGTAGAATAAACTTTCGTCGGGACATAGATGTTTCGGCAAATGCAACAACCTCTTGTAGTAATGCATGACCGATTTCTTGTTCGGCTACTGGTTTTCCAGACATAAACTTTTCAAGTTTTTCTATATCCTTATACGCATAGTATGCCAAACAATGACCTTCGCCTCCATCACGACCTGCACGACCTGTTTCTTGATAATAGCTTTCTATACTTTTAGGGATATCGTGATGAATCACAAAACGAACATCTGGTTTGTCTATTCCCATTCCGAAAGCAATAGTTGCCACAACAATATCGGCATCTTCCATTAAAAACATATCTTGATGCCTTACTCTGGTTTTAGCATCTAATCCTGCATGATATGGCACAGCCTTGATACCATTTACCTGAAGTACCTGTGCCAATTCTTCAACCCGTTTTCTGCTTAAGCAATATATAATTCCTGATTTCCCTTCATTTTGTTTAACAAACCGAATAATATCTGCATCAACATTTTTAGTTTTAGGCCGTACTTCATAATATAAATTTGGTCGGTTGAATGATGCTTTAAAAGTTTTTGCATCTGTAATTCCTAAATTTTTTAAAATATCTTCTTGAACTTTTGGTGTTGCAGTAGCTGTTAAACCAATCATTGGGATATTATCACCAATACGTTTAATAATGTGTCGAAGATTTCTATATTCTGGTCTAAAATCGTGTCCCCATTCACTTATACAATGTGCTTCGTCTATTGCCATGAATGAAATTATTTGAGATTTTAAAAACTCGACATTCTCTTCTTTTGTGAGAGATTCTGGTGCTACATAGAGAAGTTTAGTAATTCCGTCAACTATATCTTGCTTTACTTTTTTTACTTCTGTCTTATTGAGTGATGAATTTAAAACGTGAGCAATACCATCTTCTTTAGACACTCCTCTAATAGCATCAACTTGGTTTTTCATTAAGGCAATTAAAGGAGAAACAACTATTGCTGTTCCTTCTTTCATTAGTGCAGGCAATTGATAACATAGTGATTTACCGCCTCCAGTAGGCATAATAACAAAAGTATTATTATTAGCCATAACACTTTTAATTACCTCTTCCTGCAAACCTTTAAAAGTATCAAAACCAAAATACGTTTTTAACGCTTCTTGCAATCCCATTTCACTTGTAATCATTAATCCCTTAATTAGTCATTTTAGTTGTACTTAAAGTTACAAAAAAAATATAATTATCCAATTTCTACCATATTAATTAAACTTCCATTATAATTTTTTGTTTTTTTGTAGAATATTATAAAGATAGTAAAATCTTTAAAGGCATCAAACCATAAATTATAAATTTTGAATAATATTGATTCTATTCTTAAAATTGCAAAAAACACTATCGATTTGGAAAGCAAGGCTATTGCTAATCTCTCAAATTTATTAAATAAAGATTTTGCAAATGCGACCCAACTTATTTATAATTCTAAAGGTAGAGTAATAATTACAGGTATTGGGAAAAGTGCTATTATAGCCAATAAGATTGTAGCAACTTTGAATTCTACAGGAACACCAGCAATTTTTATGCATGCGGCAGATGCTATTCATGGTGATTTAGGTTTAATTCTAGAAGATGATGTGGTTATTTGTATATCTAAAAGCGGAGACACTCCCGAAATTAAAGTTTTAGTGCCACTTATAAAAAATGGTCCAAATAAAATGATTGCAATTACAGGAAATCCTGATTCTTTTCTTGGGCAACAAGCAGATTATGTTTTAAACACTTATGTAGAAAAAGAAGCTTGCACAAATAATTTGGCACCAACTACCAGTACAACAGCACAATTGGTTATAGGAGATGCTTTAGCAGTCTGTTTGTTAGAATTACGGGGTTTTTCAAGTCATGATTTTGCTAAATATCATCCAGGTGGTGCTCTGGGAAAAAAATTATATTTAAAAGTTTATGATTTGTCTTCAGTAAACCAAAAACCAAAAGTTTGGTTAGACACTAATATAAAACAGATTATTATAGAAATTTCTGAAAAAATGCTTGGAGTTACTGCTGTAGTAGATAACGGAACTATTATTGGTATTATTACAGATGGTGATTTACGTCGTATGTTAAGTAAAACTGAGGATTTTACAAATCTTACTGCTGAAGATATTATGAGTGCAAAACCCAAAACTATTGAAGCAGATGCTATGGCTGTTGATGCCATGGAGCTTATGGAAAAATATGGTATTTCTCAATTACTTGTAGAAGAAGATGGTATATATGCAGGTGTTGTACACTTACATGATTTAATAAAAGAAGGTATTTTATAATGACAAAAAAGAACATTAATGAAATGTCTTTTCTTAACCACCTTGAAGAATTGAGATGGCATCTTATACGATCAACATTAGCAATTTTAATTACTGGAAGTATCGCATTTGTATTTAGTAGATATATTTTTGATGTAATAATTTTTGGCCCTTTAAAAATGAGTTTTCCTACTTACTCTTTTTTATGTAAAGCTGCCAATTATATTGATGTAGAAACTAGTTTTTGTGGTGAATCGTTACCAATGATTATTCAAAGCCGAACAATGGCTGGACAATTTTCAGCCGATATCTGGACCTCAATTATGGCTGGTTTTATTATTTCATTTCCCTATGTAATTTATCAATTTTGGAAATTTATCAGTCCCGGACTTCACGAAAATGAGCGTAAACATTCTCGTGGGTTTATAATCATTTCGTCATTTTTATTTTTTCTGGGTGTATTGTTTGGGTACTTTATAATATGTCCTTTATCCATTAATTTTTTAGCCAATTATAATATTTCAGATGTCGTAGATAATCAAATAGATATCGGTTCTTATATTGGATTAGTAAGAGCATCCGTTTTAGCATCTGGTTTAATATTTGAACTTCCTATTATAATCTACTTTTTAACTAAAATAGGATTGGTTACGCCTGAATTCTTAAAGAAATATCGTAAATATGCTTTAGTTTTAGTTTTAATATTATCTGCCATTATTACACCGCCAGATATTGCAAGTCAGATAATTGTAGCCATACCAATATTAATATTATACCAAGTGAGTATCTATATTTCAAAAGTTGTAATCAGAAATCAAAAAAGAAAGGAAAAACAACAGGCATAGTCTAGTAAAAGAAATTAATGAGTACTGTACGGTGTTTGAAACCAATAATTAAATAAAAATTACGTTATTGCAAATATGATTTTAAGAGCTGATAATTTAATGAAGTCCTATAGTGGACGAAAAGTTGTGAAAGATGTTTCGTTGGAAGTAAATCAAGGTGAAATTGTTGGACTTCTTGGTCCGAATGGTGCAGGTAAAACAACATGCTTTTATATGATTGTTGGGCTTATAAAACCAAATGGAGGTAAAATTTTTCTCGATAATAACGAGATTACCAAATATCCAATGTACAAGCGTGCACAAAATGGTATTGGATATCTTGCACAAGAAGCTTCTGTTTTCAGAAAATTAAGCGTTGAAGACAATATTTTAAGCGTGTTACAAATGACCAAACTGAGCAAAAAAGCACAGACCGATAAAATGGAATCTCTTATCGAAGAATTTGGACTAGGTCATATACGCAAAAACAGAGGCGATTTACTTTCTGGTGGTGAGCGTCGCCGTACCGAAATTGCTCGTGCTTTGGCAACAGACCCAAATTTTATTTTATTAGACGAACCCTTTGCTGGAGTTGATCCCGTTGCTGTTGAAGATATACAGCGAATTGTAGCTAAACTTACCAAAAAGAATATTGGTATATTAATAACTGACCACAATGTACAGGAAACCCTTGCCATTACAGACAGAACGTATTTAATGTTTGAAGGAAGCATACTAAAAGCAGGTAAACCTGAAGAACTTGCCGAAGACGAAATGGTGCGTAAAGTGTATTTAGGACAGAATTTTGAGCTACGTAAAAAGAAGCTGGAGTTTTAGAGTTAAGGCTTATTTAATTATTTCAATCTTTTTTAACACTTTTCTTCTCAGCAATCAACTTTTTTTGATAGCGACCTTGTACAATATCAGTAATTACTAAGATGCCTATTACAAAATAGAAAGTGGTTTTACTCATAGGTGTAATTTCGTTTCCAAAAAGTTTTAAATGCGCTAGATGTCCTCCTTCGGTTAATAACATAATACCTACAATAAACAAGATAAAAAGACCAAGTACTTCATACATCCTATTCTTCTCTAAAAAATTTGACACTTTATCAGCCATCAAAATCATAAGTAAACCACCAATAACAATCGCTATTGCCATAATCCAAAATACATTTGTTAATGCCATCGCACTTAAAATTGAATCAAAAGAAAACACAATATTCATAATCACAATCATAGTAATCACTTTTCCAACCGAGTTTTTCTTTACATCTTCTACATTATCTGACATATGATTTACACCAACCAAGTGCCAAATCTCTTTCATTGCAGTATAAATAATAAAAATTCCGCCGCCGAGAACTATAAAACTGTGGATGTTAAAATTGCCTTCTATAATACCTTCAAAAGGCAATAATAGCACTGGAGCTTGAAAGTAATCTATAAGGAAAATCAACACAAACAATAAGACAATACGTAAAATTATTGCTAAAGCAATACCTACTTTACGAACATAATGTTGTTTTTCTTTTGGTGCGTTTTTAGATTCTAAAGAGATGTATAACAAATTGTCAAATCCTAAAACAACTTGTAATAGTATGAGCATTAATAATGTAAATATATTTTCTACCATAACAACATTATTTATTTAAGAGAGAAATGATAATATAACTGGCAATAATAAGTGGAATTGCTATAAACTGAAAAATCACTAACAATATTATCGATAGTAAAATGACTATATAACGCGCTTTATTATCTATAAAACTCCAGTTTTTAAACTTAAGAGCAATGAGTTTGATATTTGCATTTAACAAATAACAACTCAATAATGTTATCCCTATTAAAAACCATTTGTTTAGAATGATAGCATTCATCACTTCATTGTTTTGAAACTCCATTATTAACGGCAACGACAAGATTAACAATGCATTTGCAGGCGTAGGCAAACCTATAAATGAATCGGATTGATTTTCATCAATATTAAAATTAGCTAAACGATATGCCGAAGCTAATGTTATGAGTAAACCTAAATACGGTAAATATGAATTTATATTACTTAATTCTAATAAATAAAACATCACTAGTCCAGGAACCAAACCACTTGTTACCATATCTGCCAAAGAATCCAACTGTAATCCTAACTCACTTTGTACATTCAGTTTTCTTGCCAATAAACCATCAAAAAAGTCGAAGAAAATACCAAGAAAAACGAACAATGCCGTTGCAAGCATATTCCCATTTACGGCAAAAATTACGGCAATACTACCACAGAATAAATTTAAAAGCGTAATAAAGTTAGGAATGTGCTTTTTCAATCGTCTAAACGTTTAATTTCAGTAAAAATAACAAACTATATTTGTCTAAAACAATATCTCAAAAAAATTAGAGTTTATTAGGTGAATTGCGCATATTTGTACAAAATTTTGGCTTTTGAAAAAGTATTTAACCATTTTACTACTTCTTTGTGTGTCCTTAATTCATGCTCAAACTACCAGAAAATATTCCAACGAATTTATGAATATTGGTGTGGATGCTGCAGCTTTAGGAATGAGTAATGCAGTAGTTGCACATACTGCTGATGTAAATTCTGGGTATTGGAATCCTGCAGGCTTGGTAAATTTAGAAGACAACCAAATGGCATTGATGCACTCCAGTTATTTTGCAAATATTGCTAATTACAATTATGCTGCTTTTGCTATGCCAATTGATGATAGGAGCACTATGGGAATTTCTATAATTAGGTTTGGTGTGGACGACATTTTGGATACCACGCAACTTATTGACGATCAAGGCAACATTAATTATGATAGAATAAACTTATTTTCGGCTGTCGATTATGGAATCACCTTTTCTTATGCTCGAAAATTACCTGTTCAAGGCTTAAACTATGGTGTTAACGCTAAAATAATTAGACGTATTATTGGTGATTTTGCCTCATCTTGGGGTTTTGGTTTAGATCTTGGAATTCAGTTTGAAGGTGGAAATGATTGGAAATTTGGCATTATGATAAGAGATATTACCACAACGTTTAATTCGTGGTCGTTTGATAAAGATAAACTTGAAGATATTAAAAACGCCATTGATGGTCAAAATCAAGAACCACCTGAAGGGACTGAATTGACACTTCCTAAATTGCAAATTGGTATTTCTAAAATGTTTGTATTTAACTACGATTATACGCTTCGTGCCGAATTTGACCTTAATATAAGATTTGCTGAAACCAATGATATTATTTCAACATCGTTTGCGAGTATTAATCCTGCACTTGGGTTTAAATTTGGCTATACAGATCTTGTGTTTTTACGTGTAGGAGTTGGAAATTTTCAAAATGAATTACAAATTGATAATAGTGAAAACTTAACCTTTCAACCTAGTTTTGGAGTCGGTTTTAAGTATAACGGCATTGAAATTGATTATGCATTTACAGATATTGGTGACCAAAGTGTCGCATTATATTCTAATGTATTTTCTTTAAAGTTAGATTTTAGTATTTTTAGATAATGAACTCGTTTAAAATTTGGTATGCATATAAAACTATTACTCTTAATTTTGGTATTCTTTTTTGCTTCTGAAGTAAAAGCACAACAAAAACAACTTTCTTCTCAAGCAGAAATTAGTGTACTTACACTAGGTCCAGGCACTTCTCTAAACGATTCATTTGGTCATAATGCATTTAGAATAAAAGATACTCTTTTAGGTATAGATTACACATACAACTACGGAGTTTTTGATTTTAATACACCCAATTTTTATACAAAATTTGCAAGAGGAAAGCTTAACTACAGAATAGAAAAAAATCAATATAAAAACTTTATCAATTTTTACATCTTACAGAATCGTACTGTAAAGGAACAGGTTTTAAACTTATCTCAATTTGAAAAACAGCTACTTTACGATTATCTAATTAATAATTACAAACCTGAAAATCAATATTATTTGTACGATTTTTTCTTTGATAACTGTGCCACAAAAATTAGAGACGTCATTCCAATAATCTTAAAAGAAGATATTAATTTTAAAGAACCTGAAGGATTTACACTAAAAACATTCAGACGACTAATTCACGACCACGTAGATAGAAATTCCTGGGGTGGTTTTGGAATTGATATTGCTCTTGGCTCTGTTATTGATAAAAAAGCAACTGCAAACGAACATATGTTTTTACCTCAATATATTTATTTATTTTTTGAAAACGCTCAAATTAACTCATCAAAACCTTTAGTAAAACAAAGCAATATTTTATTTGAAAGTATTAAAAAACCAAAGCCTGATAATTTCTTCACAAGTCCATTATTTATTTTTGGGATTATTGGTTTACTTATATTATTAATCACCTTTTTTGATTATAAAAACAATAAACGCAGTAATTGGCTTGATGTTTTAATATTTGGTTTTACAGGAATTGTTGGAGTATTAATTTTGTTGCTTTGGTTTGCCACTGATCATTCTGCAACTGCACAAAACTATAATTTACTCTGGGCTTTTGCCTTAAATATTTTTGTGATTCCGCAACTATTCAAAAAAGAAGTAAAAAAATGGATTATTAAGTATTTAAAGTTTCTACTAATAATGCTGTGCTTATTAACTTTACATTGGATTATTGGTATAGAGATATTTGCAATAGGATTAATTCCAATTCTGATTGCCTTCTTTATTAGATATCTATATTTAATAAAATACTATCAGAAGAACATCTAATTTTATAACCAATTTATTGCCCTCTATAATAAACTATAGTACTTAATGTTTTTATTATAATATTAAAATCCAAGAAAAAGCTACGATGCTTGATATAATATAAATCGTATTGGAGTTTAATTAAACTTTCTTCTACTATAGATCCATACCTATGATTAACTTGTGCCAACCCGACAAACCTGGTTTTATGGTATGTCTTGTTTCATAAAAAGGTATAAATTGAGATAATTCCTTTACAAAAAAGGGACGTTCTGGTCTGGGACCAATAATACTCATTTCTCCTTTTAAAACATTAATAAATTGAGGTATTTCGTCTAAACGTGTGTTTCTTAAAAATCGACCAAAAGGTGTAACTCTACTATCGTCTTCTACAGCCCATGAAGGTTTTTCAGCTTCTGTATTTTTTTTCATTGTTCGATATTTTATTATCCGGAATGGTTTACCATATTTCCCAATGCGCTTTTGCGTATAAAACAAAGAGCCTCTATTGCCAATTAAATTTCCAATAATAATGAATGGTATTAAAATAATTCCGAAACCAAGTCCAATTATTGAGAATACAATATCCAAAGCTCTATTGTAGAACATATAAAGCTTATTTTGATTGCTTCTGCTAAACGGAAAATACTTATAAAAATCCTTTCCTAAATAGTGAACAGGAATACGTTTAGTGATTTCTTCAAAAACCTGTGTATATTCGCGAATTGTAAATCCCTGTTCTAAAAGTGCTGTAAGTTGATAATATATTTCTGATGTAATATTATCAGGATTATCGATTGCGATTACCAATTCAGAAATATTTTCAGTTTTAATAATGCTTGACAAATCTCCAGATAAATACTCTTTTACACCTTTAAATTTTATTGTCTCTCTTTTAGATTTTTCGCTATTAACAAATCCAATTATTTTATAATTTGGATCAGACTCGCTAAAGGTTTTAATAATATTTTCTATATTAGAAACTTCACCAAGAATAATTACCTTTTTATAAATTCTTGTTTCCAAGGTTAAGCGTTCGATTGGTTTCAAGGCTAATATAAGCAATCAATAAGAATTAGGTTGGATTAAAAGGTCAAGATTTACACTTAAATATTAACAATTATAAAGCTGTTAAACTTTTGATTATTTGCTTTGGTGCCAAATACTGTTCAAAATAAGTTTTAGAATTTTCTTCTAGTTGTCGCCTTAATTTAGGATTAAAAACAACTTCATTTACTTTGTTAGTAATATCATCAATACTCCCATCGGTAAACAAAAACTGTACTTGATCTTTCAATACATCAGGTAAAACCCTTGTTAACGGGGTAGAAATAATAGCTTTTCCCAAACATAAATATTCTGCCAATTTCCAGCCATGACATTTTTTAACTGCAGTTGTATTAAATGCTATTATCGACTGTTTAAGTTTAGTAAGATAATCATTCATGGGCATTCTACTATTAGATGTTAAACCTTCAAAACCTTCTATATCATTTTTTGTTCTGGGCGCAAATCCTCCCTCAAATTCTATACGTTTATTTGTCCTGCAACTTTTAATAAAATTTGCTCTGTAATTGTTAACTGTATTTTCCTGTTTCCATAAAGAAGCCATAAAAAAAACATAATTAGCTTTAGTGCTTTCTGAACTATAATCTGAAAATTTTGGTCGTTTGTATTGCGCTTTATAATCGGATAAAAATTTCTTTTTATTTGGAATTCTTTTATAGGCTCTTAAAAAATTAGTGAATGCAAACCATAGTGTTTCGATGAAGCTGTAAATCTGAATTCCAAAACTTGGCCCGATAGCTATTATTTTATTTGTATGCTCTTTTGATTGGTCCAGATTTATATTTCCATATACATCGCACCAATTCAATGCTTCAGAAACTATTTTACTGGAATCTGTATAATCAATAATTACTTTCTTTGAGTTCTCATTATCTATAATTACAAATGCAAAAAAATGATTGTTATGTTTAAATTTCTTAAAGTACATCGATGAAAATGTAACATTTTTTCTACCATAAACTTGGTACAAACCATAAATATAGAATGAAGCATATTGAATGTCACTAGAAGAATCAATTAATACTTTCATATTTATTGAATCTTGTTAAAATAAACCCAGATAATTTTTAACCCATCTTGAACTGAGTATTCCGGTAAATAACCCAACAAACGTTCAGCCTTAGAAATGTCTGCTAAAGAATCCCGTACATCACCTTGTCTTAGTGACACATAATTAGGTTCGAGATTAGAACTTGCTTCAGATTTTAATTGATTCCATAATTTATTGATGCTAATCCGCTCACCACAGGCCACATTATACACTTGGTTAGAGGCTTCTTTGGATGCAAAAAACGCCTTAACATTAGCCTGTACTGCATTATCTACAAACGTAAAATCTCGTGTTTGCTCTCCATCTCCATATATGGTTGGAGCAACATTATCTTTAAGTGACTGCATAAACAAGGGAATAACTGCCGCATAAGCACCATTAGGGCTTTGTTTTGGTCCAAACACATTAAAATAACGTAAGCCAATAACATCGGTTTGATAGATTTTAGCAAACACATCGGCATACAATTCATTTACATATTTTGTAACCGCATAAGGAGATAAAGGATTTCCGATAGTGTCTTCAACTTTTGGCAATGTTGTACTATCTCCATAAGTAGAACTGGACGCTGCATATACCATACGCTTTACAGTCTTACTTTCTTTTAACGCAATCATTATATTTAAAAAGCCGGTAATGTTAACCGCATTAGTTGTAGCAGGATCTTCTATAGAACGAGGTACAGAACCCAAAGCCGCTTGATGAGAGACATAGTCAATCCCTTTCATGGCTTTTTTACAGGTCTTTACATCTCTTATATCACCTTCAATAAGCTCAAAAGCTGGGTTATCTCTAAACTCTGATAGGTTCTCTTTATAACCATTGGAGAAATCATCCAAAACACGTACTTTTTTAGCACTATGTTTTAATAAATAACCCACAAGGTTAGAACCAATAAATCCAGCACCTCCTGTAATAAGAAAACTTAGATTTGAAAGCTCTTGCTTGTGATATTTGTTATTATACATTATAAACTTGCATCAACAAACTGGGTTGGAAAAAATGATTTTACATCGAAAATAACACCAGTTTCAGATTTTAATTCTTCTAAATCAATCTCCAAAAATTGCTGATGTGATACAGCTAATATTATAGCATCATATTTAGTTTTTAATTTAAACTGGCAGACAATGACATCTAAATTGTATTCTTCTCTTACATCCTTTGGAGAAGCCCAAGGATCGCACACATCTACAATAACATCGTAAGTTTCAAATTCCCGAATAATATCGATAACTCTTGAGTTTCTTATATCCGGACAGTTTTCTTTAAAAGTGATTCCTAAAATTAAGGCTTTTGCTCCTTTAATGGTTGCTCCTTTTTTAATCATCATTTTTACAGTCTCTTGTGCCACATAGCTACCCATACTATCATTTATTTTACGTCCTGCCAAAATAATTTCAGGTGTATATCCAGATTCAATGGCTTTATGTGCCAAATAATAAGGATCTACACCAATGCAATGCCCACCAACGAGTCCTGGAGAAAATTTTAAAAAATTCCATTTGGTTCCTGCAGCTTCCAGTACCGCTTTAGTGTCGATATCTAATAGTCTAAAAATTTTTGAGAGTTCGTTTACAAAGGCAATATTAATATCTCGCTGGGAGTTTTCTATAACTTTTGAAGCTTCAGCCACTTTAATGGAAGGTGCCAAATAAGTTCCTGCAGTTATTATGGAGCGATAT
>RDRZ01000019.1 GCA_003709165.1 Flavobacteriaceae bacterium PRS1
CTTGCTCTTTTTTGCTTAAAACACTATTTTTTTATGACTTCTAGTAAAAATAATTGCAGAAATGCCTAATACTATTACTGTAATTCCAGATAAAAATAATTGAAAAGTAACACCATCTTTATAAATTAAACTTACTAAAGAAGCTACTAACATAAAGCTACCATTACATACTAATAGCAACCCTAAAAAATGAATAATAATTTTGTAGTTAAGCATCATTCATATATTAATCGAAAAGAGCCTCTACCTTTTTAAGAGCACGAGGTAAACTGCAAACAACTACTCTGTCTCCAGCTTCAATTTTAAATCCACCAAGAGCAATAAGTCCTTCTTGATTGCGAATAACACCACCTATTGTTGCCGAACGTGGAAAATCTAATTCTCTAATTATTTTATTACATATTTTAGAAGTTGGTTTCACAACAAATTCTAACAACTCTACATTCATATTGTTAAGTTTTGTCATGGCAACGACTTCTCCTTTTCGTATATATCTAAAAATATTATTGGCGGCTAAAAGCTTTTTATTAATTAACGTATCGATACCAATAGAATGGGATATTTCAAAATAATCCATATTTTCTACTAATGCAATCGTTTTTCTAACACCTTTAGATTTGGCAACTAAACAGGACATAATATTAGTTTCAGAGTTTCCTGTTACAGAAATAAAAGCGTCCATATCACTAATATTTTCTTCATCTAATAATTCTACATTTCTACCATCTCCTCTTATTACTAAAGTATTAGGTAACTCATCGGCAAGTTCGAAAGCCCGATCTTTATTTTTTTCAATAATCTTAATATCAAACTTACTACGTGTTAAATTTTTAGCTGCTTTAGAGCCTATTCTCCCACCACCAAGAATCATAACATCCTTGATTTGAGTTTTAATTTTTCCTGTGAGTTTACATAGTTCTTCATCTCCACCTTTTGAGGTTATAAAAACCACATGATCTCCTTCTTTAAAAACAGTGTCTCCTCGTGGAATAATAGTGTATTGAGTTCCGTATCGCTGGATTGCTATTGGTACAAAATGAATTTCGGGAATTAGTTTTGCAGCATCTTTTACCGATTTACCAACAAATAAAGCTGTTCTTGATAAGTTTAAACCCAGCATGGTTAAAGCACCATTTTCAAACTCGTAA
This sequence comes from Flavobacteriaceae bacterium PRS1, assembly GCA_003709165.1. Taxonomy (GTDB): domain Bacteria; phylum Bacteroidota; class Bacteroidia; order Flavobacteriales; family Flavobacteriaceae; genus PRS1. The sequence goes on from RDRZ01000019.1 coordinate 1,149, forward strand.
GTATCATCAAAAGCTGATTGATTTAATAGTAATTCAATTTCGGTAGCAGCTAAAGATTCTGGAGAAATTAATTCGTCTATACCAAATTTAATAAATCCGAGTTCCTCTTTGTGGTCAATAAACTCTGTGTTAGAAATTCTTGCAATCGTTTTTTTAGCTCCTAATTGTTTTGCTAAAACACAGGTTGTAATGTTTGCAGTTTCAGACGAAGTAACTGCTATTACTAAATCTGATATATGTACTCTGGCTTCTTTTAAATTAGAAATTGAAGTAGAGTCTCCTTTAATAACCCTAATGTCTAAACGATTATTGGCGTAATTTAGACTTTCTTTATTAGTATCTATTAAAGTTATTTCCTGAGATTCGTAAGATAATAATTTTGCTAAATGAAACCCGACTTCTCCAGCGCCAGCAATAATAATCTTCATCTGTAATATTAATTATAAAGAATAGCAAATATACTTTATTTTTAGGGATTTGAATATGAAATGTATTTCTTTGCATCAAATTAGTGACCATTAAAAATAGTAATGTCCAGTAAAGTAAAGCCATATAAAAATAGTGTTTTAAGCAAAAAAGAGCAAGTTACCAATATGTTTGATACTATTTCTAAAGAATACGATAGCCTCAATAGAATAATTTCATTTGGCATTGATGTAAAATGGAGAAAAAAAGTTGTTGATATTGTTGCTAAACACCATCCGGAAACCATTCTTGATATTGCTACAGGAACAGGTGATCTTGCTATAAATCTTACTAAAACCAATGCTTCAAAAATTATTGGATTGGATATTAGTGAAGGTATGTTAAATGTTGGTCGTAAAAAGATTGCTAAAAAAAATTTAGAAACTACTATTGAAATGGTAATTGGAGATTCTGAAAATCTAACTTTTGCTGATAATTCATTCGATGCAATAACTGTTGCTTTTGGAATACGTAATTTTGAAAATTTAGAAAAAGGGCTTTCAGAAATTTTACGTGTGTTAAAGCCAAATGGAATTTTCGTTGTTTTAGAAACTTCCATCCCAACAAAAACACCTTTTAAACAAGGTTATAAATTTTACACTAAAAGTATTTTACCTATAATTGGAAAGCTATTTTCTAGAGATAAATTAGCGTATTCTTATTTATGCGAATCCGCATCTGTTTTTCCTTATGGAGAAGCTCTTAACAATATTTTACATAAAACTGGGTTTACTAGTGCGAAAGCTTTACCACAAACATTTGGTGTAGCTACAATTTATAAAGCAACTAAACTTTAGAATGAAAAAAATATTTGTAATACTATCTTTTTTATTTGCGTTGCAAACTGTTTCGGCACAATTGTTTAGTAAAGAAAAAATATTGAAAGATGCAAATGGAGGAAAAGGAACATTAGATAATAATTTATTAAGATGGGGTTATTTTCTTGGCTTTAATAACTACGATTTTAATTTTGATTATAATCAAAATCTCGGAGATATTCAAGTATTAAAATCTGTTGGTTTTAATGTAGGTTTAATTGGAAACTTACGTATTAACGAGTTTTTAGATTTAAGATTAGAGCCAGGACTAATTATAACAAAAAGAGAGCTTAATTACCCTTCTAGTTTTTTTCAAGGTATGAGTTTTAATCCGAATGATTTAATACGAGAAGTACGCTCGACTTATATACATATTCCGCTATTGTTAAAAATATCTACCAAGCGTGTTAGCAACTTAAAACCTTTTATTGTGGGTGGCTTTTCTACCACATTAAATTTATCGAGTAATGAAGATAATCCCGACGATAATAGTGTTGGACAATTTAGAACAAAAACAAACGTCTTTTTTTATGAGCTGGGTTTTGGCATAGATTTTTATTTGAGTAATTTTAAATTTACACCTTCAATTCGTGGCGTATTTGCGTTAAATGATGAGTTGGTAAAAGATTTAGATCCAAATAGTCCTTGGACAAGTAATATTAAATCTATGAAAACCAGAGGCTTATTTATCAACTTTACGTTTCAGTAATTATGTAGTACCTAAAGTTAAAAGTATTTAGAGTACACTAAATTGAATGAATGCTTTTCAACTAAAATTAAACTTTGGAGTTATCTAATAATCTGCCCTCGATTTTTCATATTTGAATAACTTTAAGTAATTATAACTTTAACATACTTTAAGTACTAAATAGTTACAAAGTTCTTCTTTTAAACTCACTTAACAAAATAGCAGCTGCGTTTGCCACATTTAAGCTTTCAGCCTCTTGTATATCTCCAAATCTTGGTATAGAAATCCGATCTGTAATTTGAAATTCTACTTGTTTGCAAATACCATTCGCTTCATTTCCTAACACTAAAATTCCAGAGTTAGGCAACTTCAAATTATAAATAGTTTCGCCATTCATAAATGCTCCAAATTTTTGAATGCCTTTTTGTGCAGACAAGAAACTCTCTAAATCTAAATAAGACACATTAACTCTTGTAATAGAACCCATTGTAGCTTGTATTACTTTTGGGTTATAAATGTCAACTGTGTCTGTATTGCAAACCAAATCTTTAACTCCAAACCAATCACACAATCTAATAATTGTTCCTAAATTTCCAGGGTCTCTTACATCATCTAATGCCACAATAAGATTATTAAAATCTATAGGTTTTGGTTTTGAAATTTTAAATACGGCTAATGCCACATTTGGTGTCTTAAAAAAACTTATAGTGTTTAGTTCCTTTGGTGTGATTGTTGTTTGTAAAACATCTGAAACATCGAATTCTAACGTAGTTGTAAAGAGTTGATTTAACTGTAATTTAGAATTTAAAAATTCAAGAATAGCCTTTTTACCTTCAACTACAAATAGCTGATGTTGTAAACGGTACTTTTTTTGTTTTAAACTCCTTATTAGTTTTATTTGATTTTTACTCAACATACAAACCGATATTTACATTACTTACGACTTAATTATTTTAATCTTTTTTTTCAGAGGAAATAATGTATTTTTGAACCTATAATTAGGTGTTATAATTTATAAATCTAAACTTATTTTTTTTAGTTGAAACAAACTCTAGTAAAAATATCATTATTTATATTAATTACATTGGTTATCACATCTTGTAATGTTATAAAAAGGGTTGGAGAAAACGAACATTTATTAACACAAACTTCGGCTTATGTCAATGGTAAAAAAAATGCAACCGAAGAAATAAACAACCTCATCTCTCAACATCCAAACAGTAAATTATTAGGCTTCCCGTTACGTTTGCATATTTATAATTTAGCACGCGAAAACAGAGATTCGTTGTTTGAAGTTTGGTTAGATAAGAAGCCTGAACGCAGAGAACGCTTAACAAAAAAATTATCTAAAAAACAGGTAGATCGGTTAAAAAACTCTTCCATTGGATTTAACAATTGGTTACGTAAAACAGGTGAAGCTCCTGTCATTGTTGATACTTTAAGAACTCGTGAGTCTAAAAACAGATTAAACGGTTATCATATTGTAAATGGTTGGTTTGATGTTGAAACCAGTACTGAAATAACAAAAAACAATAACCAACGTGCTACTATTGATTATAATGTTGCAACAGGCAACCCTTATATTTTAGATTCTCTTTCAACAGATATTACCTCACCAATAATTGACTCTCTTTATCAACAATCAAAAGAAAATTCTCTAATAAAGAAAGGTGAGAAATGGCGATTAATTAATTTTGAAAATGAACGAGATAGGTTAACCGAAAGTTTTAGGAATTCGGGAGTATATTATTTCACACAAGACGCTATTACATTTGAGCATGATACTATTGGTACTAATAAAAGAGTAAACAATATTACTCAAATACGAAATAGAATTATTCGAAATGAAGATTCTGTAGCTTTAGTTCCTTTCAAAGTATATAAGATAAAAGAGGTCAACATCTATACAGATGATACTTTTGATATAGAAAGCAACCCCTTACAAGACTCTATTAGTTACGATGGTTATAACCTATACAGTTATGGCAAGATGAAGTATCGCCCAAGAGCATTAACAGATGCTGTATTTATTTCTAAAGGAAGCATTTTTAAAGAAATAGATCATGCAAGAACTTATCGCTTTTTAAATGAACTAAAAACTTTTAAATACCCAAAAATTGATTACTTTGAAAACGAGAATGATACAACCTTAACGGCAAATATTTATTTAAAACCTTTAAAAAAGTATGTATTGGGTTTTGATCTGGATGTTACACAAAGCAATATTCAAACTCTTGGCTTTTCATTTAGTACATCACTATTTATTCGTAATATATTTAGAGGTGCTGAAACATTAGAGGTATCTGCTTTCGGTACTATTGCTGCTTCAAAAGATGGTGCTAATGATGAAAATAAATTTTTTGATATTAATGAATTAGGAGCTAATTTAAAGCTAACTATTCCTAGATTCTTTTTCCCTTTTAAAACCGAAAAAATCATCCCCAAAACAATGTCTCCTAGCACAAGAATTAGCCTTGGGTTTACGAGCCAAACAAACGTTGGTTTGGATAAGCAAACTGTTAGCGGTATTTTTAATTATCGCTGGACTCCATCACAAACACTTACACATAGTTTAGATTTTTTCAATATTCAGTATGTAAGAAACCTTAATCCAGAAAATTATTTTAATGTCTATTCAAATTCTTATGATAGCTTAAACGATATTGCTCAAGTATATAATGAAGACCCATTAAATGTTGATCCATCTGGAAATTTGATTATCCCAAATGGTACTGATGATTTTATATCTGAAGTTTTAAACGAAGAAACGCAATTAGCACCTGAAGATGACGACTACCAGATCGTAAATAATATTGACGAACGAAAACAACGATTAACTGAAGACAATCTTATTTTTGCTTCTAATTTTAGTTATATAAAAGACAAGCGTGAAAGTTTATTCGATGAAGACTTTTCAATTTTTAAAGCAAAATTTGAGCTTGCCGGAAATGTACTTGCAAGTATTTCTAAAATTTTAGACCTTAAAAAAAATAGTGATAATCCCTATGAATTATTTGGAGTTGCCTATTCACAATATGCCAAAATAGAATTCGATTATATAAAACATTGGAGTTTTGGTAAAGATAAAGTACTTGCCATACGAAATTTTTTCGGCATTGCAATTCCTTATGGTAATTCCAGTAATATTCCTTTTACAAAAAGTTTTTTTGCAGGAGGAGCTAACGATAATCGCGCTTGGACAGCTTACGATTTAGGACCAGGCAGCTCTGATCGTCTTGACGAATTTAATGAGGCTAATATGAAGTTATCATTTAGTGTCGAATATCGTTATAATTTATTCGGTAATGTAAATGGTGCATTTTTTATAGATGCTGGTAATATTTGGAACGTACTTGACGATGTCACAGACGACAATGCAACATTTAATGGATTAGCTTCCTTAAAAGATATTGGTATTGGCTCTGGTTTTGGTTTACGTTACGATTTTGGCTTCTTTGTACTTCGTTTAGATATTGGATTTAAAACTTACGACCCTTCTTATCAAGAACAAAATAGATGGTTTAACGATTATAATTTTGGTAATGCCGTCTATAACATTGGAATTAATTACCCTTTCTAGTTTTTAATATTTTCTTAAAAACTATAACGATTTCGTGTGTTTTTCAGCATAACAAACTGATATTCCACCTCCTTATTGTTTAAAAATTGATTAATTTTGAAATCGTAATATCTTAACTTAAAAAGTAATAAAATGAGTCATAATATCAAAGCTGGAGTAGCTACAGGAAAAGAAGTTCAAGACATTTTTAAATATGCTAAAGAAAAAGGCTTTGCATTGCCAGCAGTTAATGTAATTGGCTCAAACACTATTAACAGTGTTTTAGAAACTGCCAGAGATTTAAATGCTCCTGTGATTATTCAATTTTCAAATGGTGGAGCAGCCTTTAATGCAGGTAAAGGATTAAGCAATGAGAATCAAAAAGCTGCAATTGCAGGTGCTATTATTGGTGCAAAACACATTCATTTATTGGCCAAAGAATATGGTGTTCCTGTAATTTTACATACAGACCATTGTGCGAAAAAACTGTTGCCTTGGATTGATGGTTTATTAGATGCAGGCGAAAAACATTACGCCGAAACAGGAAAACCTCTTTACAGTTCGCACATGATAGACCTTTCTGAAGAGCCTATCGAAGAAAATATTGAAATCTGCAAACACTATTTAGAACTTATGGCAAAAATGGGAATGACTTTAGAAATCGAACTCGGAATTACTGGTGGTGAAGAAGATGGTGTAGATAATACAGATGTGGACGATTCTAAATTATATACTCAACCTGAAGAAGTAGCTTATGCTTACGAAGAATTAAGCAAAATTAGCAATCAGTTTACAATAGCTGCAGCTTTTGGTAACGTTCATGGAGTTTATAAACCTGGAAATGTAAAATTAACACCAAAAATTCTTAAAAACTCTCAAGAACATATCTCTCAAAAATTTAATGTCGAACATAATCATATCGATTTTGTATTTCATGGTGGCTCTGGTTCTACAGTCGAGGAAATAAGAGAAGCTATTGGTTATGGTGTTATAAAAATGAATATCGATACAGATATGCAATACGCTTTTATGTCTGGTATTCACAATTATTTTAAAACTAACAAAGATTACTTACAATCTCAAATAGGAAATCCCGAAGGCAGCGATATGCCAAATAAAAAGTATTACGATCCTAGAAAGTGGCTTCGAAAAGGTGAAAATACTTTTGTAGAACGATTAAAACAAGCCTTTCATGACCTCAATAATGTAAATACTCTTTAAAATAATTTGGGCGTTACCACTAAATTAAAAACAAAATTTTAATTTAGCGGTCAGGCTTTCGCAACTCGCTTCCCAAAAAGGGAGAGCTCAAACAAATTGCTTAATCCTTAACACAAACTAGATGAAGATAAAAATCTAAAATCGTAAATTATTATGGCTTGGTTTAAAAGAACAAATAAAGGAATACAAACACCTACCGAATCTAAAAAAGACACTCCCAAAGGTTTATGGTATAAATCTCCCACAGGAAAAATAATTGATACCGAAGAATTAGAAAATAATTTTTATGTAAGTCCGGAAGATGGTTATCATGTAAGAATTGGCAGTGCAGAATATTTTAAAATTCTTTTCGATGATAATACTTTTAAAGAACTTGATGCCCATTTAACATCTAAAGACCCTTTAAAGTTCGTAGACAAAAAAAAGTATAAAGACCGTTTAAAAGCTGCACAAGAAAAAACCAAACTTAAAGATGCAGTACGTACAGCAGTCGGTAAATCGAAAGGTAAAGATATCGTTATTGCTTGTATGGATTTTAGTTTTATTGGAGGCTCAATGGGAAGCGTAGTGGGCGAAAAAATTGCTCGTGCAGGCAGATATGCACTAAAACACAAATTACCTTTTATCATTATTTCTAAATCTGGTGGTGCCCGTATGATGGAAGCTGCATTATCATTAATGCAACTCGCCAAAACATCATCAATGTTAGCACAATTAGCCGAAGCAAAAATTCCATATATTTCTATATGTACAGATCCAACAACCGGAGGTACAACTGCCTCTTTTGCTATGTTGGGAGATATTAATATCAGCGAACCTGGAGCGTTAATAGGCTTTGCAGGTCAAAGAGTCGTTCGTGACACTATTGGAAAAGAATTACCAAAAGGATTTCAAAGTGCCGAATTCCTTTTAGAACATGGTTTTTTAGATTTTATCACACATCGAAAAAATTTAAAAAATAAAATAAACATATACATCGATTTAATTTTAAATAAACCTTTGAGAGAATAAAAAAAGCGACCTCCCGATGGCTATCGGGATAAGTCGCTTTTTATAACCAATTAAACATTAACTTAGTTAAGTATAATCTCTCTTACATTTCCATTATCGTGTGTAAATGTTGCTAGATTATCACAATCTCCATCACCATAATCTAAAACACCGCTAAAATTTGTACGCTCTATATATACCGAACCACTAACAAAATAATGACAAATTACTTCCCTACGCAAAGGTATAACCACTTCGTAGCTATGTGAATTTCCATTTCTAAAAGTTGTAAACCAATTCCCTGTTATTTCAAATACATTATCACTCCAAACACCACTTCCATGACCTTCAACCCACTCTTTAACTTTTGTTCCAACACGAGATGCTTCAGTACCATCAGGCCAAATCACAGTGATATCAACCGTTGTTGTAAATTGAGGGTTGCCATTGTCGTTAGAAAACTCTTTTAAAATAGTCTTGCCTCCAATAATATTTTTATTATTGAAATAAAAATCTTCTAGGGTTTTTGTAATAAGCACTTGTTGTGCTTCTGGGTTTCTTTCATAAGATAAGATAATTTTTCCTTTTAAAACATTTCCTCTAATCAAGCATCCTTCAGTTCCAAAATCAATAGTGATCTCTCTAAAATTTTGTTCAATAACAACAGTAACAGTGACACAATCAGGCACATTGAAATGGGGAAGTGTTCGACCAGTTTCGCTACTTTCTTGAGTTTCAAAAACATCTATTGCAATGTCATCCATTGCTGCAGAAGCTTTATCAATTTCTGATGACAGCACAACTTCCGAATAGTCTTGCTGCAATTCTTGTTCATTAATTTCAACAGCTTTATTATCACTACAACCAAAAAAGGTAAGTGTAAAAACTGCTAATACCACAAACATGTTTCTAGTTAAATTCATCTTCTTCATAATTTTTTAGATTTAAGTTATTTTATAATATTAAGACTTTCTTAAAACAAAAAGGTTTAAAACGGTTAAATCTTTTTGCCGCTAATACACAGATTTCACTCAATATGTTGATGTAAAATTGAAATGATCGCACAATTTTTAAAAAATATAAAGGATTTTCGTTAATGAAATAAAAATTACTTAGTTAAAGATAATAATTCGTGAACCTGCCTGTCGGCAGTCAGGTTCGTGCCTTTTCTATCATAATTTGATTTTAATGCGTTTGGCTAAACAAGAGCATTCAATTTGTTGCTAATCAAAATAATAGTTTTATATTTGCCGCTTGAAAGAAAATCTTTCATAGAACTCATCTTTAATTTTTGTTTTTAACCGAAAATGAGATGGAATTTGTTCAGATAAGATACTTTTTGAAAATATAGTTTAGCTAAATTTAAGAAAAGTAACGAAATATGGACGGGTTTCAGCCATTTTTAGGAAATAGAAAAGGTCAATATGAGTTAATACATAAAAATAATTTACAATAATATTAGCATGTATTTAACAAAAGAAGTTAAAGAGAAAATCTTTAAAAAGTATGGTAAAGATGCAAAAAACACAGGCTCTGCCGAAGGACAAATTGCATTATTTACTCATAGAATTGATCACTTAACCGAGCACCTAAAGAAAAATCGTAAAGATTATAATACAGAACGTTCGTTAGTAATGTTAGTAGGTAAACGCAGATCATTACTAGACTATTTAACTAAAAAAGATGTTTTAAGATATCGTGCAATAGTTAAAGAATTAGGATTAAGAAAATAAAAAAATACCATGCTTTTTTAGTGTGGTTTTTTGTTTTATTTCGAGGTAATATCGAAATAAAATTAAAATCCTGAAATAATCCCGATAGTTATCGGGACAGGATAAAGAAGAAGCTAATTATTAGTTTTTCATTGGTCAAGACATAATTATGTCACACAACTACAGCACCAATTAAATGTAAATTGGAGCAATTAAAAAATTGAATTATTTTTAGATTAAACAAAGAAAAAAATTAAAGCATAGTAATAGCTACGGTTTTAGTTTTTGATGAAGTTTAAGTTAAATAGAAACGATTTTTATTGCTTTTATTTGGATTTAAGTGGTGTAAAACAACACAACCCTGTCCGACCTACAAAAGGCGGAGACCATTGTTTAATTAGAATTAAAAATATTTATGATTCCAAAAAAAATTAGAGAGGTCATTGACCTTGGTGATGGAAGAGAGATTTCCATCGAAACCGGAAAATTAGCCAAACAGGCTCATGGTTCTGTAGTAGTACAAATGGGGAAAACTATGTTATTATGTACAGTTGTATCTAATTACAAAGCAAGCCCTGTGGATTTTCTACCTTTAACAGTAGATTACAGAGAAAAATTTGCAGCAGCAGGACGTTATCCTGGAGGGTTCTTTAAAAGAGAAGCACGACCAAGTGATGGCGAAATACTAACAATGCGTCTTGTTGACCGCGTTTTACGTCCGTTATTCCCAAAAGATTATCACAACGAGGTACAGGTAATGATTCAATTAATGTCTCATGATGAAGATGTTATGCCTGACGCACTCGCTGGTTTGGCGGCTTCAGCAGCAATACAATTAAGCGATTTTCCTTTTGAATGTGCAATTTCTGAAACGCGTGTTGCAAGAGTAAATGGTGAATTTATAATCAATCCAAGTAGAACACAATTAGCAGAAGCAGATATAGATATGATGGTTGGCGCATCAATAGATTCGGTAATGATGGTTGAAGGCGAAATGGACGAATGCAGCGAGGAAGAAATGGCAGATGCTATTAAATTTGCTCATGAAGCAATTAAAATACAATGTGCAGCCCAAATTAAATTAGCTGAAGCTGTAGGCAAAAAAGAAGTTCGTGATTACGATACTGCTATCGAAGATGAAGATTTAGAGAAAAAAATATACGATGCTGCTTACGATAGATGTTATGCAATTGCAAAACAAGGATTACCGAAACAAGAACGCAGTTTAGCATTTACTGAAGTTAAAGATGAAGTAAACGCAATGTTTTCCGAAGAAGAACAGGAAGAATTAGCCGATTTAATTTCTAAATACTACAACAAAGCTCAAAAAGCTGCTGTTAGAGATTTAACATTAAATGAAGGTTTGCGTTTAGATGGACGAAAAACTACAGACATCAGACCAATTTGGTGCGAAGTAGATTACCTACCATCAACACATGGTTCTGCTCTCTTTACACGTGGAGAAACACAAGCGTTAGCAACAGTAACTTTGGGCACATCCAGAGATGCTAATATAATTGACATGCCTTCTTACGAAGGTGAAGAACGTTTTTACTTACACTATAACTTCCCTCCTTTTTGTACTGGAGAAGCAAGACCTTTAAGAGGAACTTCTCGTCGTGAAGTAGGACATGGTAATCTTGCACAACGTGGATTAAAAGGTATGATTCCAGAAGATTGCCCTTATACTGTAAGAGTTGTAAGTGAAGTTTTAGAATCTAACGGTTCGTCGTCTATGGCAACCGTTTGCGCTGGAACTATGGCACTAATGGATGCCGGAGTTCAACTTATAAGACCTGTTTCTGGTATTGCAATGGGATTAATTAGCGATGGTAAAAAACATGCTGTTTTAAGCGACATACTTGGTGATGAAGATCATCTCGGTGATATGGACTTTAAAGTAACAGGTACTTCTAAAGGGATTACAGCTTGCCAAATGGATATTAAAATAAAAGGATTATCACACGATATTTTAGTAAGCGCACTAAATCAAGCACGTGATGGTCGTTTGCATATTTTAGAGAAAATAACTGATACTATTGCACAACCTAATGCAGATGTGAAGTCTCATGCTCCAAAAATGGTGACGAGAATAATTCCTAATGAATTTATTGGAGCTTTAATTGGTCCTGGCGGAAAAGTAATTCAGGAACTGCAAAAAGAAACCGGAACAACTATTGTAATTAACGAAGACCCAGTAACCGAAGAAGGTATCGTTGAAATTTTAGGAACTAATCAAGATGGAATTGATGCTGTTCTATCAAAAATTGATTCGATATTGTTTAAACCGGAAAGAGGCAGTGTTTACGAAGTTAAAGTGATAAAGATCCTTGACTTTGGTGCTGTTGTTGAATATACAGAAGCCCCTGGAAATGAAGTTTTACTTCACGTTAGTGAACTGGCTTGGGAACGTACAAACAATGTTACTGATGTAGTGAATCTTGGAGATATTATCGACGTGAAATATTTTGGTATTGACCCAAGAACACGAAAAGAAAAAGTATCTCGTAAAGCTTTACTCGATAAACCTGAAGGTTATGTAGCAAGACCTCCAAGAGATAATAATAGAGGAAGAGACAATCGTGGACGTGATAATCGTAATAGAGATAATCGTCGAGACAACAGAAGCCCTAGAGAAAATAAAGAAGATTAATGTCTTCTATCTCTTATGACAAACATTTAAACCTCTCAAAATTAATTTTTGAGAGGTTTTTTTATCTTTTTTGTAACATTTCACTAAACCATACGTATAACTAATAGACACGTTAACAATACCTCAAAAAATATAAATAGGAGACCTTTAGATGAGACAACTCAAAATTACCAAGCAGGTTACTAATAGAGAAACCGCTTCATTAGATAAATACCTTCAGGAAATTGGAAAAGTTGACCTAATTACTGCCGACGAAGAAGTAGAATTAGCACAACGTATTAAAGCCGGAGACCAACTGGCTTTAGAAAAACTAACTAAAGCAAATTTACGTTTTGTAGTTTCGGTTGCAAAGCAGTATCAAAACCAAGGTTTAACCTTACCAGATTTAATTAATGAAGGTAATTTAGGATTAATAAAAGCGGCTCAACGTTTTGATGAAACCCGTGGTTTTAAATTTATATCGTATGCTGTTTGGTGGATTCGTCAATCAATTCTACAAGCATTGGCCGAGCAATCTCGTATTGTTCGTTTGCCATTAAATAAAATTGGTTCTATTAATAAAATTAATAAAACCTATGCGTTCCTTGAGCAATCACATGAACGCCCACCAAGTGCTGAAGAAATTGCAAAAGAATTAGATATGACGATTAACGACGTAAAAGAATCTATGAAAAATTCTGGTCGTCACGTTTCTATGGATGCCCCTTTAGTTGAAGGCGAAGACTCTAACCTTTATGACGTATTACGAAGTGGCGAATCTCCCAATCCTGATAGAAATTTATTGCATGAATCGTTACGTACTGAAATAGAAAGAGCTTTAGATACCTTAACACCTCGTGAAGCAGATGTTATACGTTTATATTTTGGTTTAGCAAATCAACATCCAATGACTTTGGAAGAAATTGGAGAAACATTCGATTTAACTCGTGAACGTGTTAGACAAATTAAAGAAAAAGCGATACGAAGATTAAAACATACATCTCGTAGTAAAATATTGAAAACTTATTTAGGATAATCGTATATTTACGACTAAATAAAAGTAACAAACAGTTTATGTTCAACTCGTTTGAGCATTTCATAACTGTTCGTTTTTTGATTGATGAAAGAACCCTCGGCTGATTACTGAGGGTTCGTTTTTTTACCCGTCTTCCGTCTTCCCAAAGTGAAGAAAAATTTTCCAATTCTTAAATTCCTCTCCAAAGGAAAGGGACTTTTAACTATATTTACAAAAACTTAATAAGACACAGAAATGAGTTCTAAATTAATTGCACCTTCAATTTTAGCTGCTGACTTTGGCAATCTGCAACGTGATATTGAAATGGTAAATAACAGCGAAGCCGATTGGTTTCATATAGATATTATGGATGGTGTTTTTGTTCCTAATATTTCTTTCGGTATGCCAGTATTAAAAGCCATTGCAAAACATGCTGATAAAACCATTGATGTGCATTTAATGATTGTAGATCCAGACCGTTACATCAAAGTTTTTGCTGAATTGGGAAGTAACATTCTAACAGTACATTACGAAGCTTGTACTCATTTACACCGAACATTACAAGCCATAAAAGCTGAAGGCATGAAAGTTGGAGTAGCTCTTAATCCGCATACAAGTATTAACGTTTTAGAAGATACCATTAACGATATTGATTTAGTTTGTGTAATGAGTGTTAACCCTGGATTTGGTGGACAGAGTTTTATAGAAAACACTTATGATAAAGTAATACAACTCAAGGAATTAATTGCTATAAAAGGGGCGTCCACATTAATTGAAATTGATGGAGGAGTTACCAATGAAAATGCAAAAGCCTTGGTTGATGCAGGCGCAGATGTACTTGTTACAGGTAGTTATGTGTTTAAAAGTGATAATCAAGCTGAAACCATAAAGGAATTAAGGGCTTTAGCAAATTCTAACTAATATCCTGCAAAATCAAAATTTAGCATCTGTTTTACTTTGCTATAAACTTCTGGAAATTGCTTTCTAAATTCCAGAGGTGTTTCTATAAAATTTTCAATAATAACAGCAATAAATTCATATTGATTAGAAAATGCATAATCTCTAAAATATTTGGATTCGATTAGTTTATTTTTCATTTGCTGGTTGCTCGACAAAAGGTTAGTTAGTTCTTTAAACGTATCCTGAAAAATGTTAGAACTCACATCATGCTCTTTTACGCTATTTAGATGAATTGCATGCACAAACTCATGTATCCCTAAATTTAAATTATCATTACTTATTTCATATCCTTCTTTAAAATCTTTCCAAGACAATACGATTGTTCTCAATCCAGGATTAAACTCACCCTTATGATACTCTTTATTTGTATTTGAAAAAAAAGCGTCAGGATAAATAAATATTTTATCTATTATTCCAATATAAAAATCTCGAAATCCAAAAGTTAGCATTACAGCTGTCGCAGAAATTAAAACTTTTATATCATCTGTTATAACGAAGCCTTCTCGACCAATAAAATCTTTATCTTTAATAAATAAAGTTAAACGATGTTTAAAATAGTCTTGCTGCTGTTTTGTTAGTTTATTATAAAAAGAAAAACGCTGCCGTAAAATATATTGTTGTTTATGTGGAAGCTTTCTTAAAAAAAGATATTTATGAATATATAAAGGTTTCTTTTTTCGGAAAACATAAGCCTTTTCTATCATTCTAATTACATGATAAATAAAAATATAGGTTAAAGCAACAGTAAAGATTCCGATAAGAATTTTATTTCAGATTGAATATTTTTCTAAAAAACACAGGAATAACATAAACATAAAACGGTTAGCGGCAATCAAAAATACAAACTTAAAAAGCAAACCAACCCATTTTCTCTCAAAGCTCTCTTTCTTAGCTGAAGCTTCTAATGACAAACGCTTTGAAAACAGAAATACAAAAACTTAAAATTTAAGTGAACTTGATTAAACAGGATTGACTCGTTTCATTCATCTTTCTCTCAAAGCTACTCCCGATAGCTATTGAAAACAAAAAGAACACGCTTATAAATTCAAGCAAGCTTGATTTAATACTTTAAAATAAAAGGATTAACTCACTTTGTTCGTTTTTCCCTCAAAGCTCCGCTTTGAAAATACAAAACCCAAGCTTATAAATTCAAGCAAGCTTGATTTAATACTTAGGTTTTGTATTTATTCGTGACCACGGAGGGATTCAAACCCCCGACCGCTGGAGCCGAAATCCAGTGCTCTATTCAGCTGAGCTACGTGGCCTGGTTATATTATGCTAATTTTGCTTTGACAATTGTCGATATTGTTTTACCATCTGCCTTTCCAGCCAGTTCTTTACTTACCATTCCCATAACTTTTCCCATATCTTTCATACCATTAGCTCCAAGCTTTTCAATAGTTGCAACAATAATCTTTTCAATTTCGTCTTCGCTCATAGCTTCCGGTAAAAACTGACTTATAATTTTTGCTTCAGCCAATTCAGGTGTTGCTAAATCTTCTCGTCCTTGTTCCATAAATATTGCAGCACTATCTTTTCGCTGTTTTACCTGCTTCTGCAGAATTTTTAATTCTTGTTCTTCGGTTAACTCTTGTGACGCTCCAGTTTCTGTTTGTGCTAATAAAATTGCCGCCTTTACAGCTCGTAACGCAGTTAAAGCCGTTTTGTCTTTAGCTTTCATAGCTGTTTTTAATGCTGTCATTAAGTCTTGTTGTAAACTCATAAGGATGCTTTTTTATTCTGCGAAGATATGAAAGAAATTATAATTTAACTTGCTATAAAACCAAAGAAAAACCCGAAAAGATTGAGGGTACATTTTTCGGGTTTTACAAAGTTTAAAACACTAAACTTACTTGCTATTAATCTACATTATCATGCAAAAAAGAATTGTTACTTCGCAATTGAATATCGTCATTCTCATCTAAACCAACCGATAATCGTGATGCATTAATTTCGGATGAATGATCTACATCTTCAAGATCTATTCCTTGCCTTTTATAGGCTGGTTCTTTTTCTATTTCGTCAATTTTTGCATTATTGAACTTATAGTTAAAGTCTTTCATTTTTCGTCGCCGCTCATCAGCTCTTTCTTTTAACAATTCGGAAATCGGACTGTTAATTGGGTCTAACTCTTCGGTTAATGGTTTCTCTTTTGGTTTTTCATCTACCACCTTCTTTTCAAAAACAATGTTATTTTCTACTTCTACATCTACTTCTTGTTGCTCTAAATTTTGATTTATTGCCGACTCTAAAATTATATAATCATCGAGTGCATAACGCGTTTCACCATCTTCATTTGCTTCTGTTACTGTTATAAGTTCTATGTAATCCTTAACTGGAATATTTTTTATTTTTTCATCCAATTCAAAAATTTTATTTTCTTTTCTCGAAGATTCTTCTATTACAGTTTTTGAAATAGAAATTGGTAAATCGAAGGTAAGTATGGTTTGTATGGTTTGTATGGTTTGTATGGTTTGTATGGTTTGTTCCTCTTCTATCTTTTCTTCAACAATTTCTTCTGAAATGATTTCATTAATTATAAAGTCTTCTTCTTTAACATTTAATAAAACTTCATCGTAAACAACATCTATATTTTTAATAATTTCTGACGTAGGAATCAAATCCATTTCGGGGAGTTCATCATCATCAATTAATGTATGTACTATTTTTTCGTCTTCCTTTGTTAAAACTATATCTGGAGTAATAATTGCAGGTTCTTTTTCGATTATTAAATCCTGTTCCATAGCCTGATCGTCGTCTTCCAAAGAGTGTACAACTTTTTTTACTTCGGTGTTAATTATTTCGTTTTGCGTATCTACATCAAAACCAGTGGCAATAATAGTTACAGCAATTTCATCTTCTAAAGATTCGTCTTCACCAACACCCATAATAATATTCGCGCCATGACCAGCTTGGGCTTGAATATGATCGTTTATTTCACCTATTTCGTCAATAGTAATTTCTTGAGATCCGGAAACGATAAGCAACAATACGTTTTTTGCTCCAGTAATTTTATTGTCGTTTAATAATGGTGAGTCTAAAGCTTTCATAATTGCATCTTGAGCACGATTTGAGCCAGAAGAAGATGCAGAACCCATTATTGCAGTTCCGCTATTACTTAACACCGTTTTTGCATCACGCAAATCGATATTTTGTGTATAGTGATGTGTAATTACTTCGGCGATTCCTCTTGAAGCTGTAGAAAGCACTTCGTCGGCCTTGGCAAAACCTGCTTTAAACCCAAGATTTCCATAAACCTCACGAAGTTTATTATTATTTATTATGACTAACGAATCTACGTGGTCACGTAAGATTTCTATACCTTTTTGAGCTTGTTCATTACGTATTTTTCCTTCGAAATGGAAAGGCGTTGTCACAATTCCAACTGTTAAAATATCCATTTCCTTGGCTAATTTAGCAATAACAGGAGCTGCTCCCGTTCCTGTTCCGCCTCCCATTCCAGCAGTAATAAATACCATTTTGGTATTGGTGTCTAACATGCTGCGTATATCTTCCAAACTTTCGATTGCGGCTTGTTCTCCAATTTCCGGATTTGCTCCAGCTCCCAATCCTTCGGTTAAGTTTACACCAAGTTGAATTTTGTTAGGAACTCCGCTATTTTGCAATGCTTGCGAATCTGTATTGCAAATTACAAAGTCAACACCTTTTATTCCTTGCTGAAACATATAGTTAATAGCATTGCTTCCTCCTCCTCCAACACCAATTACCATGATGACGTTAGATCTATTTTTTGGCAAATCGAAGATAATATTGCCAATATTTTTATTGCTGCTCATATAATTGATTTTACTGGTTTAGTTTTTTCAATGTGATTTATTAATTTGTCTTTACTATTCTGCGTTGTCTAAAAAATCTTTTACACGTTCGGTTAATTTGTCTAAAAATGATTTCCGTTCTTTCTTTGGCTGCTCTACTACTTGTTCTCCATTTTGTGCGTCTCCTTCATTTAAATTATATTCTTCTTCTGCAGCGTTTTCCAAACTTATTTTTTCTTGCCGCCTTAAACCATCCATTACCAATCCTACTGCTGTTGCGAATGCCGGACTTGTTACTTCATCATCGCTACCTCCTGCAAGATGCTCGTTAGGATAGCCAACTCTGGTATCCATTCCTGTAATATATTCAACCAATTGCTTTAAATGCTTTAACTGGCTTCCGCCTCCTGTTAATACAATACCTGCTATTAGTTTTTTCTTTTGTTCTTCGTGTCCATAATTTTTAATCTCGACATATACTTGTTCAATTATTTCAACCACTCGAGCATGAATTATTTTCGACAGATTTTTTAAGGTGATTTCCTTTGGTTCTCGTCCTCTTAATCCTGGAATAGACACAATTTCGTTATCCTTATTTTCTCCTGGCCAAGCAGAGCCAAATTTTATTTTAAGTAATTCCGCTTGTTTTTCTATAATCGAGCAGCCTTCTTTAATATCTTCAGTAATAACATTTCCGCCAAACGGT
Source organism: Flavobacteriaceae bacterium PRS1 (assembly GCA_003709165.1). GTDB lineage: Bacteria > Bacteroidota > Bacteroidia > Flavobacteriales > Flavobacteriaceae > PRS1. The sequence goes on from RDRZ01000019.1 coordinate 19,691, forward strand.
ATAACAGCAGTATGACGTATAATACCATCTCTAAAAATGGCTAAATCGGTTGTACCCCCTCCAATATCAATCAATGCTACTCCAGCTTCTTTTTCTTCCTGACTTAACACTGCATTTGCTGAAGCTAACGGTTCTAAAGTGATACCTTCAAGCTCTAAACCTGCACTTTTAACACAACGCCCAATATTGCGTATGGAAGACACCTGACCAACCACTACATGAAAATGAGCTTCTAATCTTCCACCATACATTCCTATTGGTTCTTTTATTTCGGCTTGACCATCAACTTTATAGTCTTGTGGTAATACATGAATAATTTCTTCGCCTGGCAACATGACCAGTTTGTGAACCTGATTTACTAAACGGTCTATATCGTCTTCATCAATCACCAACTCCGCATTATCTCTGGTAATATAATCGCTATGCTGTAAGCTTCTAATGTGCTGACCTGCAATACCAACGGTTACTTCATCAATTTTAACACCTGAAGCTGCTTCAGCTTCTTGCACAGCTTGTTGAATGGATTGAATGGTTTGTGTAATGTTATTTACCACACCACGATGTACGCCGAGACTTTTTGATTTTCCTATGCCAAGAATTTCTGCTTTACCATATTCGTTTTTACGACCAATCATAGCCACGATTTTTGTGGTCCCAATGTCTAATCCTACTGAAATATTATTGCCCTCCATAATTTACTTTTTAGTGCACACCACTTGATTTTCAAATTGCAAATTCACTTTACTGTATTTATTCAGCGATTTATCTTTTTTAGCTTTTTGATAAAAGGCTTTAAAATTATTTATTTTTTTATCTAACCTGTCTAAATTCCCAAGAACAATTTCAAAATCAAAGATTCTTGTTTTAAGTATTATTGTTTTATCTTGTTTTTGATATATCTCTACGATATGTGTTTTTAAAAACTCGTCATTATAAATTTTTTCTGCTATTACAAATATATTTTCAAGGTTGTTTTTTTCAACATAACCTTTTACAAGTGGAACCCGAGTCGTATAATTTGCAGATAAAGGCATGGACAAACCTTCATCGTCAATATAATATGAAGCATATGTACTTACCCTTGCTATAGGTGTACGCTGTTTAATATCTGCCCTAACCTCACCATTTACAGTAAGATACACTTCTGCTGTTTTTATCATTGGATTAGAATTCAGGGCAATCTCTAAACCATTCAAATCTAAAATATCTTTAGGCACCTTTGTAAGGTCTCCCCCTTTTTGTATTAACAATTTATCAACCGTTTCTTGTGTGATAAATAAATTATCTTTTCCTATAAAATTAACGGCAACATTTAACACATTCCGTTCCGCATTTCGCAATGATGAAAATGCAAACAGAAAGGCTATTAATACCAACAAAACCACAGCTTTTATGTAATTCCAGTTAACTCGCAATGTCTAATTCTTGTTTTATATGTTTTACTTCTTCCCCAATATCTCCTGCTCCAAGTGTTAAAATAATTTGAGCTTTATTTTTTTTTATTTCTGAAACTATTTCAGATTTCGAAATTATTTTCTTGTTTGTATTATTTATTTTACTCAATAACCATTGTGACGTAACACCCTCAATCGGTAATTCTCTGGCAGGATAAATATCAAGCAGCAATATTGTATCAAATTGTGACAAACTTTGTGCAAACTCTTCTGCAAAATCTCGTGTTCTACTGTATAGATGAGGTTGAAAAATTACCAATGCTTTCCGATTTGGGTACAGTTCGCATAGTGTATGATATATTGCATTTATTTCTTCCGGATGGTGTGCATAATCGTCTATAAAAATTAATTTATCCGTTTTAATCTGATAGGTAAATCTGCGCTTTACACCTTTGTAAGATGCTAAAGCACTGGCAAGACTGTATGGAGAACAACCAAATTCTACAGCCATTGCCAGTGCAATTAGTGCATTCGACAAATTATGTCTGCCAGGTAGGTTAAATTTTATATTTTCAATAGTTTCATTAGGTGTTTTAACATCAAACAGGTAAGTTCCGTTTTCAATTTTAATATTTATTGCCACATAATCTGCATCTTCTTCTAAAGCGTAAGTAATTCCCTTTATAGGTAAGCCCTTTTTGACGAATAGCTTTCCGTTGGGTTTTATTTTTTTTGAAAAAGCAATAAACGACTCTTGTAAGGCTTCTGACGTTCCATAGACATCTAAATGGTCTGCATCCATTGAAGTTATACAGGCATAATCTGGCGATAAGGTTAAAAACGATAGGTCAAATTCATCTGCTTCAACTACTGAAACTTTATTTCCATTTTGAATGAGATTAGAATTGTAATTTTCGCTTATTCCACCCAGAAAAGCTGTCATTTCAATATCACATTCTTTTAACAAATGTCCTAAAATACTTGTTGTCGTAGTTTTGCCGTGTGTTCCAGCTATTGCCATACAAAACGTGTTTTCAGTAATTAAGCCCAATACTTGTGAACGTTTTAAAACTTTAAAATTATGTCGTACAAAATATGTTAACTCCACATTGGTTTTAGGAATTGCAGGTGTGTAAACTACCAATGTGTCTTTTGGATTTAAATAGCGCTTATTGATGTTTTTTACATCATCTTCAAAATGTATATTAATACTTATTTTTTCAAGCGAGTTTGTAATTTCGGTTTGTACTTTATCATAACCTGAAACACATTTATTATCAGCAATAAAATAGCGTGCAAGAGCACTCATGCCAATACCTCCAATACCAATAAAATAAATGTTATCCCATCCTAAATCCTTCCCATCCCGATAGCTATCGGGAGGAAAGACTTTTGCTTTAGTCATTATTTTAGTTTCTTTTTTAATCATTCTTTAGAGTTTCTTCCCTTTAGGAAGATGGGTTAAAAGCTGTTCAATTTCATCGGCTATATCTTTGGTTGCATTTACTAACGCTAATTTTTTAATATTTTCTCTTAATTCTTGTTGTTTGTCTTGAGAATTCACTAATTGTGAAAACATGTTTTCAAAATCTATTTCTAAATCTTCTTCTTTAATCAATAGTGCTCCATTTTTCTCAACAATAGCATTCGCATTTTTCGTTTGGTGGTCTTCGGCAACATTTGGAGATGGAATAAAAATTACTGGTTTACCAACTATACATAATTCAGAAACAGAACCTGCTCCTGCTCTGGAAATAACTATATCAGCAGCTGCATAAGCCATATCCATTTTGTCTAAAAACGCGTGTACTTGTACATATTCAGAATCATTAAACTGCTTATAAGTGTTATAATACAACTTACCACATTGCCAAACAATTTGCACATTTTGCGTTTGAAAAAACTCCAATTTATCTTCTATTAACTGATTTATACGTCTGGCTCCTAAACTCCCTCCTAACACTAATAGGGTTATTTTGTTATGATTGAGCTTGAAAAAATCTTTAGCTTCAATTGATTTAATATCTATCCTTAATAAATCTTGTCGTACAGGATTTCCTGTTTTAATTATTTTATTCTCTGGAAAAAAACGTTCTAATCCATCATAAGCGACACAAATTTTATTTACTTTTTTTCCCAATATCTTATTTGTAATTCCTGGATAAGAATTCTGTTCTTGTATAAGGCTTGGTATTTTTTTAGAAACTGCCATTTGTAATAATGGTCCACTTGCAAATCCTCCAGTACCAATAGCTACATCTGGTTTAAATACATTTAAGATTTTTCTTGACTTTAACAAACTGCTTATTAGTTTAAACGGAAATGATACATTTTTAAAAGTTAGCTTACGCTGCATTCCGGAAATCCATAATCCTTCAATTTTGTATCCTGCTTGTGGTACTTTTTCCATTTCCATTTTATCATTGGCACCAACAAATAAAAATTCGGCATTTGGAAAACGAGATTTTAATTCGTTAGCAATCGAGATAGCAGGATATATATGCCCTCCTGTGCCTCCACCAGATAAAATGATTTTATATGTTTTAGATTTACGATTCACGATTTACGATTTACGATTTACGATTTCTCATTGTTTTGATTGATGCGACAATAATTGAAAGTAATTCGTTAGCTTCTTTATGTAATCTTTTCATTTCTGTATGCTCTTTATCGCTTACTTCTATAAGTAATTCTAAAAAATACATACTCTCGTCTGCTTCTTCTTCTACTATCTTTAATTTATTAATAAAATCAGCAGTAGATTTTGCTCTACAAGCTGCTCTGTAATTTGCTCCAACGGAACTTGAACATCTTATTAATTGATTACAAAAGGCATTATATTCTCTTGAAACAGGAAACTTTGTGCATAAGCGCCAACAATCTGATGCAAATCTTTTTGTTCTATTTTTAAATGCTTCCTTCATTTAATAAATCGTAATTCTAAAATCATACATCGTAATTTTAGATAGTTTCGCTTAAAATCTCTAACGGATTATCTAAATTTTTTTTTTGTTCTTTTATTTCTTGGCGTTTGGCACTTACACTTAAAATAATTCCTATTGCCAAACAGGTCATCCAAATAGATGTACCTCCACTACTAATTAATGGTAATGTTTGCCCAGTTACTGGAAATAATTCTACTGAAACAGCCATATTTATTAGTGCCTGAAAAACAATTGGCAAACCAACTCCTATTACTAATAATTTTCCGAAAAATGTATCTGCTTTATGAGACACAACAACTATTCTAAATAATAGTGACAAGTAGAGTATCATTAAAAACAAACCGCCAATAAGCCCGTATTCTTCAACAATAATTGCATAAATAAAATCGGATGATGATTGTGGTAAAAAGTTCTTCTGCTTACTTTTTCCTGGACCAAGCCCTGGGATTCCTCCTGATGCAATAGCAATTTTAGCTTTCTCAATCTGGTAATCGGCTTCGGAATCTTCACCATTTGTGAAGCTCTCTATTCTATTCATCCAAGTATCCACTCTGTTTGGCATTGCTTCCGGAAAAGCCCTAGCAACAAAAATAAAAATTGTAAATAATACAATTCCTGTTAATAATATTAAAGACAAATATTTTATTGGATAACCTCCCAGAAACGTTAATGCCATAACCATTACAAACATAATGGCTGCTGTTGAAAAATTAGCCGGAAGAATCAAAGCCAATATTAAAAATACAGGCAACCATAATGGTAAAATTGTTTCATTAAATGTTACCTGCTTATCTTTAATTTTAGATAAATATCTGGCTACATAAACCATCAATACTACTGAGGCTAATGTTGAAGGCTGAAATGTAAACCCAACAAAAGGAATACTCATCCAACGTTTAGCATTGGTTACGTTTTCTGATACGTCAGACTGAAACATTGTAATTAATAACAACACCAAAATAACAGGAATCATTATCATAGATAAGCCTCGAAAATAGCGATAAGGTACTTTATGAACGCCATACATTATTGTGAATCCCAAAAAGAGATGTACAAAGTGTTTAATAAAATAATTAAAGGTATCTCCATCTCCACTTATATAAGCCAAATTACTTGCAGCGCTGTAAACAGGAAGAAAAGAGAATATTGCGAGTAATGCTGCAATAGCCCAAATTAATTTATCTCCTTTTATGTTATTAAATACTGCTTTCATAAGCCCCTATGTCCTGCGGTCATCTCCCCAATTTGGGGAGAATTATATTAGTTATAATTTAATATTAATTTCTGTCTCTTCGAGACATCTTTGACTCTTACGAGTCTATTTTTAAATTATTTGTTTCGTCGAATCTTCGATTTCCCAAAGGGAAAGAATTTAATTATTAATAATTTTCTCTATTTAGAAGCTTTTTGTAACTCCGTGACATCTCTCACAAGGAGAGAATCTTATTCTAGTTTATTGTTTATAGGTTTCTAACTGCTTCTTTAAATTGTCTTCCCCTGTCTTCATAATCTTCAAATAAATCGAAACTTGCACAAGCTGGTGATAACAATACATTGTCTCCTGCTTCGGCTATTTTATAGGCTATTTTAATAGCTTCACTCATAAACTGAGTTTCAACTATAATGTCTACCATATTCCCAAATGTTTCTAACAACTTTTTGTTATCGACTCCAAGACAAATAATAGCCTTTACTTTTTCGTTCACGAAAGGAAATAAAGCCTTGTAGTTGTTTCCCTTGTCTTCGCCTCCAACTATCCAAACTGTTGGAGCATCCATACACTCTAAGGCGTAATAAGTAGCGTTGATATTTGTTGCTTTTGAGTCGTTGATATATTGCACTTTATTTATACAAAGCACCTGTTCTAAACGATGTTCTGCTCCTTGAAAATTTTCTAAACTTTCGCGAATTGTGTGCTTTCTTATTTTTAATAAATGTGCCACAGTTAAAGCTGCCATGGCGTTTTTAATGTTGTGTTTTCCCTCTAAAATTAAGTTTGCTGTTGGCATAATTATTTGGTTATTTGCTATTGTTATTTTTATATTATTTTTTTCTAAACTGGCTCCATTTTCTATTTTTTTTGTTAATGAAAATGGTAATAGTGTTGATTGAACTGGATTCGTTTTTAAGTGATTTACTATCACGTCATCGTCGGCATCATAGATTAAATAATCATCTTTAGTTTGATTCATTGCAATTCTAAATTTTGAAGCAATGTAATTTTCAAACTTATAATCGTATCTATCTAAATGGTCTGGTGTAATATTGGTAATTATGGCAATGTGTGGTTTAAAACTTTCAATTCCATCTAACTGAAAACTACTTAACTCTAACACGTAATGCTCAAAATTGTGCTGTACAACTTGTTTGGCAAAACTATCTCCAATGTTTCCTGCCATGCCAATATTTAAATTTGCGTTTTTTAATATCTGGTATAACATCATTGTAGTAGTAGTTTTTCCATTGGTTCCAGTAATTCCGATAAGATTTGCTTTAGTAAATTTTGATGCAAATTCAATTTCAGAAACAACCAAAATATTATTAGCAATCAGTTTTTGCACTAAAGCCACTTTATCAGGAATCCCAGGACTTTTCATTACTAGATCAGCATTTAAAATTTTATCTTCTGAATGCTGTTGCTCTTCCCATTCAATCTCATTATTTAAAAGAACGTCTTTATATTTTTGTTTAATCTTTCCTATGTCTGAAACAAATACTTCATATCCTTTTTCTTTTCCTAAAAGCGCTGTACCAATCCCACTTTCTCCTGCTCCTAATATGACTAATCGATTCACGATTTTGATTTACGATTTCTCATTGTTTTGATTGATGCGACACTAATTGAAAACAATTTGTTAGCTTCTTTCAATTCTTAACTTTTAACTTTTAACTCATAACTCATAACTCATAACTCATAACTCATAACTCGTTTATCTAATTTTCAATGTTACAATCGTAAGTATTGCAAGTAAGATTCCGATAATCCAAAATCGTGTTGCTATTTTACTTTCATGATGTCCCAATTTTTGAAAGTGATGATGTAATGGCGACATTTTAAAAATGCGCCGTCCTACGCCATACTTCTTTCTGGTATATTTAAACCAGCTTACTTGCATAACGACAGATAAATTTTCTGCCAGAAAAACACCACACAACAATGGGATTAACCATTCTTTACGAACTGCAATTGCAATTACTGCTATAACTCCACCAATAGTTAAACTGCCAGTATCTCCCATAAATACTTGTGCTGGATACGTATTGTACCATAAAAACCCAATGAGAGCTCCTACAAAAGCTGCTATATAAATGGTAATTTCTTCCACTCTTGGGATGTACATAATGTTGAGGTAATTTGAAAAAATGGTATTACCAGAAACCCAGGCGAAAACCCCTAATGTGAGTACAATAATTGCAGAAGTGCCTGCTGTAAGACCATCTATTCCATCTGTGAGATTTGCTCCATTGGATACTGCTGTGATTATAAAAATGACAACCAAAATAAATATTACCCAAGCATATTTTTCCAGGTTTGGGTTAATCCAAGTAATTAAATCGGCATAATCAAATTCATTTCCTTTTACAAATGGAATTGATGTTTTTGTTGATTTTTCTTCGGCTTTAAATTGTTTTACTTGTGATGTACCAGATACTACTAGTTCTTGTTTTTCTGTTTGAGTTAATTGCTGTTTTATTGTTACATCATCATGAAAATATAATGTGGCTCCTACAATAATTCCGAGACCAACTTGCCCAAGAATTTTGAATTGTCCTTTTAAGCCTTTTTTGTCTTGTTTAAATTTCTTTATATAATCGTCTATAAACCCAATTGTTCCCATCCAAACCGTTGTTACAATAAGAAGGATGATATAGATGTTATCTAATTTCGCTACCAATAACACTGGAATTAAAGTCGATAGAATTATAATAATTCCTCCCATTGTTGGTGTACCAACTTTTTCCTGTTGCCCTTCGAGTCCTAAATCCCGAATGGTTTCTACAACTTGTTTTTTGCGTAAATAGTTTATTATTCGTTTACCGAAAACAGTAGATATAAGCAAGGACATAATTATTGCAACCGCTGCTCTAAAGGTTATATAACCAAACAATGATGCTCCTGGAAATTGGAATTCTTTTTCTAAATATTCAAATAAATAATACAGCATATTATTTCTGTAATTGTTTTAAAAATTCTTCTACTATTTTATAATCGTTAAAATCGGTTCTTACACCATTTACTTCTTGATATGTTTCGTGACCTTTTCCTGCAATTAGAATTATATCGTTAGCATTGGCGAGTTGACAAGCTGTTTTTATTGCTTGTTTTCTATCGACAATCGACATTGTTTTTTTGAAATTTTGCGGTTCTACTCCAGCTTCCATATCTTCTATAATTACTTCTGGAACTTCTGATCTCGGATTATCGCTTGTAAAAATTACTTTGGTGCTTAAAACGGAAGCTATATGTGCCATTTTTGGTCGTTTGGCTTTGTCACGATCTCCACCACACCCAACAACAGTTATTAAATCCTCATTTTTTGTACGAATACTATTTATGGTTTCTAACACATTTTTTAAAGCATCCGGAGTGTGTGCATAATCAACTATTGCCGTAATATTTTCTTCTGAAATAAGATATTCAAAACGACCGCTTACACTTTCCAAATCGCTAATCAAACGAAGTATTTCAACACTTTCTAATCCTAATAAATCTGCAGTTCCATAAATAGCGAGTAGATTATATGCATTAAATTTGCCGATTAATTTAGTCCAAACTTCGTTGTCATTAATTTTAAGAAGAAGTCCGTTGAGCTGATTTTCTAAAATTTGAGCTCTGTAATTAGCATAACTTTTTAAAGCATAGGTATATTTTTTAGATGCCGTATTTTGCATCATAACCAAACCATTTTTATCATCAATATTTACTAATGAAAAAGCAGATTTTGGTAGCTTATCGAAAAATGATTTTTTAACATCACGATAAGCAGCAAAGGTTTCATGATAATCTAAATGATCGTGAGATAAGTTGGTAAATACGCCACCTTCAAAATGCAAACCTTCAGTTCTGTTTTGATGAATGCCATGAGAGCTCACTTCCATAAAGCAAAACTCAACGCCTTCAGTATTCATTTCTTTTAAATACTTGTTTATAGTTAAAGGATCTGGAGTTGTATGCGTTGCCTTATATTTCTTATCATTTACAAAAATATTTACTGTCGAAAGCAAACCAACCTTATAACCTGCCTTTTTAAACAACTGATATAATAATGAAACAATTGTTGTTTTACCATTTGTTCCTGTAACACCAACAAGTTTTAAGTTTTCAGAAGGGACATCATAATAATTTGATGCCATAACTGCCAATGCTTTGCTTGAGTTATCAACTTCAACATAAGTGACATTTTCAATACAATTATCTGGAATTTTTTCGCAAACAATTGCAATAGCACCTTGCTGGATTGCAGTGTCTATATAATTATGACCATTAGAAATTGTGCCTTTAATAGCTACAAACACATCGTTATTACTAACATTACGAGAATCAAAATGTATCTCGTTTATAGCAATACTTGTACTTCCAACAACAGCGTTGAGAGTAACTTTATACAATATGTTTTTTAATTCTGTCAAGACAATTCTAATACTACTATTTGATTTTTCCTTATTTTAATTCCTTTAGCAACCGATTGCTTTATCACTTTTCCACTTCCTATAAGTTTTACTTTCATTCCCATATTTTCAAGTAGTGTAATAGCATCCATAGCTGGCATACCTTCAACATTTGGCATTATTGTTTTATATTTCTGTGCTGTTTTATAATAGGCTTCATAGCTTTGTTCTACAATGGCAGACTTTTCATCTAAATTTTCAACAGTATCAATAACCGGAGTATCTGTATAAATCTTTTGAGCAATTTTCTTAAATACAGGAGCGGCAACAGTGCTACCATAATATCCTTTTTTATAGTCGGGCTTATGAATAACTACGATACACGAATATTTAGGATTGTCTGCCGGAAAATAACCAACAAACGATGAAATATATCGTTTAGATTCTATCCAATATTCTGTTTGACAGGTTCCTGTTTTTCCTGCCATTGAAAAATTTGGTGAATAAATATTATGCGCAGTACCATGCTTTTTTTCGATAACATTTTTCATCATTTGTTGTACCTTCTTTGCTGTTTCTAATGAGCATACTGATGGATTAATCACCTCTTTTTCAAAATGCACAATAACTTTGCTAAATTCTTTTACATCTCTTAAAAATCGTGGTTTTACCATTTCCCCATCATTAGCAATAGCATTGTAAAACGTTAAAATTTGTAAAGGAGTTAATGATACACCATAACCAAAAGCCATCCAAGGAAGGTCTAAACCGTCCCATTCTTTTTTGTCGCTTGGATGTGGAATGAATGGAACTCCTTCGCCTATAATTGGCAAATCGAGTTTATTATTCAATCCCATTTTGTAGAGCCTATCCACAAACTTTGTTGGATTATTTTTATAACTATTATTAATTAGTTTAACCAATCCAGTATTTGAAGACACCTCAAAAGCTCGAGCTGCCGAAATTTTACCATACCCTCCATTTTTTGAATCCCGTACTTTGCGACCATAAAATGAAAGCACACCTTTTCCTGTATCTATCACATCGCTTGTGTCGATCACCTTATCTTCAAGTGCGGCGACCATTGCCATAAGTTTAAATGTAGATCCTGGTTCGTGAGATTCGCCTACTGCATAATTCAACCGTTCGTAATAGGTTCCTTTAGAAGTTCTACCAAGATTTGAAATTGCTTTAATTTCGCCTGTTTTGGTTTCCATAACAACAACACATCCATGGTCTGCACTAAAATATTCAAGCTGTTCCAATAATGCGTGATGGGCTATATCTTGAATATTCACGTCGATGGTTGTATAGACATCATATCCATCTTGAGGTTCTACTTGATTAAAATCTTGTATAGGTTTCCATTGTCCTTTCCCTATTTTTTGTTTTAAACGGATTCCATTTACTCCTCTTAAATATTTTACACCAAATGCTCCATCTATTCCCGGTCGCGTTACATTACCATCTTCATCAATTCTTTCGTAACCAATAGTGCGCTGTGCAATTCCTCCCATTGGATACTCTCTTTTTGTAGTTTGCTCAACAATTAATCCTCCACTAAAAGCTCCTAGTTTTAATAGTGGAAAATTTCTAAACTTCAAATAATCTGAATAGCCAAGGTTTCTAGCGAGTAAATAATATCTATTTTTATTAGCTCTTGCTTTTCTTATGTTTTGTTGATAATAGGCTGAAGATTTTCCATGAAACTTTGATAAAGCTTCACATAAGGGTTTTAAATATTTTTCGAAATTTTTATTTGATGGTGTTATGGCATCAATCCTAATATCATATTTTGGAACTGATGTTGCTAACAAACTACCATCTGCAGAATACACATTGCCTCTATTTGCAGGAATGACAATATTTTTTATAGTTCTCTTTTCGGCTAACTCCTTATATTGATTGCCTTGAACAAATTGTATATCAATCAATTTATAAACTACCAAAAGTGAGAAGATAAACATACATCCTGCTACAAAATACAATCGGTTTAATATGTTCTTCTCGTTTATTGCCAAGTGCTAACTTTAATTTTGTGATTTTACTTTTATCTTTTTTGGTGGTATCTCTGATGGAGATAATCCTTTGTCTGCTAATTTTTTTATGACTGAAGATTCCATTTTCAATTTCATTAATTTCGAGCGTCCCTCTACAAAAGCTGAACGCAACTCTTTAACGTCTTCGTTTAATTTTGCAATCTTGTACACTTTTCTATCTGCACTATGCGAGCTTGCAATCATGATAACAGCGAGAAATGACAAAAAAAGTATCAACCTCCAGTTTTTAAACGAATCGTCGCTTATTAAAATTTTTCCTCTTAAAATGCTGTTTATACTTTTTTTCATGCTTCTCTGTCTCTTCGAGACGTTTTTCCAAAGGGAAAAACTAATTTTTGCTTTTTATGTTTATATTTTTTCTGCTATTCTTAATTTTGCACTTCTTGCCCTGTTATTTATTTTTATTTCTTCTTGTGTTGGGATAATTAATTTTCCTATTTTTTTTAACGGAACAGTAAAATTTCCAAACATATCTTTTTCAGGCTCACCTTCAAACATTCCATTTCTTATAAAACGTTTTACCAATCTATCTTCTAACGAGTGATAGGATATAAAACTTATTCTACCTCCTGTTTTTAACAAATCTGGCGTTTGTAATAAAAACTCTTTTAACACTTCAATTTCTTGATTAACTTCTATTCTAATCGCTTGGTAGATTTGAGCCAAAATTTTGTTTTCTTTATAAGCAGGAAGATGCTTTTTTAACACGTTCTTTAACTGCTCTGTTGTTATTATATCGTCTTCCTCTCTATTTAAAACTATCGTTTTTGCCAATGCTGGTGCATTTCTCAATTCGCCATATTGCCAAAACACTTGCCTTAATTGTTGCTCATCATACTCGTTAATAACTGTATATGCTGATAGTATTTCTTGTTGATTCATCCTCATATCTAGATCTGCCTCAAAGCGTATTGAAAAACCACGTTTTGGAACATCAAACTGATGTGAAGACACTCCAAAATCGGCAAGAATACCATCAACTGCTTTTACACCATAAAATCTTAAAAATCGTTTTACGTATCTAAAATTTTCATTTATTAATGTAAATCTGCTATCATCAATTGTATTTAAAAGAGCGTCTTGATCTTGATCGAAGGCTATTAACTTTCCGTTTTTTCCTAATCTATTTAGGATTTCTTTACTGTGTCCTCCACCTCCAAAAGTTACATCTACATAAACTCCATCTTCAATAATATTTAAACCGTCAACAGTTTCTTTTAACAATACCGGATTATGATATTCCATCGCCTTCATCGTCTTGTCCCATTACCTCTTCGGCTAAATCTGCAAAATCTATTGCTGCACTATCTATTGATTTTTCATAATTGTTTTTATCCCAAATCTCAATTATATTTATTGCTGAAGACACTACAATCTCTTTTGAGATGCCTGCAAAAGCAATTAAATCTTTTGGTATAAGTAAACGTCCCGAAGCATCCATCTCGATAAATTTAACTCCAGCTGTAAACCGACGAATAAAATCGTTATTCTTCTTTTTAAAGCGATTTAGTTTATTTACTTTTTGCATCAAAGCTTCCCATTCACTCATTGGGTATAACTCTAAACACGACTGAAAAACGGCTCGTTTTAAAACAAAACCTCCTTGAACTACATGAGACAACTGCTTTTTTAAAGCTGATGGCAACATAAGTCTGCCTTTAGCATCAACTTTACATTCGTATGTTCCTATAAGTGAATTCAAAGTTTAGTTGGTTTAATTGTATAGGTATCAAATCTAATAAAAATTTTACCACTTTTTACCACTTTTTACCACATTGTTAATAATTTTCTATTAAAAGCATAATAATTCGTTTAAAAACAGGAATCCAAATTCTTTAAAGACTAAATATCAAATGGTTGAACATTGAAATTATTAATTAACAATATTGAAGTATCAATGGAATTCTCAAAAGTTCCCTTAAATAAAAATTATGTAGATTTGTTTTTATTGAAACGACAATGAATACATGGCATACACTTTAAAAAAAGAAAGCAATTATAGTTATATTGAAGTTGGAGAAGGCACTCCAATTATAATCCTCCATGGTTTAATGGGAGGCTTAAGTAACTTTGATGGTGTTACGGACTTTTTTAGTAATAATGGGTTTAAAGTTGTTATTCCAAAGTTGCCATTATATACCAAATCTCTTTTAAAGACCAATGTAAAGAGTTTCGCTAAGTATTTATTTGATTTTATAATTTATAAAGATTTTGATAATGTTATTTTATTAGGCAATTCCTTAGGTGGACATATTGCATTATATCATACAAAAATTTATCCTGAAAAAGTTAAAGCATTGATTATTACAGGAAGCTCTGGATTATATGAAAGTGCAATGGGAAGTGGTTATACTAAAAGACGCGATTATGAAGTTATTAAGAAAAAAGCCCAAGATGTGTTTTACGATCCGAAAGTTGCTACAAAAGAAATTGTAGATGAAGTTTATGAAATTGTAAATGACCGAAATAAACTTATTAAAACGCTTGCTATTGCCAAAAGTGCGATTCGTCATAATATGTCTAAAGACCTTCCAAATATGAAAACCCCAACCTGCATTATTTGGGGGAAAAACGATGTTGTAACTCCTCCAGAAGTCGCTGAGGTCTTTCAAGAACTTTTACCAGATTCCGATTTGTTTTGGATAGATAAATGTGGACATGCTGCAATGATGGAACGCCCGAAAGAATTCAACCAAATACTTTTTAAATGGTTAAGCGATAGGAAATTTTAAGTTAATACCTGTTTTTTAAATCTTAAATTTTAATAATTTAATTATACTGATTCTCGCTATTGTGGGAAATAAATATGAAAATCAAGTCTGCCGAATTTGTTATAAGTAATCAAGACGTTAATAAATGTCCCAGTAATAACTTACCGGAATATGCTTTTATTGGCAGAAGTAATGTTGGAAAATCTTCTTTAATAAACATGCTTACAGATCGTAAAAGTCTGGCTAAAACTTCTGGACGACCAGGAAAAACGCAACTTATCAATCATTTTATTATTAATAATAATTGGTATTTAGTCGATTTACCTGGCTATGGCTATACAAGAGTATCTAAGTCTTCAAAAAAAATATTTCAAAAATTTATAACTTCATATTTTAAACAACGAAAACAACTTGTATCTGCATTTGTACTCATTGATATTCGACATAAACCTCAACCCTTAGATTTAAAATTTATGGAATGGTTAAGTGAGCATATCATTCCGTTTTCAATAGTGTTTACTAAAGCAGATAAATTGAAGCCTAAAGCTGTAGGAAATCACATTCAGGATTATAAAGCCGTTCTTTTAGAAACCTGGGAAGAAATGCCAAATTTTTTTATAACATCTTCTTCAAAAATTATCGGCAAAGACGAGTTATTAAACTATATTGAAAACACTAACATGGAAGTAAAAGACCAATTTTAATTTAACACTTTTACCAAAAGCTTTCCTGCTACACTTATTGTTCGAACTTAATTTTTAATCTTTATTATTTTAATTAATCATTAAATAATAGTATTTCTTTATTTTAGCACTAACTTATTTACTTATGACATACCTCCATAATATTGGGCTTTATTTTTTGATGGTAAAAGATATGTTTCGCAAACCCACAAAATGGTCGGTAATGAAACATTTAATTTTAAAAGATATCGACGATTTAATTATCGATTCTCTCGGTATTGTTGCCTTTATTTCATTTTTTGTTGGTGGCGTAATTACTATACAAACAGCATTAAACATAACCAATCCATTAATTCCTAAATATTTGGTTGGGTTTGCCACCCGGCAATCCATTATTTTAGAGTTTGCTCCAACATTTATCTCCATTATCATGGCTGGAAAAGTAGGGTCTTTTATTACTTCCAGTATTGGCACTATGAGAGTTACCGAACAAATAGATGCATTGGAAGTTATGGGAATTAACTCATTAAATTATTTAGTTTTCCCTAAAGTTATTGCATTAATGTTGTATCCATTTGCTATTTCTATTGCTATATTTTTAGGCATTCTTGGCGGAATGGCAGCTTGTGTATATGGTGGTTTTAGCACACTAGAAGATTTCATTATAGGAATACAATTGGATTTTATTCCGTTTCATATTGTATATTCTTTTATCAAGACTTTTGTTTTTGCTTTTGTCTTGGCTACCATTCCTTCGTTTTATGGATATTATATGAAAGGTGGTGCATTAGAGGTTGGTAAAGCAAGCACTACTTCATTTGTGTGGACGAGTATAATGATAATCCTGTTAAACTATATATTAACTCAAATGTTATTAACTTCATGATAGTTGTTAAAGATCTATATAAATCATTTAACGATACGCTTATAATAAAAGGTATAAGTACCACGTTCGATAAAGGAAAAACCAATCTTATTATTGGTGCAAGCGGTTCAGGAAAAACCGTTTTTTTAAAATGCTTATTAGGTTTATTTGCTTATGAAAAAGGTAGTATTTCTTACGATGGAAAAATTTATTCTAACCTAACCAAAAATCAAAAAAGCGATTTAAGAGCCGAAATAGGAATGGTATTTCAAGGTAGCGCTTTGTTTGATTCTATGACGATTGCCGAAAATGTAATGTTTCCACTACGTATGTTTACCAATATGAATAAGAGCGAAATGGAAGATAGAGCAGACGTGGTTCTAAAACGAGTTAATCTTGCCGATGCGCATTATAAGATGCCAAGTGAAGCATCTGGAGGTATGCGAAAACGTGTTGCCATTGCAAGAGCAATTGTAAACAATCCAAAATATTTATTTTGTGATGAACCCAATTCTGGACTCGATCCAAAAACTGCTATTATAATCGATAACCTTATCCAGGAAATAACAGACGAATACAATATTACTACTGTAATTAACTCTCACGACATGAATTCGGTTATGGAAATTGGTGAGAAAATTATTTTTTTAATAGATGGTGTTAAAGCCTGGGAAGGCTCTAAAGAAACCATTTTCAAAACCGATAACGAAGTGGTTACCAATTTTGTGTATTCTTCTAATTTAATGAAAAAAGTACGGCAAATGTATATTGAAGAAAGGCACTGATTATTATTCTTTTATTAGAAAATTCGTTTAATATTAAGCTAATCAGAGTTTAAATTCTTATTAGCAACTGTTAAACGAAGTTCGACGTTTTTTTTGACAAAGTCAAATCGCAAATAATTAAAAATACCTATATGTACTTTTCTCCAAACTTGTTCTTAACTTTTTGCAGCACTTTTTTAATGTCTTGTTCTTTTGCTTTAGGATAGATCAATAAAACGTCATCATTATCTACAATAATATAATCCTGTAAGCCATCAATAACTACAATCTTATCGGCTTTGGTTCTTATCATATTTCCTGAAGCATCTTCGGTTAAAACTCTCGCATTTACTACCGCATTTTCATTATCATCTTTATCTAATTTATCGTAGAGGCTTCCCCAAGTTCCGAGGTCATTCCAATCGAATTCGGCTGGAAGCACAAATACGTTTGTAGATGTTTCCATAATAGCATAATCTACAGAGATGTTTTCGGCTTTTCCATAATTATCGTGAACAAAGTCCTTTTCTAAATCGGTATTATACACTTCAATTCCGCTTTGAAATAATTCAAATAATTCGGACTGATTATTTCGAAATGCTTTCACAACACTATTAACACTCCAAATAAAAATACCAGCATTCCAAAGAAAATTCCCCTGTTCAATAAACTCTTTTGCTGTTTCATAATCTGGCTTTTCTCTAAACTGATTTACTGGTTTAATGTCATCATTTGTTGACTTGTCGTATTCTATATAACCATAACCAGTATTTGGAAATGTTGGTGTAATACCAAGTGTCATTAAGGCATCATTTTGAGAGCAAAAATCGAAAGCTTGTTGCACATTTTTAGTAAATGTCGTTTCATCTTCAATCCAATGATCGCTTGGTGCAACAATCATAACAGCATTTGGATTTTCTTTCTGAATTTTTAAAGATGCATATAAAATACAAGGTGCAGTATTACGCATTGCTGGTTCTAAAACCACCTGGCGTTTGGTCACTTCTGGCAATTGCTGAAATACCAAATCATTATAACGTTCATTCGTTAAAATGAAAATATTTTCACTAGGAATTAATCGCCTTAAACGACTAAATGTTTTTTGCAAGAGCGTTTTTCCAGTCCCTAACATATCGTGAAACTGTTTCGGAAAATCTTGCGTACTTACTGGCCAAAATCTTGAACCAACTCCTCCAGCCATTAATATGGCATAATAATTTTTATTCATTGACAGATTTTTGTCATTCCTGCTCCCGATAGCTATGGGAGGCAGGAATCTGTTTTTATTTAGTTATATATTTTTTGCCACGAATGCACTAATTGTTTTTGAAATGATTAAATATTGTGAATTCGTATGACTATCATATTTTCGTTTCATTTTATGAGATTCCTACTTTCGTGGAAACCTCATTACTCGAGTAATTGCACTTCTGCATTTGGATTGAAAAGATACAATTTTCCTGTATTAATCTCAACGCACTCAAAACGCTTTACACGTTTGCTGCCTTTAGTAAACACTTTTCCGTTATAAAGCTTAAATGTACTCCCAAAAGGCACTTCAAAAATATACGTTTTATTATTAGGTACATCAAATTGTTTTAATGCCAAAGCTAATTTTGAATCTGTGTCACTACTTGCTTTCGGGTTTTTAAAGTGATTTGCTATAAGTGGTAATAATTCTATCGGGAAAATTTCTGGATTTATAAAGGGCAACATAAGGTGCTGAAAGCTATGCTTCCATTCAATTCCGTGAGGTTTTATAAATCTGCCATATTGTTTATAGACTTCAAAATGTGCAATCTCATGTATTAATGTAATTAAAAACCGATAAGAATTTAAGTTAGAATTTATTGTTATTTGATGCTTTCCATTTGACAGTCTTTTATAATCTCCATGACGTGTTTTACGTTCCTTTTTAATTTTAACGGTTAAATTATCATGCTTTAAAAGTTGTAAAACTTCTTGCAAAGCTTTTTGAGGAATATATTGTTGAAGTGTGTTTTGCATTACTACAAAAATAATGGTTTATAATACTTAAACAGAAAAAAACCGTTAATTTAGTTTTAATTTCATATTGTAATCAATTGAATCGAAACAATGAGAGTTATGAATAAAGTAAAATGGGTGCTTCCAATAATAGTCATTTCTCAATTTTGTTGTACTTCACTATGGTTTGCTGGTAATGGCGTTATGAATGATTTGGTAAACGCATTTCAACTTGATGCAACTGCTTTAGGTTATTTAACTTCTTCGGTACAATTAGGATTTATTGCAGGAACACTAATTTTTGCCCTTCTAACAATAGCAGACCGTTATTCACCATCAAAAGTATTCTTTGTTTGTGCTATAATTGGTAGTCTCTTTAATCTTGGAGTAATTATTGAGAACAATACAGTTTTTAGTCTATTATCATTTAGATTTTTAACCGGTTTTTTTCTTGCTGGAATTTATCCTGTGGGAATGAAAATTGCTGCCGATTATTATCAAAAAGGATTAGGTAAATCTTTAGGCTTTCTTGTTGGAGCGCTTGTTATAGGAACTGCATTTCCACATTTATTAAAAGGACTCACTATTGGATTTCCTTGGCGTGTAGTTATAATTTTTACGTCTTGTTTGGCCTGTGTAGGAGGTCTTTTAATGTTTCTTTTTGTACCTAATGGTCCTTACAGAAAGTCCAATCAGAAATTTGATTTTAGTGCATGGCTAAAAGTTTTTAAGATTAAGAAATTTCGTTCAGCAGCATTTGGATATTTTGGACATATGTGGGAACTTTATGCTTTTTGGGCTTTTGTTCCTGTAATTTTAAAAAATTATTCAGTAACACATCCAAATGTAACATTTAATATTCCTATACTATCTTTTATCATTATTGGAGTTGGAGGCATAGCTTGTGTTATTGGAGGTTATCTATCCCAGTTATTTGGAGCTAAAAAAATAGCAACTACGGCACTATTATTATCTTGCATTTGTTGTTTAATTTCACCTTTTCTATTAAGTACAAACTATAGTCCTGCACTTATAATTTTTCTAATTTTCTGGGGAATGGTAGTAATAGCAGATTCTCCTTTATTTTCTACATTAGTTGCTCAAAATGCATTACCTGAATCAAAAGGTACTGCCTTAACTATTGTAAACTGTATAGGGTTTTCAATAACTATCTTAAGCATTCAATTGATTAATATTCTTAATGTCTCATGGAATCCAAAATATGTTTATATTATTCTTGCAATAGGACCTATTTTAGGGTTAATTGCTTTATATGAAAAAAAGAATTAAATCATGAAGATTACCAAACCAACTTTATTACTAGACGAATATAATTGCAAAAAAAATATTCAAAATATGTTCTCTAGAGCACAACTTCATCAAGTTGATTTAAGACCTCATTTTAAAACACATCAATCCTTAGAAATCGGACAATGGTTTAAGGAAGTTGGCGTGAATAAAATAACAGTGTCATCGCTTGAAATGGCTATCTATTTTGCTGAAGAATGGAGTGACATTACCGTAGCATTTCCTGTTAATATATTAGAGATTGATACCATTAATGCGCTTGCTGAAAAAATTCAGCTTAACCTTTTAGTTGAATCTATAGAAGTAGCACAATTTTTAGCTGAACACTTAAAATTCAAAATTGACTTTTTTATTAAAATAGATGTCGGCACTAACCGTACAGGAATAATGCCTTCTAAAATTGATACTATTGAATCGATATTAGAAGTATCACATGATAGTGATACACTAATATTTTTAGGATTTTTAGGACATGCTGGACATACTTACAAAAGCAGAAGCAAAACTGAAGTATTAAAAATACATCAAAAGAGTAAAAATGTACTTGTAGATTTAAAAGCTATTTTTAAAGCACAATATCCTGATTTAATACTGTCTTATGGAGACACACCTAGTTGTAGTTTGGCTGATGATTTTTCAGGAATTGATGAAATACGCCCAGGGAATTTTGTGTTTTACGACGTTATGCAATATCTAATAGGAGCTTGTAAAATTGAAGATATTACCGTTGCAATGGCTTGTCCTATTGTTGCTATTCATAAAAACAGAAATGAGATTGTGGTTTATGGAGGAGGTATTCATTTTTCAAAAGAAAGCATAACAGACGAGAATGATGTCACAATTTATGGTAAAGTTGTTAAACAGGAAGAAAATGGATGGAGTGATTTAGTTCCTGAAACTTATATTAAAAGTTTATCTCAAGAACATGGAGTTGTAAAAGTTCTAGATTCTGAAATTAATAATTATTCTATTGGAGATGTTTTGATTATTCTGCCTATACATTCCTGTATGACAGCAAATTTGATGAAACATTATTTGACTACCGCCGACAGAAAAATAGCAATGTTTAACAGTACTGTTTTTTAATTTTTATAAAATACTAAGGTGTAGAATTAGAAACCTGCAGCATTTTACCATTGTAATATTTATTTCCTGTTAAAGCGAATTCGCAAATATACTCTGACATTTCTTTAGCTGTTGTTTTTGCTTTATAATCGGGAAATACCTGTGCTAACATTTCGGTTTGTACTGCACCCAGTGCCAACACATTAAATGATGGCCCAGAGTCTTTATATTCTTCGGCTAACAATTCGGTTAGTGTAATTACTGCACCTTTACTAGAGCTATAAGCAGCAAGCCCAGGGAATTTTACACTGCCTTGCACGCCGCCAATAGAGCTTATGCTAACTACATGACTATCCTTTTTCATATACGGCAAAACAATTCGTGTCATTTCGGCAAGTCCGAAAACATTTGTTTTATACAAGATTTCAAAATCTTCCAGAGTTGTTTCGGCAAAAGGTTTGTTTATCAAAACACCAGCGTTATTAATTAAAATATCGACTTGTTTCCATTCAGAAGAAATAAATGTCTTAACTTTTTTGTAATCTTCAAGTTGGCATAAATCGAATGAAAATGAAGTGACATTATCTAATTTTAACTCCTTCACAGGTTTTTCGTTTCTGGATAATGCCAAAATAGTATGCCCCGCTTGGGCAAAATGTTTAACCATTTCCAAACCTATGCCTCTACTGGTTCCTGTTATGATGATGTTTTTCATTTGGCTTTAATTTTGAAGTTTATTAAATAATTTTTCTAATTTATTGTTTGTTTCAGAATCATATTCCAAATTTTCAATTTTAGATTTAATATAATCAATCCTTTCATTTAATAAAGGGTGACTGTATATATATTTAAATTCTTTATACATATTAGTTTTAGTTTCATCTTTTAAAATCTGAAATAATTCTTGCATCCCTTTTGGATTAATTCCATTATTTATAAGCATTTCTATACCTTCTTCATCGGCCTGTCTTTCTAAAATTCTCGAAAAACTCATTTGCTTAAACATGTGCGCATTTTCAATTAAAATTGTTGAAATTCCATTAATATCTCCAAATAAAATGGATATAAACAAATACCCCGATAGGTTTCTGCTCACATTTTTCAATGCATGTCGCTTTTTTATATGGGCAACTTCATGCCCCAATAAGGCTGCTAATTGTGATGCATTTGTAAGCTCATCCAGCAAGCCCTAAAATATTACTATTTTCCCTCCTGGCATTGCAAAAGCATTAAGCTCATCGATTTTGGCAACATAAACTTCTATTGGATATTCTGAATCTAACGTTAATTGATTTGTAAATTCTTGTAATACTGCTGAACGTTCATCGTCGATATTGAGTTCGGGTTTTAAAGGGTCAAAAATATAGTTTCCAAACGCTATAACATAAGTGCTGTCAATATTCTCGGCGAATTTTTCAGCAACATTGGGGATTACATAAAAATACATTAGTCCAGAAAAAGTAACAATAGCCAACATTAACATTGCTACTGATTTTGCCCCAAATTTATGCAAGAAACTATCTGTTTTATTGCATAGTTTTTTTTGCTCTTGGAATTTTTCTATTTCAATTAAAATATCGTCGCCTTGATATTCTATATACTGAAAAGGATAATTGCCATAACTAAAACTTTTAATTTTTTGCGTATAAACCTGTGAAGATTTAATATGCTCTATTTCCCATTTAATAATGTTTGAAAAATCCTCTTCTTTTATAGAAACATTCCAATAATTTGGAAAGATAGTGAGTAAGGCATCAAATGGTTTTGAAGATTTTCCATCAAAATATTTAACTGGAAATGTTTTCATTATAAAATATCGATATCAAAAAAATCTAAGTAATCATCTCCTGCTGCATCGCCATAATCATCTAATTCGGCTTGTTTAATTTTATCCTCATTAAATTCTCCTTCAATTACAATATTAGTAATAAAAAAATGTAATGTTCGTGTAGTTACCCAAGGAGAAGC